>JARXAF010000168.1 GCA_029865985.1 Verrucomicrobiota bacterium
CAGTAAATCGTGCGGTTGCGGGATTGAATCTCTGTCGTCTCCAGACACACTGGGGTCATGCTTCCCGATCGCGTAGTTCAAAGCGTATTCCGGTGGATTCCGGCGATGGCGACGGTTTCGGCTGCTTCTGCCCTGGCGGCCGACCTGACCTTCAATCGGGACATTCGCCCCATCCTGTCTGACAACTGTTTTTCCTGTCATGGATTGGACGCGAAGAAGCGCAAAGCCGGGCTTCGTCTCGACACCGCCGACGGAGCCTTCACAGCCAACAAAGAAGGTCGCGTAGCCATTCGACCGGGTGACTTGAAATCGAGCGAACTGTGGAAGCGGCTGGAGACGCAGGATCCGGATTCCATCATGCCGCCTCCGGAATCCCACAAGACGATCACTGCAGCCCAGAAGAAGATTCTCCGCCAATGGATTGAACAGGGGGCTCCCTACCAGAAGCACTGGGCTTTCGAGGCCCCTCGCAAGGTTCAACCCCCATCCGCGTCCAACAAGGAATCAGGGCCCATTGATGCATTCCTGGCGGACCGCTGGCAGAAAGAGGGCGTATCCGCGGGGCCCGAAGCCGATCGTTCGACCTTGTTGCGCCGCCTCAGCATGGACCTTCGGGGCTTGCCTCCCACACCGGCCGAGGTGGACGCCTTTTTGGCGGATTCGCTTCCGGGCGCTTACGAGCGTTGCGTGGATCGCCTCATGGACAGCCCTCAGTACGGTGAACAAATGGGCCGCCACTGGCTCGATGTGGCCCGATACGCAGACACACACGGTCTGCACCTCGACAATGAGCGCCAAATCTGGCCCTACCGCGACTGGGTTGTCCGAGCCTTCAACCGCAACCTGCCGTTCGATCAATTCACCGTCGACCAGTTGGCCGGAGATCTCCTGCCCAGCCCTTCCCAAGACCAGTTGATTGCCACCGGTTTCAACCGCAACAACGTCACCACCGGTGAGGGGGGCGCCATTGATGCTGAATTCGTCTTCCGTTATGCCGTCGAGCGCACCTCCACCACGGCGCAGGCTTGGATGGGTCTGACGGCCGGATGTGCCGTCTGCCACGATCACAAGTTCGACCCCATCTCGCAGAAGGAATTTTACTCGCTCTACGCTTTCTTCCACAGCGCGGCCGACCCTGCGATGGATGGTAACGCGTTGCGCACCCCGCCCGTGGCGCCCGTGAAATCCGAGAAGGATATCTGGAAACTGACCGAGTTCGACTCCCGCATTTTGGAGGCAGAGAAGGGGGTGGCTACCCGAGTCCAGAGTTTGTCCTACACCGATCCGGCCACCCTCAATCCACCGCCGTCGGCCCGCGATGTGGAGACGGTATGGCTCGAAGACGGCACCCCGACCGGAGCCCGGCTTCAGGGATCTCCCTCTTGGGTGAAGTCTTCCGATGGGCCGGTGAAGTTTGGTCAATCGTCACTCCAGCAGCGGAGTGATGGGATGATTCAATCGGTCTTTGAGGGCCTATCTTTCGCGGTTCCTGCGTCGGCCAAGGTCTTTGCTTGGGTTCGGCTGGATCCGGCCTCCTTGCCCAAGATGGTCATGCTCCAGTTCTTTCAGGGCGATTGGGAGCATCGTGTGGTTTGGGGAGATGCGGGAGCCACCGATTGGGGTACCCAGGGCAAGCCCAGTCGGATGCATGCCGGACCTCTACCCAAGGCGGGGGAGTGGGTTCGACTGGAGTTCGATGCCGATGCCGTGGGCCTCAAGGCGGGGCAGCCGGTCAGCGGAATTGCCTACACCCAGCATGGCGGACTCGTCCATTGGGACCATGCCGGAATCATGGGTCGCGTTGATCCAGCCCGGGACCCCCTTACTTCTTTGTCTGTTTGGATCGCTCAGAACCAAGGCAAGGAGCCCAAGGAATTGCCGGAGAATCTTCGGAAGATTTTCAAGGACGTGCCGGCGGACAAGCGGACGCCAGAGCAGACGCGGATGCTCCGGGAATACTACTTGAACAAGGTTTGCACGGAGACCCGGGCTACCATGGATCCGCTCAACACAGCGGTGATCGACCTGCGTCAGCAGCGGGACAAATTCCAAGATCAAATCCCGCAGACCTTCATCTGGCGGGACATGGACAAGCCCCGCGACAGCTTTGTCATGGTGCGCGGTCAGTACGATGCACCCGGCGAAAAAGTGAGCCGTGCCGTACCTGCGGTTTTCCCAGTGATGAAGCAAGCCGGGCAGGTTCCCAACCGGCTCGATCTGGCCCGATGGCTAGTGTCTTCGGAACACCCGCTGACCGCCCGGGTCACGGTGAACCGTCTCTGGCAGCAGTTCTTCGGAGTGGGCCTCGTGAAGACGGCTGATGATTTTGGTTCACAAGGTGAACCGCCGAGTCATCCGGAGTTGCTCGATTGGTTGGCAGTGTCGTTCCAGGAATCCGGTTGGGATGTGAAGGCGCTCGTTCGCACCCTGGTGACCTCGGCGGCCTACCGGCAGTCGGCGGCCGTTCCTCCGGCCCTTCTGCAACGGGATCCCGAGAACCGCTGGTTGGCCCGCGGCCCGCGCTTCCGATTGGATGCCGAGCAATTGCGTGACAATGCACTGTTCGTTTCCGGACTCCTCGATGGCACTTTGGGTGGCAAGGGGGTTCGCCCGTACCAACCGCCGAACATCTGGGAACCGGTGGCCTACAGCGGTTCCAACACCCGCAATTACCGTCAAGACGCCGGTTCCGCTCTTTACCGTCGCAGCTTGTATGTCTTCTTCAAACGCACGGCGCCTCCACCGTTCATGGCCACCTTCGATGCGCCGAACCGGGAGCAGTTTTGTTCCCGTCGCGAGCGGAGCAACACGCCCTTGCAGGCCTTGCAACTCCTCAACGACGTCCAGCACTTCGAGGCCGCCCGCGGTTTGGCCAGCCGGATGATGACGGAAGGGGGGGCTCGTCCCGAGGATCGCATCCGCTTTGCCTTCAAAACCGTCCTCTCTCGTCCGCCCAGCGCGACGGAGCTGGAGGTCGTGCGTTCGACCTTCGGCCGTTTTCTAGAACGGTACCAGGCCGACCCCGAATCCGCCCGCAAGGCGATCCATGTCGGTGAATCGGCTCCGCGCTCCGGATTGCCCGAGACCGAACTGGCCGCCTACACCCTGACGGCCAACCTGCTGCTCAACCTCGACGAAACCGTGACCCGCAACTGACCATGAATCCTCTGTTAGAATTCCAACTGAATCAGACCCGGCGTCAATTCTTCGGCAATACGGGCATCCGCCTGGGCGGTCTGGCATTGGCGACACTCGGGGCCGGCAAGTTGTTCGGAGCGGCGGCCCCGGCTGTTCCCCGCGTTCATCCCCCGCTGCCCGGATTCCCGCACTTTGCGCCGAAGGCCAAGCGGCTCATTTACCTGCACATGAACGGGGCTCCGTCCCAACTCGATCTCTGGGACCACAAGCCGAAGCTGCAGGAGTATTTCGACAAGGATTTGCCGGATTCGGTCCGCAACGGTCAACGCATCACCACCATGACCTCGGGCCAGGCCCGCTTTCCGGTGGCACCGACCATGTTCAAATTCAATCAAGCCGGCCAGAGTGGGCGCTGGATCAGTGAACTGCTCCCGCACACGGCCCGGGTGGTGGACGAATTGGCGGTGCTCAAGTCGGTTCAAACCAATGCCATCAACCATGATCCGGCCTGCACCTTCGTCATGACCGGCAGCGAGGTGCCGGGCAAGGCGAGTCTGGGTTCCTGGCTGGCCTACGGTTTGGGCAGTGAGAACAATGAGTTGCCTGCCTTCGTGGTGCTGACCCCGAATTGGTCTTCCAAGGCGGATGCCCAGGCCCTCTTCACCCGCATGTGGAGCAGTGGATACTTGCCGACCCGCTACACCGGTGTGGCCTTGCGGTCCATTGGTGACCCGGTGCTGTACATCGACAACCCGCCGGGAGTGAGCCGCGAGGACAGGCGTGTGGTGCTCGATGCCCTCAATCGACTCAACGCCCAAACCCATGAACGCTGGGGTGATCCTGAGACGCTGACTCGCATCGCCCAGTACGAGATGGCTTTTCGCATGCAGAGCAGCGTTCCGGACCTGGTGGATTTCTCCAGCGAGTCCAAGGCCACCATCGACTTGTACGGCGACGATGTGAAAAAGCCGGGAACCTTCGCAGCGAGCACCTTGCTGGCCCGGCGGTTGGTCGAGCGTGGTGTGCGCTGTGTGCAGATTCTGCATCGTGGCTGGGACCAGCACGGCAACTTGCCCTCCGAGATCCGTGCCCAGTGCAAGGACATCGACCAAGCCTCCGCGGCACTCATCCATGATCTCAAGGCCCGTGGCCTGCTCGAAGACACACTGGTCATCTGGGGCGGTGAGTTTGGTCGGACCGTATATTCCCAAGGTCGGCTCACCCGGACCGACTACGGTCGCGACCACCATCCGCGGAATTTCTGTATGTGGATGGCGGGCGGCGGCATCAAGGGCGGTATCTCCTACGGCGAAACCGACGACTTCAGCTACAACGTCGTGGAGAACCCGGTGCACATCAACGACCTGAACGCCACCATCCTGAAATGCATGGGTGTGGATCACCGACGGTTCACCTTCAAGAGTCAGGGACTCGACCAACGTTTGACCGGCGTCGAAGAATCCCACCCCATCCCGGCGTTGCTGGCCTGAACAACGCCTTTCGCCCGTCTGGGGGTCAGTGCCAGCGGGGCTCTCGACCCAGCAGGTGCCGCACAAAGAAATCCATGCGGCGTCGGCTGGCGTACGGAGTCTCCGCGGCGCCGTGGTTGGTCGAAGGCATGACGAGCAATTCGAAGTCCTTGTCGGCGCGGACCAGAGCGGCACTGACTTGAAGGGTGCTGGCCGGGTCCACGTTGGTGTCCACCTCGCCCACTATCAGGAGGAGTTTGCCTGTGAGCTTGTGGGCGTCCTCGACATTGGAACTGCGGCGGTAGGATTCGTCTACGGGCCAACCCAGCCACTGCTCGTTCCACCAGATCTTGTCCATGCGGTTGTCGTGGCACCCGCAGTCGGCGACGGCCACCTGGTAGAAGTCCCCGTGGTCCAGCAAACCTCGCAGAGCGTTTTGTCCGCCGGCGCTGCCGCCGTAGAGACCAATGCGGCCAAGGTCCATCCAGGGACGTGATTGGGCGGCGGCCCGGATCCAGAGTTTGCGGTCCGGGAATCCGGCATCGGCGAGGTTTTTCCAGGCGACGTCATGGAAAGCCTTGGAGCGTTGGCTGGTGCCCATGCCGTCGATTTGCACGACCACGAATCCCAGTTCGGTCAGGGCGTGTTGTCGGGTCAATCGGCCGAATTCCTTCGGCACGAAAGCTCCCTGAGGTCCGGCGTAAATTTCCTCGATCACCGGGTAGCGGGTCTTCGGATTGAGGTGCGACGGACGGATGACGATGCCGTGGATGTCGGTGGTTCCATCGCGACCCTTGGCGGTGAAACGTTCCGGCACGGTCCAACCGGTGGCCAAGAGTCGGGTGATGTCGGCGCGTTCCAGTTCCAGCACCTTGTGGCCGTCGATCGCGCTGCGCAGTTCCGTGATGGGCGCTTGGTCAACCCGGGACCAAGTGTCGAGGAACCAACGACGGTCCGGCGAAAACTGGATCTTGTGGGTGCCGTCGCCCTCGGTGAGTACCGTCAACCCAGTGCCATCCAGATTCACCCGCGCGAGGTGCAGGTAGTAAGGATCCTGTCCGGGTCGAATCCCGCCTGCAAAGAACCAGACTTGCTGGCGTTCTTCATCGACGTGTTCGACCGAGCGCACCACCCAGTTGCCCTGCGTGATCGGGTTCTTCACGGTGCCGGTGGCGATGTCGATGCGCCACAGGTGGCACCAACCGCTGCGTTCGGACATCCACAGGAGTTCGCCGCGCGGGTGCAGCCAGTGACGCCAGGTCTTGGCGGTCCAGTCCACCATGGTTTTCGGGGCCTCCTCGACCACAGTGCGCACCTGGCCAGTGCGGTTGACGGCGAGGATCCGGTACACCTGATGCCCCCGCTGGTTGTAGTCGACGTAGAATTCCTGACCGTCTGGTGCCCATTGGACATCCAGAGTCCCGCTCTCGGTGAAGGGGTTGGCATAGAGGGCGGGATCCACATCGTACTGACGGAAACCGTCCACCGCAAAGACCCGGAGAAGCGGGCGGGGCAGGGCGTCGCCCGGTTTGGGGTAGGTGTGGGAATGCAACTTGGGTTGGAGCTGATCCTTGGGAGCAGCCTCGATCCAAGAGACATTTCGGGGAGAGGTCTGACGCACCCGTCGAGCGACGAAGTGGGTCGAATCCTGAGACCAGTGGACCTGAGTGTCGTAGGCATCATCCCGAGTCGCATCCCGGCTGACGCGCACGGCTTCTTCACCCGCCTTGGGCCGGAGGAACAGCTCTCCCTCGTTCACTTCGACGGTCCATTTTCCGTTCGGCGAATCTAGGGGATTGGCTTTGGCGGCCGGGGTTTCTTCCGCGGTGTGTTGTGAATCTTTTGCTCCGGGAATCGGATTCACAAACTCGGCCCGACCGTCCCCTTCTTGGGCGGTGAATGCTCCGAGGACGGTTCCGTTCCGATCGGTTCCGAGCCAGACGTGGCCAGCGAAGGTGTGTTGTCGCCGTTCGGCTCCGGGGCGCAACCGGCCGTAAGGTCGCCGCGCTCCCTGATCATCCAGCCAGTACAATTCGACATCCTCGCTGGTCCGGTTGATGAAGGTGATCTCCGTTTCTTCTCCCGTATTGCGTGACCGTTTCGGGATGCGTTGGGATGGAGCCGGGTTCAGCGAGGTCTCGGGCTTGGGATCCGCTTCGAGCGTCAGTTTCGGAACTTGGGCTTTCCACCGCTTCCCGGCCTGTTTGAAACGCAGCACCCGATGTTCGCCTTCCAGCTCCACGGTCAGGGATTCGAGGTTCAAGGATTCTGGGCGCACCGGGTTGCCTGATGCCTTCGTGAGGCGTTGGGCGAGCACCGTGGCATCAAAGAGTGGTTCCCGGACTCCGCGCTCTGGATCCACGAAGACGAACTCCTTCTGATCTGGGCTCGTTGTCACCCGGTACCAGAAACGGCCTCCGCCGCCAGCGATCCATTGAGGTTGGACCGAGGCTCTGAAAACCGTGTTTTCGGTTTTCTGCGCCAACCCCAAGGCTCGTTGGTAATCCTGACGTGATCCTTGGGCCAAGGCAGTCCAACACATCAAAGACAGCATGACCCAGCTGGACTCACCCGTGCGCCAGGTTGCCAGGAATCTTCGGATCATCTGGTGCCGTCGAAACGAAATGAGACTCATCCCCCTGAGTCTGACATCGCCCTCAGGCGGGTCTTGCAGCACCCTCCGACCATGTCCGCCAAAGTTCGCACAGGCGGGGCCGAGAAGGTGCTTCAGGTGACGCACCTTCCTGTGAGCCTGTATGCCGAGATTTTTGAGCATGTGCCCGACGCTGCGTTCTTCGTCAAGGACACCGCCGGGCGGTATACCGCGGTCAACCGATCTCTGGCCGAGCGGGTGGGGTTCCAGCGCTCCGAGGATCTCGTGGGCAAGACGGTGCGGGAGGTTTATCCGGTCGATTTGGCGACGCGGTTCGCCCGGCAGGATGAGGCGGTCCTCCGAACCGGCCGACCGATCATCGAGAAGCTGGAACTGCACTGGTACCCGCGGCGAAAGACTGGATGGTGCTTCACCACCAAGTTTGCAATCCGGGATGACCACGGACAGATCATCGGTCTGGTGGGCATCTCCCGGGATCTTCAGGTGCCCGCCGGGGCCGGGCGGATTCCGGCCGGACTGGCCTCAGCCCTGGATCACCTCGAGTCCCACTATGACGAGGAGTTGAGCCCGACCTCCCTCGCAGCCCGGGCGGGCATACCGCCCGTCCGCTTTGCCCGTCTCATCAAGCGACTCTTCCGGACCACTCCGAGCCAGTTGATTTCCCACACCCGGCTGGCGGCCGCCTCCCGATGGTTGGAGGAGAGTCAGAAACCCGTGGCCGAGATCGCGCATGCCTGTGGTTTTTATGATCACAGTGCCTTCACCCGGGCATTCCGGGCCGCCACCGGCATGACGCCCACTCAATTTCGTCAAAGCCGTCGGCAAGAGGTCTGAATCATTTCGGCCAAGCCTGAAGCTTCCGCACGCACGGCCGGTCTTCATCCGATTCCGCCGTGGCATCGGCCCATCCGTCCATCACCGCCGTTCGTTGTGGTCGCTCGATGAATAGCGCGACCGGAGTGCTTCGATCCGTGGGATCCATGGGTTCCAGGAGGCGGGCAGCGTGAGATTCCAACGGGCCCCCCAGTCCTCTTCGGCAGTCCGAAGCATGGACTCCTCCCAGCGGTTTCTGGGTAGATCTAATGGAGTAGGTTGGATGCTCCCTTGGATCAACAGGCCCAACTTGTTCCGTCGTTGAGCGGCTCCGGCGATCTTCCGCCCTTTCAGCAGCAAATCCTCCCGCTCTGCACCCACAAAGCACTGTCCCGGACCGGCCGGATCGCAGCAGGGAGCCAAAACGGTTTCGATGCCGCTGTGGGCGAAGGCGCGTTGAAGCCAGGTGTGGGCGCGGCGGTAGCTTTCGACCGCAGAGATCGAATACCAGGCGTGTTGTGGGGGGACCACAATCGCATAGGTCCAATCGGCTGCATGGGACACCAGACCGCCTCCAGTGGGTCGGCGGATGAGGGGGCGCAGGGGAGTCCACGCGGCGATGTCGGCGTAGCGTTGGAAGTATCCAAAGGTGGCTGCCGGTGTCGCCCAGGCATAACTGCGCAAGACGGGGGCGCCGAGATCAGCGGCCGCTTCCAGCAGCGTTTCGTCCCAGGCCATGTTGCCAGGGGCGTCTCCAATCGATGAATTCAGCCAGTACCATTCCTCGCGCATTCCGGTGGCAAAGGTGCTCTGGAGAAGTCGTAACCGCAAAGGCGCATTGCTTCGGTTCTGGATCTCTGGCATCCGAGTCGTTCTGACTATGATGCGACGCTCGATTTCTGCGCTGCTGGCCGTTGCGCTGTTGGCGCTCCTCTCCGGATGCAAGGAGGAGACTCCCGAATTGGCCACCCGTTGGTATTTCGTTGGAGCCGATGGCCTCCGCAGCCAAACCGGCTCCTTGGCCCTGCGGGCTTTCCTTTCGCACAGCAATGCGCCCGCATTGGCTGAGCGGTTGCGCCCACGCGCCACGCGGGCCGCGTTGGAATGGTTGTCCGGAGCCCCAGCGGCGGATGCAGCTGTGACTCAGGCTCAACCCTTGGTGGCCGACTTGCTGGCCCATGAGTCGGCCGGCGAGGTGTGGTTGCGCAACGATGGATCGAAGGAGGTTTTTCTAGCCGTCCGGATCACCGCTGAGCGGGCTCCCATCTGGAATGACCGCTACCCCGCCGTGGTGAAGCCGCTCGCCTCCAAATCATCCGGAGCCTGGGTGAGCGCGGAAAAGGGGTGGCTCTTTGCTGTCAGCCCCTCGGATTCACCGCGGGCCAAGGCGTTTCGTTCTCAGGTTCTTGCGACGGCATCCAATGCCTCACGGTTGCTGGATTTCCAAAAAGCGCCGGGTGTGTGGCCCGGAATACAGGCCACTGCAATCGCAACCAATGGGTCTGTGCTGTGGTCCGGTACGTTGAAGCAGCCTGGACTGAGCGAACTGCCTCTGCGCGACTGGCAGTACCCAACCAATTTGATTTACGATCCGTTGGTCTCGCTGACTGCCATTCGCGGGGTGACCCCTCAAGTGATGAAAATACTCGGCCTTGATGGGTATTTTCAGGGGCAGGAAATGGGTCAGATGTATCAATGGGCTCAGGCAGAATCGCCTTTCCAGAGCTATGTCGTGGTTCACGTGGACGATTCCGCTCCGGTGCTCAAGGCTGCCAATGCCGAGTTGAGCCGGCGCTATTCCACCAATGGCGAACCGGGCAAGATTGAAGCCCTGGTCATGTATGATCCAGCGAAGCAAATCCTGGGTTTGAACAGCGCTCCGGGCGTGGTGCCGATGCTGACCGGCACCGAGAACCACAAACCCGGCTTCCTCGGTTTCAGCATGTTCCGGCGCGAGCGATCCGTTCAACCCATTCCCAAGGAGTTGCTGCAGCAACTTCAGCAACCTGGGTTGGTGGTCTACGATTGGGAGATCACGTCTGAGAACTTTATGCACTGGTGGGCCAATCTTCAGGCCCGCGACATTTCTTTGGGTCTCAACCCCGCACCGGGCGACGGCTTGGCCAATCTCTGGCTGACCGACGGCCTTGGGAAGGTGGACAACACCGTGACTCAGATTCGTCAGTCGGGCCCCGGGACCTTCACCCTGACTCGGAAAGCGCCGGTGGGTTTGACCGCGATGGAATGGGTGCTCTTGGGTCGTTGGTTGGATCCGGCGACGACGCGAAATCCCAAGATGAGCCGCGGTGTTCCTCCGCCGATGGGGTTCCCGGATGCTCCGGCGCCCAAATCATCCAACGTTCCGAAGACCGCTCCGAAACACTGAACACGACATGTTGAAACTGGGTGTCAATATCGACCACGTCGCCACTCTCCGTCAGGCCCGTTATCGGGGCATGGAACGGGGGGAGCCTGATCCCATTGCGGCCGCGCTCCTGTGTGAGCAGGTGGGCGCACATGGCATCACGGCGCACCTGCGGGAGGATCGTCGGCACATCATCGATCGAGACATGGTCGCGTTGCGGAAAGCCATCCGGACCCGCCTGAATTTCGAGATGGCCAATGCCCCGGAGATCGTCGACATCGCACTGGCGATCCGTCCGGACATCGTTTGTTTGGTTCCGGAGAAGCGGGAGGAAATCTCCACCGAAGGCGGGTTGGATGTCGTGGGTCACGAAGCCGCGCTGCGGGAGACCATCCGCCGGATGAAGGATGCTGGCATCGAGGTGAGCCTGTTTGTCGATCCCGACCCAATCCAGGTGGAGGTGTCCGCCCGTGTGGGGGCTCAGTTCATTGAATTGCACACCGGAGCCTATGCAGAGGTGTTTCACCAAAAGGCCGAGCGAAACCGGGAATTGGAGCGTCTGGTTTCAGCGTCTGAGCGGGCGCATCAGGTGGGGCTTCGAGTCAATGCCGGGCATGGGCTGAATCGCGAGAATCTCCCGCTCCTGCATGTGGTTCCGCATCTCGAAGAGTTGAACATCGGTCATTCCATCATCAGTCGTGCGGTCTTCATTGGGCTGGAAAACGCCGTACGGGAAATCCTTCAAGCCATGGAAGGGTACGGTGGGGCTGTACCGCCTGGGTCGACGCCATGATCTTGGGTGTGGGAATCGATTTGGTGGAAGTAGGGCGTATCCGGGATTCGCTGGAGCGTTTGGGTGAGCGTTTTGCCCGCCGCATCTTGTGTACCGCCGAATACGACTATTGTTTCGACCACAAGGATCCGTCCACCCACGTCGCTGCCCGCTTTGCCGCCAAAGAGGCCGTGAGCAAGGCCTTTGGAACGGGAATCGGGACGGAAATCGGTTGGTTGGATATCGAGGTGGTCCGGTTGGACAATGGCAGCAACCAAGTCCAACTCCACGGACCTGGAGCGCTGTTGTTTCAGCGCCGATCCGCGCGAATTGTGCACCTGAACCTCACCCACACCGCCCAATACGCATCGGCAGTCGCCATTCTCGAAAGCTGATGGGATGTCTGCGGACGTCTCCCGACCACCTGAAGCGGGTTACCCGCAGACCTCAGTGGAATGGATACGGTCGTAGGGTCAGCTCACACCGTCGGCAACCTCATCGGGAATCCTCACGGCCTCGATGTCCTCGATCTTTTTGCGCAGCTTGGCCAGAGCGATATTCTGCAACTGACGGATGCGTTCCCGAGTGACCCCGAATTTCTGGCCGATTTCATCGAGGGTCTTTTCCCGACCTCCATCCAGAGCAAAGCGTTCGCGCAAGATCGTCATCTCGCGCGAGTCCAAGATGTGCAGAGTGCTCTGCAATAGTTTGTGGGTTGTCCGGCTTTCCAGGTTCTCGTAAGGGGTCTGGCAGGTTTCGTCGGCCACCACATCACCCAACTTGCTGGAATCTTCGTCGCCCAACGATTCATCGAGTGAACTGGTCCGCAGGGAAGCTCGACGCCAGAGGCGCACCTTGCGCAGTGGGGCATCCATTTCCTCAGCGAGTTCTTCATCGGTCGCTTCACGGCCGAAGAGTTCCTGAAGCTCCATCGCCGCGCGGCGCATCTTCGAGATCTTGTCCACCAGATGAACTGGGAGCCGGATGGTCTTGGACTGGTTGGCCAAGGCACGCTTGATGGATTGCTTGATCCACCAGGAGCTGTAGGTGGAGAGCTTGCCGCCCTTGGAGGGGTCGAAGCGTTCGACACCCTTCATCAGGCCCATGTTGCCCTCGTTGATCAGGTCCAGAAGGGGGAGGCCCAGTCCGTCGTAGTCCTTGGCGATTTTCACCACCAGCCGGAGATTGGCTCGGATCATGTGCTCCCGGGCCACGGCGTCACCGCGTTTGATCCGGGCAGCGAGTGCGTTTTCCTCGGCCACCGTGAGCAGTGGAACCTCGACCGCCTCCCGCATGTACAAGTTCAGGGCGCTCTTGGATTCGTAGATCTCTCGCACGGGTTCGGGCGCGTGCGGCATCACCGGAATGCCGTCGACGATTTGAATTCCGGCCCGAGAGACAGCGGCAGCGCTGGTTGCCCGGCTCTTGGTCTTGGTGATTTTCTTCGCCTCGGTCGTAGCGGCCACGGCGGGCTTCACCACAGACTTCTTGGACAGGGCTTTGGAGCGATTCGTCGATGGAACCCGGGTTTTGGCTGCTGCACGAATCGATGCCGGGTTTTTCGGTGTTCCAGAGCTCTTGGAGGCGGAGGAGGCCTGTTTCTTGGATTTCTTGGATGACTTCATCGAGCGAGAGATTTGAGTCAGGTCGGATTTGAACTGCAGATGGATTCGAGAACCGACACCGAGAAGTTGGCGCTCATTGCCGTGATCGTCAAGAGTTTGGTTCACTATTGTCTAACTAATAGTGCGGTTTGTTGATTGGTGTGGTTTCTTTTGTGAGTCGTAACTCATGGGACGAAGGTTTATTTGCAAGAAACGTCGCGGTGTCTTGATTTTGGCAAAATTGCAGTGAACTGTTGTCTCCAGTGAGCGAAACCGTGGTCAAACATCCAATCAAGACCGTTGCGTGGCAGACGGGGCTGAGCCCGCATGTCATTCGGGCTTGGGAAAAACGGTATCAAACGGTTCAGCCGACTCGTTCTGAGGGTAAGCAGCGCCTTTACTCCACTGCTGATATTGAACGGTTAACCGTGTTGCGTCAGGCGACGGAAGCGGGGTTCTCCATTGGAACGATCGCATCTCTTCCGACCGAGTCCGTTCAGGCCCTTCTGGCGAAATCGGTGGGCGGCTTGTCGCCGTCTGGCGGTTCTGGGGCGAAGGCGGTGGGGACGCAGCGGGTGGTGGACTTGGCAGAGACGGGGCGAACAGATTTGATCAAGATTGGGTTGCCGCTCAGCTTCGTGGATCCTGGGATGGAGGAAATTGGGGGATTTCTTGACGGAGCCTTCGAGGCCGTCCTACGCATGGATGCCGAGAGATTGGAGGGATTGCTGGAGCGTGCATCGGTTTCCTTGGGTCAAATGCGTCTGCTCAGTGATCTGGTCGTGCCGCTGGTGGAGAGGATCGGAGAAGGTTGGATCAAGGGGCAGGTCAAGGTGGCTCAAGAGCACGTGGCCACGGCGGTTTTGAGGACTTTCCTGGGTCACATTGCTCGTCCAATAGCGTTGCACCCTCGAGCCCCGGTGTTGGTGGTGACCACGCCATCCGGTCAGCACCATGAACTGGGGGCCATCATTGTTGCGGCAGCGGCCACGGGCATCGGGTGGCGAGTGGTTTATGGAGGCGCGTGTCTGCCAGCAGAAGAAATTGCCAGCATGGCCATTGAGCAGCGTGCCCGTGCTGTAGGTCTGAGCGTGGTACATCCGACGGACGACCCGGCTCTTTCGCTGGAATTGCAACTCCTGCGACGCCTCCTCCCGCCATCGACCCCCATCCTGGTGGGGGGGCGGGCCAGTGCCGCCTATCAGGCCGAGCTTGATGCCGTGGGAGCAATCCGGGTGGGCAGCTTGGAGAGCTTGAGGCAGTTACTCAATCAGTTGCGGGGTGAAACGGCTGGAATCGTCGCAGGGCGGGGTTGAACACCCGACCTGCTTCGATTGCTGATTTGGGTTGGCGAGAAGCGCTTCGTGCTTGGCGACTGAGCCGGAACGATTCAATGGGATCGGTATCGCTGGCTGCGTTTTCTTCCGCAAGATATTCGTTGTTTGCTCGATTCGGGTCTCAACCATGGGCTTTCCATCGTTCCGCGCCTCGTCTTGCCTCGTCTTGCGAAAGAATCCGCCCAGCGATCCCTTTCCTCCTGACTGAATCGTTCCTGCTTAGACCAACAAAGATTGCCAGTGAATCCTCCCGCCCGATCGAGACTCGGGATTGGGTGATTTAAAATTCAAACCCCGAGACCCGTTCACCTGGCCTGAGGCCAGAGAACGGGAGCTGTGTTCAGACTGTTGAGGCTGTTCAGCGTGAGGATTGCCCCATCGAGAGCAGGAACATGATGTTGTTCGGGGTCTTCTTGAGCTTGCCGAGCAACAGTTCCATCGACTCCACCGGAGGTACACCCACCAGCGCGCGTCGGAGGACGGAGATGCGTTGGTACTCGTCGGGATGGTAGAGCAATTCCTCTTTGCGAGTGCCGGATTTTTCGATGTTGATCGAAGGGAAGATGCGGCGATCCACCAAGGAGCGATCGAGGTGGATTTCCATGTTTCCGGTGCCCTTGAACTCTTCGAAGATGACTTCGTCCATCCGGCTGCCGGTGTCCACGAGGGCCGTCGCCATGATGGTCAGGGAACCGCCTTCTTCGATGTTCCGGGCCGCTCCGAAGAAGCGCTTGGGCTTGTGGAGTGCGTTGGCATCGACACCGCCGGAAAGGATTTTTCCGGAGTGGGGTTGGACCGTGTTGTAAGCGCGCGCCAAACGGGTGATGGAGTCGAGCAGGATGACCACATCCTTCTTGTGCTCGACCATGCGGCGGGCCTTTTCGATGACCATTTCCGCGACCTGCACGTGCCGCTCGGGCGGTTCGTCGAAGGTGGAGCTGACCACTTCAGCGCCGCGGCAGGAGCGCTCCATGTCGGTGACTTCCTCGGGGCGTTCGTCGATCAACAAGATGATGAGATGGCAGTCCTTGTTGTTCTTGAGGATCGCGTTGGCCAGTTTCTGCATCAGCACCGTTTTGCCGGTCCGCGGCGGCGCGACAATCAGACCACGGGTGCCTTTGCCGACGGGGCAGACAATGTCCACCACACGGGTGCTGTATTCGTCAGGTGCCGTTTCCAGGAGGAAGCGGCGGTTGGGGAACAGCGGCGTGAGATTCTCGAAATGGGTCTTCTCCTTGGCCTTGTCCGGATCGATGCCGGCCACCCGCTCGACCTTGAGCAGGGCATAGAACTTCTCCTTGTCCTTCGGAGGGCGAACCTGTCCTTCGACATCGTCGCCGGTGGCGAGATCGAAACGACGGATTTGCGACGGGGAAACGTAGATATCCTCAGGGCAGGGCAGGTAATTGAAGGCCGGGGAACGCAGGAAGCCGAAGCCTTCCGGCATGACCTCCAAGACGCCGCGTGTATTGATGATGCCGCCTGCAGCCAGATTGCGTTGGACGATCTGGAAAATGATCTCCTGGCGCTTGAGAGTGCCGTAATTCTCGATACCGAAATGCTTTGCCACGTCGGCCAGCGAGCCAATGGGCATCGGCTGCAGCTCGTGCAAGTTGAGGGTCTTGGGCTCGACCACCACCTTGGGCTTCTCCGGGGCATCCGGAACCGGAGTGTCCTCGTTCGGCGGAGCCATCCGGGCGCGAGGAGGCAAGGGGGAAGCCTTTGCCACCAGGGGTTCGTCGTCAGACTCTCGGGTGCGAACCGCTTCGGGTGCGGGTGGTTGAACGGTCAGTGAACTGTCGTTTGTAGCCAATCCGGCCGGAGTGGTCTCGTGAGTCTCGGTGGCTTCGTGGGCATGGGCTGCCTCATCGAGGATTTCAGGAGGGGCTTCAGCCTTCTTGCGGGGCGTCCGGGCCTTCTTGGGCGCGGACGGGTCTTTCGGTGCGCGGGGCATTTGGAAAATGGGTATGAATCGAATGAATTTGCCTCGGGAGCACCCTCTCAGGCGCTAACGCAGTTCCGAGCGGGGATAATACCGGGGGGAAATTGGGCAACTTCGAGGACTTTGTTGCCGCCTGCGGATCGCTAAGATTGTTCTGAAATTGGGTCACCGCAAGTCATTTGCGGCAACAAAATGTCGGAATTGGGAAGCGGAGGATGGTGGAATGTGTTCTGGCGATTCCCTGCCAAGTTGGAACGATTTCGTTGGGAGGAAAGGGATGGCGTAGCGGATTCTTTCACAAGACGAGGCAAGAGCGAGGCGAGGGTCGATGGGAGGTCTATGGTTGAGACCCGGACCGGGCGAAAAACGAAGCTCTTGCGGAAGAAGAAGCGGCCAGCACGACCGAGCCATCTGAATCGTTCCGCCCAAGCTTCCCTGCCTTGTGGTGGTCGCGGTGGCTCCATACCGTCACGGAACGGTGAATCGCATCCTTGTCCTTTCTCTCTCCGGAATTGGCGACACGCTGATGGCGACTCCGTTGCTGCATGAGCTTCGGCTTCAGTACCCATCGGCGCTGATGGATGTGCTGGTGCTGTGGGCGGGGGCGGCTGAAGTGCTTCGGGGCAATCCGAACGTCCACGAAGTGATCCGGCATGATTTTTTGAAGGCGGATGGGTCATCATCAGTGGCCCGGTGTCTGGAGTTGCGCCGACGCGGATACGACTTGTCCATCAACACCCACACTCAGGGGCGACGCGGGTATCGCCTGATCGCGAGGCTGATTGGCGCTCGGGTTCGGCTCAGTCACGAGTATGAGAATCAGTCTTGGATGGATCGTCTTCTCGTGACGCATTCGATGCCGCAGGACTATTCGTTGCACGTCATGGAGAACAATGCCCGGCTGATTGGTTTGTTGGGTTTGGAGCCGCGGTTGCCGCGTCCCGGATATGAGCTTTTCTTGTCCGAGGTCGAACAGCAATGGGCTCTTGGCTGGTTGGAACGGCAGGGCCTTGCGGGTCGTCCGTGGTTGGGGATCCACACGGGATCGGGAGGTACCAAGAATCTGGCCCTGCGCCGATGGCCCATCATCCGCTACGCTGAATTCCTTGAGAAATGGAACTGTCGGCACCCTGCCATCCCAGTGGTTCTGTTCGGAGCGCAGGAAGAACGGGTTCTCCACGACCAGTTGCGCAATGCGGGCGTTAAATTCATCGAGGCTGAGACTCCAGGATTGCGAGAGGCCATGGCGTTGGTTGGGCACGCTCGAGGATTCTTGAGCGTGGATACGGTGTTCATGCACATCGCTGCCGCCATGAAAGTGCCCAAGCAGTGGGTGATCGAGACGCCGACCTTGAACCCACCGGTTCACCCCCGAAGAGAGGCTTGGATGTTGATCCCCAACCCCTCCATCGGAGGTCGTCACTTGGAGTACTATCGCTACGATGGGCGACCCATCGCAGGCACTTCGGACGAGTTGATTCGCATCATGTCCTCGGTTTCGGTCGAGTCGGTCCTGGATTCGCTCGAACCGTGGGCTCTGGGTTTGAAGGCTGGGTGATCTCGTCTGGGTCAACGACCCTGGGATGCGTGTGACTCGGCCAGCTCCACGAAGTTTGTCAGCAATCGGAGACCATTTTCCTGGCTCTTCTCGGGATGGAATTGGGTGGCGAAGGTGTTTCCGCGCCAGACTGAAGACGCGAAGGTGGGCCCGTAGGTGGTTTCGGTCGCCACGATGTCCGCTTGCGTGGGGCGTGGGTAGAAACTGTGGACGAAGTAGAACCAACTGCCTTCGGGAATGCCTCGGTAGAGAGGGCATTTTGGTTGGCTCAGATGGATCTGGTTCCAACCGATCTGAGGGATTTTCAGGTTCGGCATCTCGACCGTGGGTTGGAAGCGGACGACCGATCCAGGAAAGACACCGAGGCCGCGGGCGTGTGAATGGAACTCTTCACTTCTCTCGAAGAGAGCTTGGTATCCGACGCATATCCCCAGGAACGGACGATCAGCCGCGATCCAGGCCCGAACCGCATCCAAGAGGCTTTGCCTCTCCATGGCGTGGATGCAGTCATCGAAGGCGCCCACGCCGGGCAGAACAATCCCTGCGGCACCGACCATGGCTTCCGGAGTGCGTGCCCGCACGACCTCCGCACCGGCCTTGCGGAGGGCCTTTTCCACGCTGCGGATATTTCCGGAATCGTAATCGAGGAGTGCGATCACCGGCGGTGACACTACGACTCTGGTTCCGGTTGGTCTATGCTGGACCCGGTAATTGCGCTGGTAGCCGCCAATTCGCGTTCGGTCTTCAGGCGTAGTTGACCACACGCGGCGTCGATGTCGTGGCCCTTCTCCAAGCGCAGTGTGCAGGTGACACCGCTGCGGGTGAGGGTCTCGGCGAATTTTTGACAGCGGGCCTCATCGGGGCGTTTCCAGGGGAGTCCTTCCACCGTATTGTACGGGATCAGGTTCACCTTGGCGTGCAGACGCCTGGCCAGATCAGACAGCGGTTTTACTTCTGCTATGGCATCATTCACCCCGTCGATCAGGATGTACTCCAGCGTGATCATCTTTCCCTTTCGCTCGAGGTAATAGCTGCAGGCTTGGGACAATTCGCTCAGCGGGTACTTGCGATTGACCGGCATGATCTGATTGCGGACCGCATCCGTCGCCCCGTGCAGGGAGATCGCCAGACGGAATTGTTCCGGTTCGTCGGCCAGTTGGCGGATTTTTGGGGCGAGCCCGCTGGTGGAAATGGTGATTTTTCGAGCTCCGATTCCACCGCCCCACGGGGCGTTCAGCGATCGCAGAGCCATCATCAGATTGTCATAATTGGCCATGGGTTCCCCCATTCCCATGATGACCAGATTGTTGATCAATCGGTGGTTGGAAATCTTGTCTGCCGCGGTGGGTTTTTCGGACGGGTTTTGCTCGGCGTGCCAGCGTTCCACCCCGAGGATTTGACCGACAATTTCCCATGGAGCCAGGTTCCGCTTCCAGCCATCCAAACCGCTGGCGCAGAAACGGCATCCATAGGCGCAGCCCACCTGAGTTGAGACGCAGAGGGTGTGGCGGTCGGCAGAATCCCCATAGAGAGCAGGATTGGCTGGAATGAGGACACTTTCGATGAGAGAGCCATCCTTCAGTCGCCACAGGAATTTCTGAGTACTGTCCTTGGAGCCTTGTTTACGCAGCAGGCTCAAAGCGCCTAAAGACCAGACCGAGGCCAACTGGGAACGAAGCGACTTGGGCAGATTCGTCATGGCATCCCAGGTCTCGACGCGTCGGCAGTAGAGCCAATCCAGGAGTTGCTCCAATCGGTAGCCCGGTTGGTTCCACAGCGAGAATTGGTGGGCCAGCGTCGACCGGGTCTCGTTGCGGATATCCGGCAAACTTGGTGCCGGGAGTGTTGTTGTTTCCGGATTGGTTTCCGGGTTGGGGGAAGTCATGACAATGCGTAACACGGATCGGGCTGCGGAAAAATGCGTCTCTGTTTCCTCAGTCATTCAAGAAGTAGCTTAAATTCTCTAATTCGATAGCGAGGTTCACGTGGTTCACCACCACGTGTTCTGGAACCACGGGGACAATCGGGGCGAAATTCAGGATCCCGAGAACACCGGCTTCCACCAAACGATTGGTCACCTCTTGAGCGGCTGCGGCGGGAACCGACAGGATTGCCATTCGAACATGGTGTTCAGAAAGGGTCGTCTCGAGGCGATCCATCCCCAGTAGTGGGACTCGCAGTGGTGTTTCGCGGGTGCGATCCGGATCCATATCGAAGGCGGCAACGATTTCAAACCCCTCAGGCTCGAAGCCTCTGTACTGGAGCAGGGCGCTTCCCAGATTTCCTACACCCACGAGGATAACGGGTTGCAGTCGGTTGGTGCCTAGGTGCGACGTAATCATTTCCGCCAACTGCACGGCATCGTAACCGAGCCCTCGAGTGCCGAACTGCCCCAAGTAGGTCAGGTCCTTCCGCAACTGCGTCGATTTCACCCCCGCCGCCTTGGCTAGCGCCTCGCTGCTCACGGTTTGAATACCATTCCCCTTCAAGCGCTGCAGGCACCGTAAATACTGCGACAGACGGTAAACCGTCTTTCGTGGGATCTCTGGTCTCGCAGCCTTGTTCACTCCTCAAACACTGCAAAACCCCAGACGCCACAGCAAGAGCAAGCCATATTGATAAAGTGACAGGTTCAAAGTAATTGACAGCTTGGAGCTTCTGCTTAGGTTGGGGGTATGAGGTTGGCGCGGATCAAGGGGCAGGCTGGGAATGCGGCGGTGTACCATTGCATTTCGCGGACTGTGGCTGGGGAGAAGCTC
>JARXAF010000004.1 GCA_029865985.1 Verrucomicrobiota bacterium
AGGTGGCCACAGCCGTGGTGTTCTCCACTACCGACGGCGCGATAGTACCGGAGATAAGCGGAGCGATCTCGTCAGCATCCGTCACCGTCACGGTGACAGATTGATCGGCGGTGTTGCCCGCAGTGTCCGTGGCACGAATCACCACCGAATAGACGTTGTCAGTATTGGCATCGACCGGGGCTTCGAAGTCCGGTGCGGATGCGAAAACCAGGACTCCGGCGTTCAGAGTGAACCGGGTCACATCAGGTCCACCGTTCAAGTTCCAGGTCACCGTCTCGTTGGCGGTGTAAGTGGCGACAGCCGTGCTGTTCTCCACTACCGACGGCGCAATCAGCCCAGAGATCACAGGAGGAATTTCGTCGGTATCCGTCACCGTCACGGTGATGGGTTGGTCGGCAGTGTTGCCCGCGATGTCCGTGGCACGAATCACCACCGAATAGACGTTGTCAGTATTGGCATCGACCGGGGCTTCGAAGTCCGGTGCTGAAGCGAAGGCTAGAACTCCTGCACTCAGAGTGAATCGAGTCGCATCAGGTCCGCCGTTCAAGTTCCAGGTCACCGACTCGTTGGCCGTGTAGATTGCAATGACGGTAGTGTTCTCCACCACTGACGGTGCAACGGGGCCAGTGATCACCGGAGGAATCTCGTCAGCATCAGTTACCGTCACGGTGACGGATTGGTCCGCAGTATTACCCGCAGTATCCGTGGCACGGACTACAACCAGGTAGACGTTGTCCGCATTGGCATCAGCCGGGGCTTCGAAGTCCGGCGCGGATACGAAGGTGAGAGATCCGCCATCGAGAGTGAATCGATCCGCATCAACTCCACCATTTAAGCTCCAGGTGACCAGCTCGTTGGCCGTGTAGGTCGCAACAGCCGAGGTGTTCTCCACTACCGACGGCGCATTCAGCCCAGAGATCACCGGAGGAATCTCATCGGCATCGGTCACCGTCACGGTGATGGGTTGATACGTCACGTTGCCGGCAGCGTCCACGGCTCGGATCGTGACCCCATAGCGGTTGTTTCGATTGGAATCCCTTGGAGCCTCAAAGTTCGGCGCCGCTTTGAAGCTCAATGCTCCACCACTTAACCGGAAACGCGCCGCATCAACGCCTCCGTTAATGGTCCAGGTCACCGCCTCATTGACTGTGTAGGTCGCTATCGCTGTCGTGTTTTCAACAACCGAGGGTTCTGTGGGACCCGAAATCACCGGCGGAATCTCATCCTCATCAGTCACCGTCACGGTGATCGATTTGTACGTCACGTTGCCAGCGGTGTCCGTGGCCCGAATCGCGACACCATATCGGTTGTCACAGCCAGAATCGGTCGGCGCCTCGAAGTCTGGCGCGGTTGCGAATCTCAACACCCCTCCGCTCAAGACGAAACGGGCGACATCGACTCCGCCGCTCAAACTCCAAGTCACCGACTCATTGGCGGTGTAAGTCGCAACCAGCGTCGAGTTTTCAACGACCAAAGGGGTTTTCGAGCCGGAGATCTCGGGTGGCGTCACATCCCGCCGTTTGTTGGACACCGCATTGGGGTTGACCCTAGCTCTCGGAGCACTAGCGGCTGATTTTCCAGGACTCACGGCCGAAATGCTCGACGGTCCACGAACCATCGATGCAGCGGCCACCTTTAGACCACGCGCGCTCAGCCTTTGGAATACATCCCGTTCACCCCACCCCAATTCCGATTCCGATGCCGGCACGGTGACGGTGGCTGCACCCCGATCCACGCCTATTTGGCCAGCCACAATGCTCGTCGAAACCGGTTTTTCAGCGGATATCGATAAAGCTGCCCGGGCATGGACTGCCGCAAACCCCAAGATAAACACAGCGACAAAGCCTTGAGTGTCGAAACCTCTGGGGAAGCGGCGGCTGGGTCGACGGCGCTCACAACCACGAGTTGGAAAGCAACACCCAGGTCGGGCCGCAGCCGGTTTACAAACTGAAGCGGCCCACACGATGGCTTCGGAGATCATGGGATCAACAGCCTGAGTGAGAGATAACGCAAGATTCCGGAGGGACATTTTGTTAAGCGGTTTTCGTGATCCATGCCTAAGCAAGCTCACACCGCTAAATTCCCATCTGTAAGGGTCTCTGTGTATCGGGCGCAGGTCCGGAAACAACGGCAGGTAGATTCCCCTACATCCCTGCCGTCAGACGCTTTTGAATGAGTTTTGAATTCGCGCGGGGATCACTCACGCGGTCGATGACGGCTTGAAACAGAACTAGCCCAATGACCCCAAAACCTCTGTCATGCAGCGCCTTGTTTTGAAAAAACAAATGGGCATGGATTGATGATGATCCATGCCCATGACAACCGGCCTGAAGCGCTCTATCATTCCACCATTCCACGCTCCATCCACTGAACCGCTCGGTGACTCAAAGCCACCCCAGAGCTGACTCCTAATTTGCGCTTCAAATGCTCCAAGTAGGTTTCAATGGTTTTGACACTCAACCCCAATGCGGCGGCAATCCCTCGGGTAGGTTTTCCAGATCCGATGAGGCGAAAAACTTGAAGCTCGCGGTTAGTCAATCCTTGGATGGGAGAAGCCGCTTGCATGGCCCCCACTCCAAGATACCGCATGGCCAATTGCGCAGACACTTGGGGGCTGAAATAGGTTTGCCCCTCAAGCACCCCGCGAATGGCCTTCAAGATCACCGGATCGTCCTCGAATTTGGAAACAAATCCGGAGGCCCCCGCCTGAAGAACCCTCTCAGCATGAATGGATTCCGGGTTTTGGGATAAAACCAAGATACGAAGTTTTGACTGACGGAGACGCAAGTCCTTGATGAGGTCCACTCCAGCCCCATCACGGGTGGACAATTCCATAATCACCAAATCCGCACCGAGAGAATCAATAGCGGCCAAGGCGCTGTTTCGATCAGCAAATTCCCCGCAAACCGATAGATCTTTCTGCCGACGCACCAACTCAATGACTCCCCGACGATAAAGAGGCAGTTCATCAATCAAGACCAGTCGGTGGCTTCGGTTTTGAGTTTCTTGGATGGGATTCATGGTCAGGACGTCAGCGAACTTTTTTGGAGTCATGAGCGCACCGTCTCAAAGAGATGTGACGCTATCATTGAACAGCAAAATCCTGACAGTGATTTGCGCTCTGATAAATTCAGGAACGTCCTGATTCTGAGTATCATGCAATCCCCGATGAGGCTCAGAATTTGCAGTACAATTTCGTACGAATCTCCGATCTCAGAACCAAAATCCCGTTGGATTCGAGAGATTAAATGACACACCGATGAGGACCGCCTCCTATCCCGCGCACGACTGAGATTCCTATCGGCGCACTGTTGAATTCTTATTGAAGAATCCCACGTTCCGTCCATTGGATGGCTTTGTGGGTCAAAGCCACACCCGAGTGAACCCCTAACTTCTCCTTGAGATGATTGATGTAAGTTTCAACCGTCTTGACGCTGATTCCCAAAGACTCAGCAATCTCCCGGGTGGATTGCCCAGACCCGATGAGGCGAATCACCTGAAATTCGCGATTGCTCAACCCTTCCAAGGGTGAGTCCGCTTCTGCGGGGCCTGCTCCCAAGTACTTGAGAGCCAACTGCGAGGAAAGCGCCAGGCTGCAGTAGGTTTCACCCGAGGCCACCTTGCGGATGGCCACAAGTATTTCCGCCAAACCTTCCGTCTTGGAGACGAACCCATTGGCTCCACCTTGCAACGCTCGTTCGGCGTACTGCAGTTCCAAGCGAGAGGATAGGACGAGAATGCGCATCTTCGGATGGCGAAGACGAATGTCCCGGATTGAGTCAAACCCGCAGCCAGCCTGGTCGGAGAGTTCGAAGATGATCATCTCGGCCGGCACCGACTCCAAGGCCTGAAGCATCTCCGCCGCCGAAGCAAACGCGCCAACGAGGCTCAGATCAGGCTCTTGCTGGATCAGGTTGCTGACGGCCATGCGGCACAATGGGGCCGGGTCCTTGACCATGATTCGGCGCGACAAACTTGGAGTTGAAGTGGCTGGGGTTTCCATAACAGGGGTGTTTCAAACAACTCGGTTGGCCCAAATAAGACTCCGATCCCACCAGGCGTACCTTTCAAGGCACCGTTTCATTATTCGGGGATGTTTAATATGCACCACAAACATATTTGTGTTGCCAGATTTTTTTGGTGTAACGGGGGGGGGTAATTTTTACATTAAACCGCCTTCACCATCGGCTCATTCTCTCTTTCCGAAAGCATCATCCTTGGGAAGGGAGACCGGAGAGAACTTGTCGATGAAACCCTCCCAAGGTCATTCTGCAGCCATGGATCTTTCCCGCGCTGGAATGACTTTCCGGCCCTGTTTGGCCGCCATCATCACCGCCGCACTCCCGCTGATTTCGCAAATCCAGGCCGCGACAGCCCACCTGCCGCGCAGCGCTCCGGAGCGTCAGGGAGTCTCATCGGCCGCGCTATTGTCGGCTATCGACACCCTCGACCGGGTGGAACAGGTCCACAGCCTGATGATTGTCCGACATGGGCATGTGGTGGCCGAGGGTTGGTGGGGGCCATATGACGCGGAAACCCCGCACGAGCTGTATTCTCTCAGCAAGAGCTTTACCTCAACCGCAGTCGGCCTGGCCGTCGGAGAGGGATTGCTGCGCGTGGAAGATCCGGTGCTGAAACACTTGGGATCGGACGGCCCGGAAAAACCCAGTGGAAATCTCCAAGCCATGCGAGTCCGGGACCTCCTGACCATGAGCACGGGTCATCAAGACGAGCCTTCAATCGCCCCCGGTCAGATATCAGCCCGGTCTTTTCTGGCCCAACCGGTTCCCCACAAGCCGGGCACCCATTTCAAATACAATACACCGGCCACTTTCATGCAGTCGGCACTAGTCCAGAAGGTCAGCGGGATGTCGACGCTCGAATACCTGCAACCTCGCCTCTTGGCCCCCTTGGGCATCACCGGGGCGCGTTGGGATACCAATTTCCAGGGAATCAGTCTGGGCGGCTACGGCTTGAGACTACGCACGGAAGACATCGCCAAGTTCGGGCAACTGTACTTGCAAGGCGGCAAGTGGGAAGGCCGACAACAGATCGATGCCGACTGGGTGCGCACTGCGACTTCCCGGCAAATGTCCAACGGCAGCCACCCGGAGAACGATTGGGAGCAAGGCTACGGCTATCAATTCTGGCGGTGTCGGCACGGGGCCTTCCGCGGCGACGGAGCCTTCGGCCAGTTCTGCATTGTCCTACCAAAACAAGATGCTGTTATCGCGGTCACCAGCGGCGTCAGCGACATGGCGGGCCTGCTCAGCCAACTCTGGGAAACCCTGCTGCCCGCCTTCCACAAGGCCCCTCTGAAAGCCGATGCCTCTGCCCGGGAACGCCTGGAGCGTCGTTTGCTGGGACTTCAGGTCCGCATGCCCTCTGGCAACACGACCTCACCGATTGCGAGTGCCGTGCTGGGCAAGACCTTCCGATTTGGGACCAATGACAGCGGCCTCGAATCACTCACCCTGGAGGCCTCCGGGCCTGAGGGGTGGCTCTTGACCCGTACCTTTTCTGGCAAAACAGAGTCGCTCCGCTGTGGTCATGCCCGTTGGATGACCGGCCATGGACATTTGGGCGATGCCCCGCGCGGGCCCATCGGCTCCTTCGGGGACGAAGCTCTCGGCGCGAGCGCTGCGTGGACCTCGGACAACACCTGGACCGTCAAGATCTGTGCCCGTGGTACCCCCTTCCAAACGACCTACACACTGAAGTTCACTGATCACGAACTGACACTCACCCCCCGCTCCCAAGTGCGGTTCGGTGGATCGCCCGGTGCATCCATCCAAGGTCACCGTTGACTCGGAGCATCCGGCTCATTTCCTCACCCCCTTTCCGTGGCCCGTTGACCTGAGTCCATTTTCGAGGCACTGGTTCAGACCGTCTCGTCATCCATGGATACCCGTCCTGACCTCATTCACTCCCGCACAGAAGCGGTGCGCCTGCGCCTGCTGCAGCACCCGATCTACCAACGCGTGGACCGGCCGGCAGCGATCCGCACCTTCCTCGAGTCCCACGTCTTCGCCGTCTGGGATTTCATGTCGTTGCTCAAACGGCTGCAACGGGACCTGACCTGCGTAAAACTTCCCTGGATGCCCGTGGGTGATGCGGAAGTACGTTTTCTCATCAACGAGATTGTCTGCGGCGAAGAATCCGATCTTGGACCCGATGGCGAGCGGTTCAGCCACTTCGAACTCTATCACCGGGCCATGCGGGAGGCGGGAGCAGACACCTCGGCGATCGATGCCTTCTTGAACTCCATTCAGGCCGGCAAATCCCCAGAGTCGGTCCTCGCTCAACCCGGACTGCCTGCGGGCGTCCACGAGTTCACCGGGTTTACCTTGAAGCTGGCCTGCACCGGTCAACTCCATGAGACGGCCGCCGCCTTCACCTACGGACGGGAGGATGTGATTCCGGAGATGTTCCTGCCACTGGTGAACACGCTGGTCGCATCGGGGCATTCCCAGTTCGGCTTGTTGCGGTACTATCTTGAGCGGCACATCGCCCTCGATGGAGGGCACCACGGGCAACTGGCCCGACGCATGATGGATCGCCTTTGCGGAGAGGATCCGCAGAAGTGGGAGGAAGCGGTGAACGCCGCCACTGCGGCCATCGAAGCGCGGATCCGCTTCTGGGACGCCATCTTGGCAAGCCTGCCAGCGGCTCAATAACAGCCACTCACGCTCGCTGCCCACGCCTTCGCAACTCCGATTGAGATCCTGGTTGGGGCAAGACATCGCACAGGGCAACGGATGGGCCATGACTAACTCGCCGTAGACCCCTCTGTGTCAGGAGTTCTGTTGCGACGGGCGGAATGCCACCCTGATCAGTCCGAACTCGATGAACAGCAACACGCCCGGCACAGGGCTGCCAGTCAGCGCACCACAGTGAGCACCGCCGAGACACCCTCACGCCGCACCCTCACCTCACGAGCATTTTGGGGCACGGGGCTCTCGGTGGAGACCCCTCCCGGCCAAAGGACCTTCAGGATCGCGGGAGCTTCAGTGGATGCCAGCACCAGTGCGCTCGAATCCTGCGACCCATATCCACCACCCGCGTGGATTTCGCGGACCGGACCGAACCGGCCTTCCCGGCCTGATCGCACTTGGGCACCAATGGCTGACGGATTGCCCGCTCCGCCGTCCAACCGAACTTTCAAACCGGGCCGACCTCCGGTATTCCGAAACAGGAGCGTCGCACCCCGATTTTGACTGATCGCCAAATCGGTGCGCCCATCGCCGTCATAATCGGCAGCGGCCGCGGCCCGCTGTTCTCCCCAGACGATCACGCCTGAACGAGTTCCGTCGATGGGGCGGAACGAACCATCCCCAACGCCCGTCAGGATCAACCCTCGACCGGCATCAAACCGGGAGGTCTCTGGCTCCACGCCGAAGAAATTCTGGGCCAGGGCCAGATCCTCTCGACCATCGCCGTCGAAATCGGCCACCGCGATCCCGAACACCGGGGCCATCTGGGCTTCAATGGGCAGAGGACGGCGCTCGAAACGACCGCCCCGATTCAACAGCACCATCGAGTCACCGGTGGACGCTTCGAGGCGGCGGAAATCTGCGGTGCGGGAGCCGAGAATGTCATCAATGGAAGCCTGACCATAGGCACGGAACGTGGGCAGACGCTCCGAGAGACCGGGGAATGACCGCCCCACGGTCTCGGCATCCCGCCACGGCAGCCATTTCTGCGTTCCTGCATGCCAAAAGGCCTCGAGCAGTTCCAAACGGCCATCGCCGTCGGCATCTCCAAAATACACCCGGGCGGGCCGGTCCAAGTGATCTTGCCAGCGGGAATTGCGCCCGAGATTGCCGAGCACCAAGTCCATGCGCCCGTCCCCATCGCAGTCGACGGATTGGACGGAGTTCCACCAACCGGTCAAATCCTCGAGTCCCCACTGACGGGTCCGATCCACCGGAACCCCTTGGACCCAAGCGTAGACTTTTGGACTCCCCCACTCACAGGCCAGCACCAACTCCGAGTTCCCATCCCCATCGAGATCCGTGAACACGGCCCCGCTGACCAACCCTGTCGAACGGAACACCTCGTTGGCGGCCAAATGGGCTTTCCATTGATCTCCCTCACGGACCCAAAGCGCCGAGTCGGCCGCCTCCGGATAACGACCCGGAATGCACCGTCCACCCACAAAGAGAACGAGACTCCCCACGCCACTCACCGCCCCAGCGACAACGGGCCCCGATGACGCCACCGCTTCCGGCAGGAGCGGTTCCGAATCCGGGGCACCGATGACCCGCACACGAGCACGGGGCCGCTGCGATCCCGGATCCTCCTGAGAAGCAATTCCGACCACCACCTCCCGGCGACCACCA
>JARXAF010000013.1 GCA_029865985.1 Verrucomicrobiota bacterium
CCCCGGCAAATGTCACCCCGGGAGGCGCTGGAACTGGCCCCGGTCGAGCACGCGCACTTCCATCTGGGATGGCATATCCCCGACCTGACCCACCCGGACATTCCCGTGCTGGACGTGCTGTCCACGCTCTTGGGCGGCGGCCGCAGTTCCCGGCTTTATCAGGCGGTCCGGGAGCGCACCTCCCTGACGCATTCGGTCAGCGCCTGGATTTACACTCCCGGCCTGAGCGGACTCTTCGGCGTCAGCGGCGTATGCGATGGCGGTAAATTCTCGGACGCGCAGTCAGCCATCCTGGCCGAAATCACGCGAATGGGTCAGGAACCGGTCTCAAGCACGGAACTGGCCAAGGCGGTGAAGCAATTCACCGTGGGCACCCTGTCCTCCCGGAAGACCATGGAAGGACAAGCTCAGGATCTGGGCGGCAATTGGATCGCCACCCAAGACCTTCATTTCTCCGAACGCTACTTGGCGGCCGTGCGCGCCGTCACCCCCGACGACCTGATCCGCGTCATCCGCACTTACCTGCGCGACGAGAATCGCACGGTGTTTGGGCTTCTGCCGAAGGAATCGGGTGCACCGAAGGAATTGCAGACGGCTGCGGTCATCGCTCATCCGATCGTCAAGATGACGCTTTCCAACGGGCTGAGGGTCCTCGTCAAAGAAGACCACCGCCTGCCCTTCGTGGAACTGCGGGCCGTCTTTGAAGGAGGCCTGCGCGTGGAGACTTCGAGCAATTCAGGCATTACTTCGATGCTGTCGCGGTTGTTCATCAAGGGCACTCCCACCCGCTCGGCCGAGGACATAGCCCTGGAAATCGAAAGCCTGGGCGGCAGCATCGAGGCCTACGGTGGCAACAACACCTTTGGACTGAGCGGCGAAATGATGCGGGAAGACCTGAAGCAGGGGTTGGAACTCTTCACGGACATCCTCCTCCGCCCCAAATTCCCAGAGAAAGCCCTCGAACGCGAACGCGAGGCACAATTGGCCGCCATCCGGGGGCAACGCGATCAATTGCTCCAGTGCGCCTTCAAGGCGATGCGTCGGGGGTTGTTTGGCGAACAAGGCTACGGGTTGGATTCGCTGGGGAATGAGTCGCTCATCCGCAGCCTGAGTTCGTCGGATTTGCGCGAGTTCCACGCCCGTTGGACAGTGCCCGGCAATGCGGTGCTGTCGGTATTCGGCGATGTGGATCCGGAAGAACTGCGCCAACTCCTGGAAACCCACCTTGCCGGCTGGAAAGACCAACCCCGCCCCGCCCTGCCCGTCTTGGCCTCGGTGACGCCGACACCGCGGTCCGAAGAGTCGCGGGAAAAAGAACAAGCCGTGCTAGCCCTCGGTTTTCCGGGAACCAGTTTGTCCTCACCCGATCGGTTCGCTCTGGAACTCATCCAGGAAGCCTGCAGCGACATGGGTTCTCGATTGTTCATGCGCATCCGCGATGAATTGGGCTTGGCCTACTATGTCGGGGCGAGCCTGCTCACCGGCCAGACCTCGGGCTACTTCGCCTTCTACTGCGGCACCGCGCCCGAGAAGATCGAGTTGGTGGAGAAGGAACTGCGGGCCCAGGCGGAAATCCTCCGCACCGAAGGCCTCAGCGATGAGGAATTGGCCAGAGCCAAGGCCAAGATCATTGGCCAACGCAAGATCGGCCGCCAAGACCTCGGAGGGTTCGCCATGAGCACCGCCTTGGATGAGCTGTACGGGCTGGGCTACTCACACTTCGAATCCGAGACACAGCGTTTTGAATCGGTGACGACGGCCGACATCCGGGCGGCGGCTCAACGCTATCTGGACCCGTCCCGTTCCGTGGTGGCCATCGTCCGTGGAGAAAAACCCACCTCGGAAGCCTAGGCGATCGACGGCACGGCCAACGAACAGGCCCAAAAGAAACAGGCCCGGATTTCTGAGAAAATCCGGGCCTTTGATTTTGAGGTTCGTGTCGGGAAGCCCCGCAGCCAAAAGACAAAACGGAGAGCCTGTTCGACTTCGATTACTTCGATCGTTCCTTCAGCACCTCGAATTGCGGAGTGCCATCGCGGATGAAGCTGACGAGAACTCGGCCCTTGGCCTTGGACACCTCGGTCTGGAATTCCTTGGGGCTGCGGACCGGCTCGTGGTTGATGTCGGTGATGATGTCCCCCGGCTTGATTTCGTAGCGGCTGGCCAGCGACCCGGACTGCACTTCAGTCACGATCACCCCACCGGTCACGTCCACCTCGAACTGCTTGGCCAATTCCTTGGTCAACGGCTTGACGGTCATCCCCAACTCCATCACGCCGGCGGGCTCTTTGGAGGACTTGGGCTTGCGGTTGGAAGCCAGCATTTCGCGGGTCGGCTTTTCGTCCGGCTTGACCTTGATGCGCATTTTTTCATCGCGCCGAAAAACATCCAAAACCACCTCGCTGCCCGCCTTCTTGCGGGAGATGAGGCTGCGAAGCTGCTGAGTGGTGGCCACGGCCTTGCCGTCCACGGAGGTAATGACGTCGGCCGGCTTCAAATCGGAGCCGTAGGCCGGTCCGTTGGGTTCGATAGACCGAACCACGACCCCGTCCTTGGCCTGCGTATCGATGTCACGGAAGCGCCGGTATTCGCGAAGATCGGCAATGCCGATACCCAACCAGGAACGGATGAAACGGCCGTCTTCGATGAGACGATCCCCGATCTCGCGGGCCAGATTCGACGGAATGGCAAAACCGATGCCTACACCCACACCCATGGACGTCCGGATCATGGAGTTCACCCCCATGACCTCACCGTTGATGTTGACCAAAGGGCCACCGGAATTGCCGACATTGATGTTGGCGTCGGTCTGGATGAAATCCTGATCGGACAAGGTGCGCATGTCTTCCACTTGGCGGCCTTTGGCGCTGACGTGGCCGAAAGTGACACTGTACTCGAGGTCGAAGGGGGCACCGATGGCTATGGCGAATTCCCCGACCTTCACCTTGTCGGAATCGGCGAATTTCACCGGGATCAAACCCGAAACCTTCTCGGTCAACTGGATCACCGCCAAATCGGACTCGGGGTCCCGACCGCGCACTTCCGCCTTCACTTCTCGGCCATCCTTGAAGACCACCAAGATGGCCTCGGCTTCTTCCACCACATGGTTGTTGGTCAGAATGTAACCGTCTTCGCGCATGACCATTCCGGATCCGCGACCATTGTAGAACGGATTGCCTTCGAGGTCGGTGGATTCGGGTTGGGGACGTTGGCGACGGGGTTGTTGTCCACGGAAGCGTTCGAAAAAGCGCTCGAATTGCTGGCGCTGTTCTTCGGGCAATTGCTCGTACAGCGGATTGCCGCTGAGTTCCCCGCCCTCGCGGTCTTCCTTGGTCTTCACCTTGATGACCACCACCGACTTGGAGGCTGAATCGGCCACCTCGACGAAGGCCTGATTGAGTTGCCGAGCCAAATCCAAGGCCGGACTGGTCGCCACTGCCGACGATTCCTTGGCAACAACCGAAACGGAAAGCAGCGCCGCCAACAGCGCTCCCCGATACCCAACTGATGAAGAAATAGAACGCATCATGCCCTGAGGATAACGCCTACTTGGCGGTGCGCCAGTGTCTCTGTGTTTCTGATGAAGTCAGCGGCAACCGAAGGTGATAGGGGGTAAGATTGGGAGCGCGAGATTCGGTTGAGCTGGGTTGGGTTGGGTTTGGTTCAGGGTCTTGCCCATCGCGGAGCGAGCCGATAGCTTGACCCACCATGCTCCCGATCATTGAAAAACTGCTGATCCTCCAGGACCGCGACCGCCGTCTTATCCGCGTTCGGGCTGAGGTGGCCACCGTTCCTGGCCAACGGCAGTCGATCCAAAGCAAGGCGGTTGCCGGTGCTTCAGAATACGAAGCACTGAAGAAACAGGCCCAACAAATCGAGAGCGACCGCAAGAAGCTCGAACTCGATGCGGATGCCCTGAAAGACCGAATCGGCAAGGTTCGGGCTCAGCAAAACGAAACCCGGAGCAACGACCAGTACAAGGCCTACGAGCATCAGATCGAGACGAGCCAGCGCGAGATTTCCAAACTCGAGGACCAGCAGTTGGAATTGATGGAACGGAACGAAAGCGCTTCCAAACAAGTGTCCATTGCTGCCTCGGCTTACGCAGCGCTGAAGGCTGAGACCGACCGACAGTTGTCCGACCTGGCCGCACGCGAAAAGAATTTGGCCGGCGAACTGGCGACCGCGACCGAGGCCCGGGCAACCGCGGCGGCCGGCATCGACGACCCGGCCGTCCTCAGCCGTTATGATCGCCTGCTCAAGACCAAGGGTGACAACCTGATTGTCGGAGTCGCCGGAGGGGTTTGCGGCGGTTGCCACATGAAGCTGCCCACCCAATCGGTGGTCTCTGCCAAGGGACAGTCCGAGCTGGTGGCCTGCCCCAGTTGCAGCCGAATTCTCTATTTCACAGCCGATATGGGCTGATCACGGACGGATCTTCAACCCACTCAAGTAGGTGAGAAGATCCGCCACTTCCTGAGCGGTCAACGCATCCAGCAACCCTTCCGGCATCGCTGACACCGGAGAGACCGTGTCGGTCACCACGGTGTCGATCGGCAGGGTCACCACCGCAGTGCCTTCGGTCTGCAAGCGGAGGTTCTGCGCATCCTTGGAAACCACGAACCCACCGTACTGAAGACCGTCGCGGGTTTCGATCTGATGCAATGCGAACTCCGGAGCCACCTTTCGGGACGGCCAGCGAATTTGATCGAGCAAACCGGAGCGATCGAACTTGGAAGCGATACCGTCCAAGTTCGGTCCGAAGGACTCGCCCTTCCCTTCGGCCTTGTGACAACGACCACATTGCGGACCCGAATCGGCGTGGAACAGCGCCCGACCGCGTTGGGCGTCACCGATCAGCCCATTGAGAACGGCCGGATCCCATCCCTCGCCCAAAACAAGACGCCGTTGGGAGGCCGGAAGGAAACGCCCGAACAAATCCCGGGTAGGCCCGTTGGTGGACCGCATCGCCCGCTGAACGACGGCCGATTCCGGATGGGCCACCCGGCCCAAATAGGCCAACGCGGAGGAGGTCTCGTCCAGAGACAGTGAGTCCACCGATGGGGCCGAAAAACGCGACCGAGCCGCGCGCACGGCCGGAGACACGGCCTGCGTGGAGGTCAGGCCATCGATCCATCGCCGGACCAAGGCGACGCCCGCTTCGTCCACCCGACGGGATCCCTGAATGGGCATCCGCCCGGACCCTTCGGTGCTGATGCGATAGAGAAGGACCGACCGCCACGCATCTCCCGGTGCAATGATGCGGGCTTCGTTCAAACCGAAGGTCCCCCTCGCGGGGAGCACGTCCAACAATCGGCTGTCGGACAAGGGACGGTCCAGGTTGAGAAAGAGCGACACCGCCCCGCCCGCGCCCCACCGGTGACAATGGGCACAATTCGCATGCAGCCAGGAACGCGCCCGCGACTCCAAGTCGGCGGTCTCATCAGAGGGCGAGCGCAGGCGGGCCACCGACTTCAACTCGTCGTGAATATCAAGGACTCCCGAATGAGCCAACCGACCGGCCTCACCCGCGTCGTTTTTTCCCAGCAGTTGCTCGAAATTGAACGCCAACGGAGGACCGGCCCAGTTGTTGTGGCAACGCAGGCATTCGGCGCGCGAGGCAAAGCGCCAAGACTCGGTGCGGACCCCACCGGGTTCGCGATCATCTCGGAGGGACCATTCACCCACCGCGCCTCCGGCTGAAACCAATTCCGCGTCCGTCCCGGCCTCATTCCACCGGTAGCTGTAGGCCTGCCAACCATCGCCGCTTTGATGCAGGAGCTGGGTTTCCATCGGACGCGCGGATTCCGGCCGCCCCGCTTCCCGATCCAAGCTCAAGGTCTTCACCAAGACCGACTGGTCCGGAAACTCCCAGCGACGTTCATGCGACTCGCGCCCGACCTTGGTCTTCACCACGCCCTGCCCCGGAATGGCCACCCATCGCCGCGCTCGTGCGTGATCCGACCACTGGGGAGCGGTGATGGCGTATTCCACCACGCCCGGTGCTGCGATCTGTTTGGCCACATCCGCAAACAGCCCGGTCTCGGACAATCGGCGCGGGAAAGCGCCACTCAGACCCTGCCCCTTGCGAGCAGTCAGCCGATAAATCCCCGCATCGGGACGGTAATCCATCACCAGCAGGCCACCGGCGGGATCGCGGGCGAAGGCAACGATCTTCAGTGGCGTGTCACACAGTTCCTCATTCCAGACGATCTGGTCCCCCTGAAGCCGGAGCCCACGAATCTTGCCCGTTTCCCAATCTCCGAAAACATAGGCTCCCTTGAGCTCGGGCAACCCGTCGGCTCCGTCATGGAAAAAGCCTCCAGTGATGCTGGCAAACTCGCTATGCGGCAAGGCCAGCAACGGTTCTTGAATCGGAGTCGGCGGTTGTTGGGTTGCATTGACCAACTGAGGCCCTTCCATGCGACTCCAACCGCCATTGTAGCCGCCGGTCTTGATCCGGTGGACGGTTTCCCAGAGCTCCCATCCCACATCGCCCACCCACAAGGCCCCATCCGGGCCGAAGGACGTGCGCCACGGATTGCGAAACCCATAGGCCCAAATCTCGGGCAACGCTCCTGGGCGGCCAATGAATGGGTTTCCCGGGGGAATGGAAAACGCGTTGGTTCCCGAAGGTCGATCCACGTCGATGCGGAGAATGCAGCTCAGGCGATCGTCCAGATTCTGCCCCGTGAGCAACACATCCGGAGGCTCCGGCGAGGCCGCGTCGCCCGTGGAAATGTACAGAAACCCGTCAGGACCGAATTGGAGTGAACTGCCGTTGTGTCCCCCGCCCAACCAAGTCAGCAGGATTTGTTCGCTCGACGGATCCACCCGCGGCGGGTCGGTGGGTTCCACGCGGAAACGGCTCAGGCGGGTTCCGGCCGGATCCCGATCCTGAACGACATAGACCAGATACAGGAATCGGTTGGTGGCGAATCCCGGATGGAAGGCGAATCCGAGCGCCTGCGCAAAGGGGCTGCGAACCTTGCCCAAATCGAGGGACAAATCGGTGGTCGCGGCCTCGGCCCGAGGAGCGAACGAAACCAAGCGCCCGCCGACCTCCAACACCCACAGTCGGGATCCCGACGGGTCGAAGGCCAATTCGACCGGATCCTTGAACTGCAGCTTGGGAAACACGCGATCCACCTGGGCCATGGGCGGCGGCTCTGGGGATCCTTGAACCCGGCCTGAGGTCCACGGCGCTCGGGATTCGGCCCGTGCCCCGAGCACAACGCAAAGCACCAGCCATACGGCCCAACACTTCCGGGAGATCATAATCCGACACTACCCCACCGATTTCCGGATTTCAAACACCCCCGGACACACCCGTTCCACTCTGTTCCTTGCGTGAGTCTGAATTCCGTGGTCGCTTGAGCACTCACGATGCCACTGATTCGCATCCTCGTGGACGGCTACAGCCTCCTGCATGCCTGGCCTGAATTGGCGCCGAAATCGGCACGCCATTCCGCCATGGCTCGCGACGCCCTCATCGCCCGTCTCGAGGAATATCAGGCGGCCTTGGGCACGCCCATCACCGTGTTCTTCGACGGCCAGAGCGGTGGCCTCTCATCGCGCACGAAGTCGACCGATCCGAGGGAGGTGGAAGTGCTCTATTCCAAGGCTGGGCAAACCGCGGACGATCTCATCGAACGCGCCGCCTACCGCTTCAAGGCTTACGGAGAAGTGTTGGTCATCACCGATGACCACGCCGAACGCGACACCGTGCAAGGGTTTGGCGGGCTGGCCTCCAGTTGCGCGACCTTCATTGCCCAGATCGAGGGGCAACTCCAACAAGTCCACCTCGACCTCAAGGCCCACAACCGCCGGGAGCGAGACCGCTTTCAGCGCGATCGTTCCCGATAAAAACAAACCCTTCGGTCCCCGAAGGAACCGTGGGGTCGAAATCCTCGTCCTTGGCCGGCGCCTATTCTTCGCCAGCCAGAAGCTTGGCGATGACGTTGATGTCTTCGAGGGTGGTGGTGTCACCCTTGATGTCCACGCCGCTGGCGATCTGCTTAAGCAGACGACGCATGATCTTGCCGGACCGAGTCTTGGGCAGCGCCTCGGCAAACCGGACCTCATCGGGTTTGGCCACTGGGCCGATTTCCTTGCCGATGTGGTTGCGTAGTTCGTTCTTCAGCTCGGGCGAGGCTTTCTGCCCCGTCTTGAGCGTCACGAAACAAACCAGAGCCTGGCCCTTCAATTCGTCCGGACGGCCCACCACGGCGGCCTCGGCTACCGACGGATGGCTAACCAACGCGCTCTCCACCTCGGCCGTGCCAATGCGATGGCCGGCGACGTTGAGCACGTCGTCGATACGGCCCACGATCCAGAAATAACCGTCCTTGTCCTGGCGGCATCCGTCGCCTGTGAAGTAGCTGCCCGGGACCTCGGTCCAGTAAGTTTCCTTGTAGCGGGCGGTGTCTCCCCAAATGCCCCGCAGCATGGACGGCCACGGCTTGCGGACCACCAGCTTGCCGCCGGAATTCTTCGGCACGGGCTTGCCGGCGTCATCCACGACCTCGGGTAAAATGCCGAAGAACGGCAAGGTCGCGGTGCCCGGCTTGAGGGGAGTCGCGCCCGGCATGGGTGTGATCATGATGCTGCCCGTCTCCGTCTGCCACCAGGTGTCCACGATGGGGCAGCGGCTGCCGCCAACCACCTTGTGATACCAGGTCCAGGCCTCCGGATTAATAGGTTCACCCACGCTGCCCAACAGACGCAATGACGACAGGTCGTGCTTCTTCACCCACTCATCGCCCCACTTCATGAAGGCCCGGATCGCGGTGGGAGCCGTGTACAAAATGGTGACGCCGTACTTCTGGATGATGCGCCAAAAACGATCGGGCTCGGGCCAGTTCGGCGCGCCCTCGTACATGAGCGCCGTGGCTCCATTAGCCAGCGGACCATAGACAATGTAGCTGTGGCCGGTGACCCAGCCGACATCGGCGGTGCACCAATACACATCCTCGTCCTTCAAATCGAAGACGTACTTGGAAGTCAGCTTGGTGCCCAGCAGGTAACCCGCCGTGGTGTGCAAAATACCCTTGGGTTTGCCAGTCGATCCACTGGTGTACAGGATGAACAGCGGCGCCTCGGAATCCATCTTCGCGGCCGGGCACTCGTCGGAAACGTATTGGAGTTCGCGGTGCCACCAAACGTCGCGATCCTCAACCATCTGTACCTCATTGCCGCAGCGGCGGACCACGATGACTTTCTCGATGCTCTCGGTGAGCGACTGGCCGGCGGCGTCCCGGATGACCAGAGCGTCATCGACGTTCTTCTTGAGCGGAACAACCGCGCCGCGGCGGAAACCACCGTCCGATGTGATCACCAGCTTGGCACCACAGTCCTGGATGCGATCGGCCACCGACTGCGCGCTGAATCCGCCGAACACGACACTGTGCACCGCACCGATGCGCGTGCAGGCCAGCATGGCGATGGCGGCCTCGGGGATCATCGGCAAGTAGATGATCACCCGGTCTCCCTTGCCCACGCCGTTGCGCTTGAGCACGTTGGCGAATCGGCACACCTCGCGGTGCAATTGGCGGTAGGTCAGCACCCGCTCTTCACCCGGAGCCCCATCGGTGGCGGGCTCGCCTTCCCAAATGAGCGCCGCCTTGTTGGCCGTTGCGGTGCCGAGCCACTTGTCGAGGCAGTTGGAGGACACATTGAGTTGTCCGCCCACGAACCACTTGGCGAAGGGCACCTTCCACTGCAGCACCTTTTTGAAGGGCTTGAACCACACCAACTCGGTCTCGGCCTGCTTCTTCCAGAAGCGCTCGGGATTCTTCACCGATTCAGTCCACAGCTTCTTGTACTGGGCCATGGATCGGATGTGAGCCTGGGCGGCGAACTCCTTGGAAGGCTTGAAGACGCGGGACTCCTTGAGATGGGACTCGATGTTCGACGATGAAGCGGTGCTCATGGATGGACGGTGAACAGGACCTCAGTGTGTTGTTCGAACCGGGCATGCGTCAATCATGCGAGATCGAAGTCCGCCAAAAGCCAGACGCAGGAATCCGGGGCGGCCTGAAAACGAACATCCCCGGAACCGTTGCCGGCCCGGGGATGTCGAATTCGGATTCGTTGCTAGATCCGGCGGTGACCGATCCGTGGATCAATACTCGCGCTTCTTGTTCAGGCCCGGAGCCGGCACCGGGTAGTGGCCGGAGGCGTCTGCGAGAACCGGGGCCGGAGAATCCATGCGGAAGTTCTCGATGCCCGGGGCGAACTCGTGGTCGCTGTTGAGAATCTGATCGTAGGTGATGATCTGGCCGGTGTGGGCGGCCATGCGACCCATCGAGGAGACCAAGCTGGCGCGCACGCCGCGATCGACCTCGTTGTAGGGCTTGTCGTTGCGGATCGCGTCAGTGAGGTCTTCCCACTCCATCTGGTAGGGGTCGGGCTCCTGACGGGGACCGCGCCAGACAAGGTTCTCGGGCTTCATTTCCTGACCCTTGTAGATGCGGGCCTTGGACGGCGCGTGGCCGTTCTCGGAGATGACGGCCAGACCCTTGCTGCCGTGGGCGTAGCTGGCGAACTGGTCATGGCAGCCCGGAACGATGCGACCGTAGTGCATCAGCTTGGAACCATCGGGGAAGGTGTACTCCACCGAGTAGTTGTCGAAGTTCTGGTCGACGTTGTCGCCGCGGTAGTGGCGGCCACCGGAGGCTTGGGCCATCACCGGCCAGTCATTCTTGATCCAGCAGCTCTCGTCGATGTTGTGGATGTAGTAGTCGTTGAAGGCGCCGCCGGAGGCCCATAGGAAGCTATGGAAGCGCTCGATCTGCCAGAGCAACTCGCTGCGACCCTCGGGCTTCTTGACCGAGAACCCAGAGGCCACCGGGCCGTGCATGCGGTAGCAGCGCATGGCGATGATATCGCCGGCCTCGCCGTTGCGGACGCGGTCGAAGAGTTCGCTACGGACGCGGCAGTGGCGGCACATCAGGCCGACACCGACCTTGATCCCCTTCTCCAGCGCCTTCTTGTTCAGGTCGAACATGCGGCGGGAGGTCGGGCCGTCGACGGTGACAGGCTTCTCCATGAACACGTTGATGCCCTTTTCGATGGCATACTTGTAGTGCACCCAGCGGAAAGCCGGCGGAGTGGCGAAGATGGCGATGTCCTTGCCCGGGGTGAGCAGGTCGATGGCCTTCTTGTAGCCCTCGAAATCAATGAAACGACGCTCTTCCGGAACATCCACGCGATCCTTGAACTCGCCCTTCAGGCCCTCGTAGCTCGACTTGAGACGGTTCTCGAACACGTCGGCCATGCCGATGAGCTTGATCGGACCGGTCTTGACGCGCAGCGCATTGGCGGCGGCACCGGTTCCACGACCGCCGGCACCCACCAGCACCACGTTGATCGTGTCGGTGTGGGC
>JARXAF010000088.1 GCA_029865985.1 Verrucomicrobiota bacterium
ATCGAAGGGGTACCCGTCGCAGCTGTGGATTGGCCCGTCTTGGGTCGCCAGCCAACCAGGGCACACTCCGGTGGCGGCGAAGACTCGCTCCCGCAATAGAGCGGTGAACGGGTTGCGGCCGCGTTCAACCTTCTCGAGCGCAGGCCGGCTCATCTTTAGCCGGGTGGACATTTGATCACGGCCGAGGTCGACGGCTTTGCGGAGAGTGGCGATCGGGTGCTGGATCGTAGTGGGTCGGGACATGATTCTACCCTAACGGGTGTTATGGTGGGTGTAAATATTTTTGCCAGCCCCCTCACCCGCCCTTACACCCTGAGCATGAATGAGCCAAGGGCACGGGTGCTGATCCCTCGCAGATTGAGCGCAACCGATGCGCGACCGGTTTGGGTTCGTTTATTGCGAGAGGTCGCAGAACATGGGCTTCCGTTGGAAATCACCCGCCGGCACAAGCCCAGCGTACTCTTGGTTCGAGCGTCTGATTTTGAGGCGTCACTGGGTCGGTCGCATCCGTGGTCGGAGCTGCGCGCCCAGTTGAGCCCGGGAAGCTTTCACCCGAATGGGCTGCAACCGGGAGTGACCCACCGGTGGCAGCACGCAAGTTCCACTTGGATTCGTGATCATTTTTGTTCGGTCTTGGAGTCTGTAGATACCACCGACCTCCCTCTGCTGGTCACTCGCCGCGGGCACTGCGGGCTAATGCTCCTAGCTCGCCGAATCTTTGAAACCCACTGGGGCGGTGCTGCGGTCAGCGCACAAGGCGAAGTGAATGAGAACGCAGGAGGACGGTTGTCGTGAAAATTCAACGAGTGGTCCCCTGTGTCGCCGGAGCGCGACTGGGCGATAAGACGATGTCTGGTACTGTCATGATCACGGATCGCATCGCCGAAGTGATGAAGCGGGCCTTGGACCGGGAGCGTCCGCCGGCTCGGTTGAACAGCGAGCAGACGGCCGATCTCCTAGGCTTCGAGAAGGACGATCTCGCGCTGCTGGCTCGGGCCGGGTTGCTGGTCCCTCTCGGCAATCCGACCGCCAATGCGGTGAAGTACTACGGCACGGTGTACGTGGCAGCCTTCAGGGAAGATCGAGACCGATTGGATCAAGCCACGGCCATTATCTATGCCCGCAATCGATCGAAGTTCGCGGCGCAGCAGTTGCGGTCGCCAGAGTCGCTCGGTGATGTGAATGGCTGACCCAGGCTTCGATCAGTTGAGAAGTGCGGTTCAGAGACGGTGCTTTGAAAATCTGACCCCTTTGGCAGTCGCCAACCTCCTGCCGAAGGGGGAGATGAGTGGGTCGATTCTATGCTTTAGGCTGCCAAGCAATTCACTGTGCCATCAGGGAACCGAGCGGGCGTCTCTTCAACGTGTGGATCCAATAAAATGACCGACGCCGCAGGGAACTCCATCGCAGAAGGCGCTGCCCGTTGGATCGTGGCTGCTTTCTCGCGGAGCATGTCCTCCAAACATGGGATTTCCATGATGGCGCCCTTGGCATAGGCGCGGTGGACGGCCTTGCTAGAATGGCCCAAGGCGGCTTGGGCAAACCGTTCGGGCATTCCGGCCTGTTTGGCCATCTCGGCCCAAGCGTAGCGGTAGGAGTGCAAGGTCACACCTTTGATCCCCAGACCCTGACAGCGTTGTTTGAACTCGGTGGCTCGATCACTGGCTCGAACCATCGCCAGATAGGGGAAAAGAGAACCCTCTTGGGGCAGCGAACGCAGGACCGCTTCACAACCGGGCCCAAACTTGATGCCGCTCAGTTGAGCCGTTTTCTTGCGGTTGTAGCTAATAGTGCGGTTCCTCCAATCGATGTTGATTGCCTGAAGGGTGGCGACGTCGGTGCTGGCTCCACCGAGGTACCAGCACAATTGATAGAACGCTCGGCGCTCCGAGTTAGTTTCGCGGGCAAGGATTCGGAGATGCTCCTCTTCGGTGATGGCCCGTTTGGGTTGGTGACGAACTTTGGGCCAGCGTTTCTTGGGCAAGATGGGTTTGGGCAACCAACCGAGATCGAGAGCGAAGTTCTGAAATCGGCGGAGGTAGGTGTTGGTGGAAACGGTCCCGGAGTTCACCGCGCTCAAAAGCTCATCGGGCCGCGTGCGGAGCAAGGGCAGGCGCAGCAAGCAAGCGATTGCCCGGTCTTTACCGGCGATCTCGATGCGGTACCGGGTGGGAGATCCTTCCGGATGATTGGCCGCATAGGCCTCAACAACTTGTTTCCATGTTCGGGTGGCGGCATCCGGATCGATGCTGCCGACGTAGGCCATGCCCACGCGGTAGGCACGGTCGGGGGCTTCGGCACACTCGCAGTGGGCTTGGTAGAGGCGTTCGGCCTCCTTCTTGTCCTTGGTCTTGAGGCTTGTCTGGCGGCGACTGAGGACGTCCTCGATATAAAAGGTGCCATAGGCACCTTTCTTGAAGAGGCGATAGCGGCTGGGGGCATCGGTCGGGTTCATGGAACATCATTCTTGGAAGAATGGCCGACGTCCGGTTAGCCCTGTCTGACAGCCACCGTGTGGATGGTACCGGAAGGTGAAAATCCAAGACTCGTACTGACGAATCTACTGACGAACAGGGGGTAAATGCGGTCTGGGAGACCTAAAACCCTCGATTTCCCGAGGAAAAACGCACTGGAGGCGAGGGTCGGAATCGAACCGACGATGCAGCTTTTGCAGAGCCGTGCCTTACCACTGGGCGACCCCGCCCTCCGTTAGAGCCCGGCAAATAAAGGGAATGATCGACGGGAGCGCAAGTCGGGTTTTGGAAAATGTCAGTTTTTGATACCAGCCATGCATCGGTTCATTGCGACTCCCGCAAAGGTTCATCGCAAAAACCTCCCCAACTCACTCGCGTTTGCCTCGAAACACTGGGACCCCAGCCCTTTCCCCGGACATCTTAACTGGAGGCCCCTCCAACTCGACCTTGGCCACTTTGCTTGGCTTTTGCATGCTGCACCCATGCCCCGCCCCTCATTCCATCGCACGCTCCACATCGGGGCGCTCTTGCTGGGTGTCCTGCCGCTATTGCCTTCCGCTTTTGGCGCTGACATCGCTGCGGCTCCAGCGGCATCCGGCCGGGATGCGAAGACTTCTCAGACACCCAACGGGTTCAAACCCCTGGTGAAGGATGACCGCACGGCCACACCCTTGCTCGCGCCTCAATCCTCCGAAGGCGAGCAGCGCATCAAGCAGTTCCAGTTGGCTCCGGGCCTATCGGTGAAGCTTTGGGCGGCCGAGCCCCAGTTGGCCAATCCGGTGGCTTTTTCGGTGGATGAACAGGGGCGCGTGTTCACCAGCGAAACCTACCGGTATCGAACCAGCGTGCTCGATATCCGGCACTACATGTTCATGCTGGAAGACGATCTGGCCTCACGCACAGTAGAGGATCGCTTGGCCCAGATCCGGAAATGGTTTGGACCCGAGGGCGAACAAGCCCTGAGCCGTGAAACCGAGGTGATCCGGCGACTCGAAGACACCGACCACGATGGCCGTGCCGATCAATCCAATATCGTCGCAGACCACTTCACCAGCCCACTCGGCGGCATCGGCAGCGGTGTGCTCGCCCGCAATGGGCAAGTCTGGTTCACAGAGATCCCATCGCTGTGGCACATCGGTCCGGCCGGTTCCGTTCGGGGCGACCTACCGAAACCCAAGGAGGCCGCGCTGCAATCCCAACCGAAGGTGCACCCCGAGTCGCTCCAGGCACAGGCGATCCTGCAAGGGTTCGGCGTGCGCTTCAGCTTTACGGGCCATGACTTGCATGGGCTCATCTTTGGGCCGGATGGGCGCCTGTACTTCTCCTGCGGCGATCGCGGTGCCCACGTGGTGACGCAGGAGGGCACGGTGATCGATTTGCCCGATGAGGGTGCGGTCTTCCGCTGTGAACCCGACGGATCAAAGTTGGAGGTGGTCCATCGCGGTTTGCGCAATCCACAAGAACTGGCCTTCAACGACGAGGGCGATCTCTTCACCGGCGACAACGATTCGGATCAGGGAGACCGTGAACGTTGGGTGCAAGTGGTCGAGGGGGCCGACTCCGGCTGGCGGGTGGGGCATCAACATGCGCCACTGGGCAACGCGGGCCTCTGGAACCTGGAACGGCTGTGGGTGCCTCATTTTGAGGGGCAATCGGCCTCCATCCTGACGCCCATCGCCAACATCGGTGATGGGCCCAGCGGGCTGGTTCATGATTCAGGCACCAGCCTTCCGAGGGCGCTGCGCGGGCGCTTCTTGTTGGCGTATTTCAAGGGCACGAGTGCCAAGAGTGGCATCAGCTCCCTGCAACAGCAGCCCGCTGGTTCGACTTATGAACTCGTGGCGCACGACCCTCTGGTTTGGAACTCGCTCGTGCCCGATGTCGATCTGGGGCCCGACGGATCCATCTTCTTCGCCGATTGGCACGAAGGCTGGCCGAAGAGCAATAAGGGGCGAATCTACAAGGCCACTTTCGCCGAGGTGGCCGCCGATCCCGAGGTGGCCATCACTCAGCGATTGCTGGGAGACGGCATGAAACAGCGCACACCCGAAGAGTTGGCCAGGCTGCTTGGCCACCGGGATCAACGAGTCCGCCAGGAGGCTCAATTCGAATGGGTGCGACGGGGGGCCGGATCGGTGCCTGCACTGAAGACCTTGGCGACCGCGGCACCCAACAAGCGGGCTCGTATCCATGCCATTCGCGCGGTGGGGCAATTGGCCCGCAAGGATCCGGCGGCACTCGGAAATTTGCTGCTGGGCCTGGCCCAAACTGCAGAAGGAGCCCTGCGCGTCCAAGCCATACGGGCGCTGGGATCGGCCACTGAAATCGTGCGGCAACCGGGCGTTGCGGAGTGGCTGAAGGAGCAGTTGGAACAACCCAATCCCCGCGTGCGTCTGGCCGCCGCTTTGGCCCTCGGCCGGGCTCGTCTTGCTGGGAGCGATGCCGACGCCTTCGTCGGCAGTGTGTACCGTTTCAAAAAACCCGACGTCGTGCTCCGACATGGGCTGGCCTACGGACTGTCTGCCGCGCTGTCGGATCGGATGATCGAAGCCCATCGCGCCGACACCGATCGGGAAGCCCGACAACTGGTACTGCTGGCGGCCCGAATCCAAAAATCCGCGGCGATCCGGGGATTCCTGAGCGACCCGGATCCATTGCTGGCACTCGAGGCGGCGCGGGCCATCCATGATCTGCCGCTGCCCGCAGCGCTGCCCGACTTGGCCGCGCTGGCCGAACCGGCGAGGCTCCAGGCCTGGCGCGCCTCTTTGGCCTCCATGTCTCCCCTGCCCGCTCCCGCTCCGCCGGCGGGAGTCATCCGCGACTTGCGATCCGATCAACCCCTGCCCTGGGGAGAGGCTCCGGTGGATCATTCCTCAGCGATGCTCCTGCGCATCGTGAACGCCAATTTCCGCCTCGGTACGGCTCAGGCGGCCCAGCGCTTAGCCGCGCTGGCCAAGGATGCGGGTCTGCCAGAACGCATCCGCACCGAAGCCCTGCTGGCATTGGGGAACTGGGAAAAGCCTCCCGCCCGAGACCGCCTCATCGGCATCCACCGGCCAATACCCGATCGATCTGCGATGCCCGCGGTGGTGGCTTTGAACAGCGTGACCGCGCCTCTGCTGAACGAGGATGCCTCGGAATCAGTTGAAACCGCAGTGGCCGAAGCCCTCACTCGATTGCGGCTGACAAACTCGATCCCATCACTGGAATCCCTCGTCCGTCGGACTCAAGCACCGGCCAAGGCGCGCGCGGCGGCGCTGACTGCGGCATTCCGACTGGCCCAACCGCCGACCACGTTGCAACCCCTGCTCACCTTCGCCGCCGCCGATTCCGCCGAAGCCCTGCGTCTGGCCGCTTCGAAATTGTCGACCGAACTCAACCCCAACGATGCTGTTGGAAAACTGGCCAACTTGCTCGAAAAGGGATCCCTCGCAGAACAGCAATCCGCCTTCGCTTCCCTGGGTGATCTGAAGTCCGACGCGGCCGATGCCTTGCTGGCTGAGTGGCTGGATCGCCTCATGAAACGTGAGGTGGCCAATGAGGTGATACTCGACCTCGTGGAGGCCGCGCGGAAGCATTCAGCAGGGGCTGTCCAAACGCGCCTGGCGGCCTATCAGGATTGGAAACTCCCGAAGGATGCTCTCTCACCCTATCGCGAGGCGTTGTTCGGCGGGAACGCCTCCCGCGGACGCACCCTCTTTTATGAACACGCCGCCGTGGCCTGCACGCGTTGCCATCAAATAGGGACGGATTCCGGAGGCAATGCGGGTCCAAAGCTCGACGGACTGGCTTCGCGGGCCACCCGAGAACACTTGCTGGAAAGCATCGTGTTCCCGAATGCCCAGATCACCACGGGCTTCGAGAGCACTTTGGTCACCCTCAATTCGGGTGCGATTTCCGCCGGAGTGGTCCGAAAAGAAACTGCTGACTCGTTGACCTTGCTCACACCCGACGAAGGCGAAGTCAGCCACGCCAAGAAAGACATCCGCACCCGCAGCCGCGGCCCCAGCGGCATGCCCGAGGGCTTCGGGGATGCGCTCACGCGCTTCGAACTGCGAGACCTAGTGGAGTTCATCGGCACGCTCAAGTAGGGCTCAACTTTCGCTGGCCAACCCGGGCGTCCTGGGGTCCCGTCGGGCACATGAAATTTCCCGCCGTTGCCCACATGGCTGCGCTGGCGCTGGCGCTCGGTCTTCCCGGACAGGCCGCCGACCGAGCGCGATCACTCCCCGACCAGTGGCGAAAGGAACGACGGATCATCGACTTGCACCAGCATGTGGATGGCACCGAAGAGCACGTGAGCCGCTGGTTGCGGATCATGGACCGGGTCGGCGTCGGTGTCGGTGTGAACCTCAGCGGCGGCACGGTCACGGCCAAGCCCGGTGAGCGTTCGGCCTTTGAGCGGATGCAAGCCCTGACCGAGCGCCTGGCCCCCGGGCGAGCGGTGCTCTACTTCAATCTCGACTACACCGGTTGGGACGAACCCGATTTCGCCTCGCGAGCCATCGAGCAAGTGAACCGCGCCCATGCCCTCGGCGCTGCCGGCTTGAAAGAATACAAGCGGCTGGGCCTATTCCTGCGCGACAAACAGGGGCAACTCATCCGCATCGATGATCCCCGTCTCGACGGCGTGTGGCGGCGCTGCGGCGAACTGGGCTTGCCGGTGAGCATCCATGTCGCGGATCCCAAGGCCTTCTGGCTCCCCTACTCCGCCCAGAATGAGCGTTGGAAGGAACTCAAGGATCACCGGAGCTGGTGGTTTGGAGATCCTAAGCAATATCCGTCGCGAGATGAATTACTGGGCGCGCTCGACCGGGTGATCGGACGGCATCCAAAGACAACCTTCGTCTGCGTCCATTTCGCCAACAACGCCGAAGACCTGGCTTGGGTGGACCGCAAGCTCACCGAGCGCCCCAACATGCACGCCGATCTGGCGGCACGGATCCCGGAACTAGGCCGACACGATCCAGAAACTCTCCGAAGCCTCTTCACGCGGCACCAAGACCGCATCCTCTTCGCCACCGACTTTCAAGTGTATGGGAAGTTGATCCTCGGCTCTTCGGGCGATGCGGAAAACCCTACCGACGACGACGCGGCTGCGTTCTACGCCAAGGAATGGCGGTGGCTCGAGACGCGCGACCGCAACTGGCCGCACATGACCCCGATCCAGGGCGACTGGACTATCAGCTCCATCGGGTTGCCGCCCGAGGTGCTCCGGAAAATCTACTTCGACAATGCGCGCCGGTTGCTCGTGCGTTCCCTGCCCTTTACGACGGTCCGGGCTCATCGGATCGCCCGAGATTTCAAGCCTGACGGGCGGTTGCGTGAGCGCGAATGGTCCCAGGCCGAACCCTTTCGCCTCGAGCAGGAGGCGGTGGATGGCCGGGCACGTCCGGAAATCAGCACCACCTGCCGGGCCCTATGGTCCGACCGGTTCCTGTACCTGGCCTACGAATGCCCCTTCACCGAACTCACCGATTTCGGCAAGGCACGCCCCGGCGAGCGGGTTTCCAAGGACGGTTCGCTCTGGGACAAGGACGTGGTGGAGTTCTTCTGCGCGCCCAACCCGTCGCAACTGAATCACTACACCGAATACGAGTGGGCTCCGAACAACGAAGCCCTGGACCTTCGCCTGCGCCGTCCCGAGTCCGACTTCGCTTGGAGCAGTGGCATGGAGTGGCAAGTGCGTGTGGATCGCGGGCGCAAAGTCTGGACCTGCGAAGTCCGCATCCCCTTGTCGGTTCTCTCAGAGACTGCACCCACGGTCGGAACCCGCTGGCGCGCCAACCTCTACCGCATCGACCGCGCCCACCGCGCCTTCCTCGCCTCGAACCCCTTGTTGAGCGGCAGCTTCCACACGCCCGACCGCTTCGGCTGGCTCGAATTTACTCAATAAAAACCAGTAAACCCCAAAGGGGTCGGTCCCTCATATGATTCATATGAGGGACCGACCCCTTTGATTATTGGAGGACAGGTTGGAGGACTTGCCAGACGTTGGTGGCCACGCGGCGGTGGCCTTCGGCGTTGGGGTGGATTTGGTCCGGGAGGTTGAGTTCCGGGCGACCTCCTACGCCGTCGAGCAGGAACGGTATGAGGGCAACCCGGTTCGTCTCGGCGAGGTCCCGATAAAGGCCTTCAAATTGACGGGTATAGGCCTCCCCCAAGTTCTCGGGCATCTTCATGCCGGCGATCACGATGCGGACCTGGGGGTATTTGGCACGGGTGCGATCGATGACCGTTTGCAAGTTGGTGCGGGTGGCTGCGAGCGGCAATCCTCGCAGGCCGTCATTGCCTCCCAACTCGATGAGCAGGGCTTCGAGGGGACGCCGCAAAATCCAATCCAGACGCCGAAGCCCCCCTGCAGAGGTGTCTCCGCTGACACCGGCATTCACCAGTTTCCAAGGCAAACGCGCCGCTCGGATTTTCTCCTGGATGCGGGCCGGCCACGCCTCGGCGGGATCGACGCCAAAACCTGCCGAAAGACTGTCACCCAACACCACCAAGGTCTTCTCAACGACCGGCGCCGGCGCCGGATTAAGCACTGTTTCTGCGGCTTGCAAACCGCAGATCATCCACCCGAGGCACAGCACCACCCAAAGTATTCGGCGAACGCGGTGCCGGCGGGTCATGGGATCAACGGGCTGCGTCCGCTGCATCCGATGCGGCGGGCTTGGGGCGGTACAACACCACCACGTGCCCAATCACGGTCACCAGATGGCTTCCCGACTCACGGGCCACTTGTTCACCAATCTCGTGGCGCTGATCCTTGAGGTCATAGAGCCGGATTTTCACCAATTGATGTTGAGCCAACTCACGGTCTAACCCTGAAAGAAACGCAGGGGAAACACCCCCACGCCCGAGGCGAACAGTGGCTTCCAGACGTTGGGCTTGTGCCTTGAGTTTGCGGACTTCGGCATTGGAAAGCGGCGTGGCCGCAGGGGTCTCAGACATGTTCAAAGTGTTTGGATTTTTGCCACCAATCCCGTGGTGGATCGGCCCGGCAGGAAGGGAATGAAGACGATCCGTCCTCCGCCCGATTCCACGGCTTGGCGCTCTTCCTGATCGATGGTTTCCAAGGTGTAATCGCCACCTTTCACGTAAATGTCCGGACGGGCCGCAGCCAGAAATCGGACGGCACGCTTCTCAGGAAAGGTCGCCACCGCCGAGACGCATTCGAGCGCCGCCAGCACGCGGGCCCGGTCGCCCTCGACATTGAGCGGACGGGTGGGGCCTTTGAGTTCGCGGACACTGGAGTCGCCATTGAGGCCCACGAGCAACGCATCCCCCAACGAACGGGCGGCCTCCAAATAGGCGACATGCCCCGCATGGAGGAGGTCGAAGCAGCCATTGGTCACTACCCAAACCTTGCCGGAGGCCTTCTCGGCTTCGCGCCAGGCGGCGAATGCCTCGGGAGTGATGATCTTGTGGGCCGTGTCCATTCCGACGGGATCATTCCCGAGCCGACGCCTCCTGCCAACCCGGAAGACCCTCTATCCTTGCAAACCCAATCGAGGCAACTGATCCCGATGACTGCGGCTCAGGGTGACCTTGGCCCCGGATTGAAGCTCGATGGAGTATTCTCCATGGAAAAGAGGTTCCAGTTGGCGCACCCGGGCGATTTGCACGATGGCCGTGCGGCTGACCCGAACAAACTGCTCCGAGGGAAGCCTCTGGGAAATCGCAGTCATGGTCTCGCGCATCAGGTAGTTTTGTGAACCCACATGCAGTTCGACGTAGTTGTCCGCACTGCCCACCCAGTCGATGTCGGCCACCGGCACAAACACAATCCGCCCGTTGTGTTTGACGGCCAGGCGGTCTGGAATCTTGGGTTCCGGCTTGATCGACTCCAAACGAGATTCTGCCAACCGCTTCGCAACACGCTCGAGCGCCGTCTTGAACCGTTCCCGTGAAACCGGTTTGAGAAGATAGTCTACCGCCTGCACCTCGAAGGCGTTCACGGCAAAATGCTCATGAGCCGTCACAAACACCACGGCCGGAGGGGCCGCGTCTCCCAAAGCCTCCAACACTTGCACCCCGGTCAACCCCGGCATCTGGACGTCCAGGAATACCAGATCCGGACGCTCCCGACGCAACACCTCCACCGCCTCCGGGCCCTGGGAACATTCAGCCACCAAGACAATATTTGGCTCGCGACTCAGCCAATGACGGAGCCGCTCCCGGGCTAGAGGTTCATCGTCGACGACGATGGATCGGATCGGGGGCATGGGCACTCAAATTGCCACCGAGATCGGTTCTGTCGAGCCTTTGAAACAGCCTCCTTGGCGTTCGATCAACGCGATAGCGGCATTTCGACAACCGCCTGAACCCCACCCTCAGGAACTGCTTCCAGGCGGAACTGCGCCCCAGATCCGTAGAGTTGATTGAGTCGCGCCAGAGTATTGGAAGTGCCGACTCCCAAGCCGGGGCTTCGGTCTGGAGCGAGCCCTTTCCCGTTGTCCTGAACCTCCAATCGCAAACGCCCGGGCGACGACTCCACGGCGCGGATGGCAATCCGCCCCGGAACCAACAGCGGCTCGACGCCATGCTTGATCGCGTTCTCGACCAACGGTTGAAGGATCAAATTGGGCACCTGTGCCTCCAAGACCTCCGGAGCGATTTCGCGAGACACCGACAGGCGTTCCCCGAAACGCATTTGCTCGAGGGTCAGGTAGCGATCGAGAAAGGCCATTTCCTCGCGCAGCGACACCAATTGGCGTCCGGATCGATCCAGTGCGTGGCGCAGCAGTTCAGCCAGGCGCACCAACATGGCGTCCGCGGCGTCCACATCGCGGAACATCAATGTTCCGATGCCATTGAGGGCATTGAAGAGGAAATGCGGATTCAACTGCATTTGCAGGGCCATGAGGCGGGCTGAACTCAAACGTCCCTCGAGTTCCACCAAACGCCGCTCGCGCTCACGCAGGCTGTCGGAATACGCCACCGCATGGGCCACCGTCACCACCACCCAATAGACCAGCGTGTTGAAGAAGAAGGTGGCCACCAGCACATAGCGTATCAGGTCGTGGAGGGGTTTCTCGGAGCGATGTCCCGGAAACAACCACTCTCCCACACCGGCCCGCACAAGAATCCACACCAAAGAAAAAACAGCCCCACCGACCCCGTGCAGCGCCAAGCGCAGACGCCAATGATCGCCACCGAGGTTGAAACGTCGCCCCAGTTTGAAGGCCGGTATGGCCAACAGGGCGAACACATACCAATCGGCCAAGGCCCCTTGAAGCGCCACCGTCCACGAGACCCCTTCTCCGAATGTCGCCGCCTTGAGGTAGTGTTGCCCTGCGAAGGCGAGCCCCACCAGGGTCCAACTCAGTCCGTAAAACAGCGGAAACCACCGCTGTCGGTTGGAAGTAGAAGGCGCCTGAGAATCCACGCCCGCAACAGTGCCGTGCCGACTGCCTCAGGCAACGCCCATTCCACAATCCAAGCCAGTGAGCCCGGAAGCCCTCTCCCAGACCGAATCTCCAAAAAAGCCAAAAACAAAAAGCCCCTCCGAATTGCTCCGGAAGGGCTTTCAAAGTGGTGCGCACGGCAGGACTTGGGAGTCTAAGGCCTTCCTAGAGGATTAAATAATGGGTTTTTCCTAAGGAATCAAGGGTAACCCTGACCTACCCACACCTCCAGAAACGTGCCGTTTACTGACACTGTCACTGACAGTCAGCCCAACCAAGAATGGGGCCACAAAGGCTCCGGACTTATGGGACGCCCCAACTGGAAAATTAGGCTGGAGTGATGCGAACACGTCGCACAGTGGAAGGATGCCACAGGCCACCCGAACGACTATGAATCCCTCGGCGATTCAAGCAGTCGGCGATACCCTGAAGCGTATCAACTCCTGAGGATTCAATCTCGGCAATCACGGGGCGAACTTCGCTCATGAAGGACTCCTTTGCCCTGCGGCACCCCTCGTTCATCCGCTGGACTTGGAGAACAGGGTTTCTCGATCCTAGCACCTTCCCCATTCTCTTGGCTGCTTGAAGGGCCGCCTTCGTGCGCTCTGAAATCAACTCCCTC
>JARXAF010000206.1 GCA_029865985.1 Verrucomicrobiota bacterium
ACCACGCGGTCCCGGATCGTTTTGCAGGGACGCTCGTCGGCGGTCACACCGTGGAGGTGACCGCGCTTCATGCCGCCACCAAAGAGCAGCACGCTACCCGCATCGGTGAAGTGTCGGTGCATGCCGTAGTTGACCGGTGAATCGATGCGCTGAGGCACCGGCACCTGGTCTTGGATGGGTTTGTCCGGCTTGCCCTCTTGCATCATGTCGCGACTGAACTCGCTGGCCACTACCACCAACGTCCGGTCGAGCATCCCGCGCTCCTCCAAATCGAGGACCAACTGCGAGATCGCCCCGTCGATGGCCATCTTCATGTGGACGAGCTTCTCGTGCCCGCGTTCATGCGTGTCCCAGTTGAGGAACGGGATGTACTCGGTCGTGACTTCGATGTAGCGGGCACCCGCCTCGGCCAAACGCCGAGCCAAGAGGCACCCCAAGCCAAAGCGCTGGAGATTGGCCTTTTCGTAAATTCCCTCCCGGGTCCGGTCGCCGCCCAATCGGCGACTAAAATCCCAACCACCGGGCGCGTATTTGGCGATGGTCTCCGGAGATTCCAGAGTCAAATCGAAGGCCTTGGCCGAAGGCGAGGCCAGCAGGCGATGGGCGTTGTCGAGCGAGCGCAGCAACGATTCCTTCTGGTACCCACTACCCAACTGACCCACCGGGGATGCCTCCACCAGCCGACGATAAAAGCGGTCCCGGTTCTCAAAGCGGGACGGGCTCATCCCCTGAGGCGGCGTCACCACATCCTTAGCGGCGTCGGGGAACGGCACGTTGAAAGGACCGAACTCACTGCCCAGAAAACCGGCCGAAGTGAAGGCCTTGAGTTCCTCGCCCTCACCGACATCCAGACGCTGACCAATATTGATGAAGGCCGGCACTGCGGGGTTCTTGGGCCCCAAGGTGCGCGACATCATGGCTCCGATATGCGGGCAGGCCACCGACTGCGGCGGGGCGTAGCCCGTGTGCCAGTGGAACTGATGCCGCGAATGGAGAATGAATCCCAGGTCCCCGGCCGTGTAAGTCCGGATGAGGGTACCGCGATCCATCACCTTGGCCACCTTCTCCAATCCCTCGCTAATCCGAACGCCATCCACCGCCGTCGGAATGGACGGGAAGGTCGAGAGCACCGTGTTGGGGTTCATACCCTTTTCATAGGGCGTGTACCGCTTGGGATCGAAGGTCTCGGTCGAGGCCATTCCCCCGCCCATCCACAGCACGATGATCGTGTCGGCCGTGGCCGGGGGCCTCAGGGTCTCGCTTTCGGCGCCCACCAGGGCCCTGGGATACCCGGCACCCAGGGCTCCCAGCGTGGCGGCGCTGAGTCCTTTGACGAAATCGCGGCGACTGAAATCGGGAGTCTTCATGAAGAGGTGTTTGGCGGTGGATCGATCGATGATGTCTGGGGAGCGGTCAATACGTCAGCTGGAATTCAGGCAGCAAGGCGAGGCTCCACAAGAGGTCTTCGACGCCGTCTGATTGGGGCTTTGCACCCACCAATTCTAAGGTCAACGCCAACTCCTGCCGGGTCGGCGGCCGGGACAAGCCCTGCTGGAAAACCCGCTGAGCCAACGCCCGTCCATCGGGATGGGCGGCCACCAGTTTCTCGGATCCCCGCTTGAGGAGTTTGGCCAGGCTGTCGCCATTGGTAAGCTCCAGCGCCTGGATCGTCGTGGCCATGGACTGCCGCGTGGTGATGACTTGCTCGCGATTGGGACGCCCCAGAGCCAAGGCCAGCGGATCGGCAGGAATCAACGAGGCCCGCACCGAGCCATAGACCTGACGGCCTGACACGTTTTGTGCCAGAGTCGTTTCCACATTCCACGGAGACATTCCCGGCACTCCAAGAATGTCGGCCGAGACCCAACGTTCCGAAGACGAAGTCTGCCAGTCACCCGAAGGGTTTTTCTTCACCCGCCACGATGCATCGGACCCGAAGTCGAGGAACACCTCGGCTGGAGACCCGGTTTGCTTCTTGGATTGGGTCTCCACCTGACGCACACGGGCATAGACCAACAGGCCCGCGGGATTGATCGAATCGCCGCCGTTGACGGCCTCAATCGCCAGAATGTTGGTCCCGACGCGAAGCTGACCGCGCACATCGTACACGCTGGATTGCATCCAATCGGAGGACTCGGTGCCCCGTACCTTCTTGCCGTTCAAGAAGACCTTGGCCGAGTTGTCGGCGTGGACAAACAAAGTGGCCTCCGTTGGAAGGGCTGACACCACCCAATCCTTGCGGAAGGCGTTGGTCTCCGGAGGCACACCCGTGGTTCCGGCGTGAGCATCGCTCCAAATCCAAAAGGCATTGCCGGGCAACTTCTTCGAAGGGCCGGGTTCTGCGAGCAATCGATCCAAATCGCCCGAAGGTTTGTCAGCCCAAATCCCGGTGATGGAACTCAAGGCATCCCGGAATTGCTCAGCCGTCAGGCGGCGGATGGCTGGCCCATTGAAGGTGTACTCGGCCTCGGGTTTTTCCGGAACATTGACCGACGGCAACTGATAAGCCCGCGAGCTGAGAATGAGTTCCAGCGTGCGCTTGAGGTCCCATTGGTGGGCCACCAAGTCTTCGGCCAACCAATCGAGCAAGTCGGGGTCCCAGGCCGTGTTTTGCATCACGTCCAGCGGCTCCACCAAACCTCTCCCCAACAACCGGGCCCAAAGGCGGTTGACGATGGTGCGGGACAGTCGGCCGTTTTCACGCTGCGTGATCAAGCGGGCCAATTGCTCGAGCCGGTTGGTCTTCGGAGCCTCGGGATCCACGGAGCCGAGTTCGGGAAAGAGGAACTTCAGCGGAGCCACCTTTCCGGTGGGTTTGTCGCACAGGACCATTTCGAGAGCGCCATCGGCATAAATGCCCGCCAGGCCATAGGCATCGCTCAATTTCCAATCATCAATAAACGAATCATGGCAGGAGGCGCACTTCAAGTTCACCCCCATGAACACCTGTCCAATGTTCTGGGCGGCCTGAAGCGGCGGCGTCATGGATGCGTTGACCGTGCCGCGCCAGACAATGCCCTTGGTAAAGCCCTCGCTCCCGTTGACCGGATTGACCAACTCTCGGACGAACTGGTCGTACGGCTTGTTGTCGAGCAATGCTTGATAGAGCCAGGGGCTGATTTGCTTGCGACCGCCATCGATGTACCCGGTTCCCTCATAGTCATTGCGAAGGAGATCGTTCCAGAAGCTCAACCAGTGCTGGGCATAGCGCGGTTTGTCATCGAGCAACTGCCGGACATAGCGCGCCCGCTTGTCCTTGCGACGATCTTTCAGAAACACCTCCTGCTCCTCCGGGGTCGGCAAGAGCCCGGTGATGTCCAACGAAGCCCGTCGCAGGAACATCCGATCATCGACCGGTTTTGGAACCTGGATTCCGTGCCTTGAGAAATACGACTCGGTGAATCGATCCACCGGATGGGCTGCCCGGCCGGCCGGTAGCTCGGGGCGACGGGGCTTGAGGTTGTTGGCCGGCGGTTGGGCGAAAGAAACCTGTGGGTCCCACTTCAATCCCTGATCGACCCAAGCGCGCAAGATTCCCACCTGTTCCGGGGTCAATTTGGACCCTTTCTTGGGCATGGCAGAATCCGGATCGGTTCCGGCCACCAGGTGAATGAAATAGCTCTGAGCGCTGTTGCCTACGACCACCGACGGCCCCGACTCACCGGGCTGGAGAAAGGTCTCGCGCGTGTCGATTTTCCAATCGCCGTTGGCCTTGCCGCGACCGTGGCATTTGACGCAACTGGCCTCGAGAATGGGCTGAACATCTTTGCGGAAGTCGATTCCACGACCCGCGGCCGGAGGCAATTTATGGATAGCCTCCGGCGTGGGCGCGGCGGCAGACACAGCCACCCACTCACCCAGGCTCAGCAAGCCTAGGAACCAACGGAATGCTAACGCAGAGAACGGACCGGTGGGATGCACGGCCTTGACTATCCGCACGGGCTTGGGATTCGGCAAGTCCTTCGGGTAACATCGGCTACCGGGATTCTGGCCCACAGCCGCTATGGCACGCCCAGTTACCCACCCAACAATGTTTGGGTCATTGAGCCCGAGTGCTGCGCTCAGCCATCCAATACACATCGTTACGGGCCAAATTGTCGCGGGCCGGCACGTTCAACGGAAGTGTCTGTCCCTTCTTGACGGGTTGCAGGAACTGAGAAGAACGCCAGCGATGGATCTCGGAATGACCGTCGGCGAAGGCGAATCCAGCCGCCCCGTTGTGATACGATGCCGGAAAATCCACAACTTGCCGCGTCGAGGTAGGATTGCCCTCCACAAATCCGGCCATATCCACCACGAAGTATCCGTCGTTGATGGAGTCTTCGCGCTCATCCACCAGCACCCAAGTGTTGGATGGCCCCGGCAAGTTGAGATCAGACTCTTTCGAATACACCTTCCACTGAGGACCGGAATTGCCCCAACCCGGACCTCCCACCCAATTGTTCATGGAGACGCTGCGGATGCGGGAGACATACCTCCTCTCACGCGTGTTGTAGGCCATCGTCATGTCAGCCGGACAATGCCAGATACCGATGGAGCCCCCGCAATAGGGCCACAGAACACTCTTCTTGGTGTAAGCCTCGTGATCCCAATTGTTTGGATCCCGCTCCATGGCTTTGGTGTTGTCCAACCAACTACCGCCAGTCCAATTGGGCACTTCCCGCCCCGCCCCAGGTGGAGTCCAACTGGCAGCCCCGGGAAAGCGATCTCCGTTGTCACCGGCATACAACTTCCAAGCGAGCATCAACTGCTTGGTGTTGTTCATGCACGAGATCCCGGTGGCCTTGGATTTCGCCTTGGCCAGAGCCGGCAAGAGCATTCCGGCGAGAATGGCGATGATGGCGATGACCACCAGCAGTTCGATGAGGGTGAATCCCGGAGATCTCCGGAGGCGGTGTCTGCGCATGGGAAATGTTTTCATTGGGGTAGTTATTGGAATAGTGCGGCCGGGCTCTCTGGGCAAGTTCGGCGTGGCAGCACTATCCCCAAAGCAACCTCGTCTCCCATGTCAGCCCTCGACGGTCTACCGAGATCGGATCCAACCATCGCGCAGAAGCTTCACCGCCAGCAGCGTCACCATGGTGAGGAAAATCGGACGAATAAATCGCGCCCCGCCCTTCACAGCCACTCCGGCCCCCAATCGCGCGCCCATCATTTGCCCCACCGCCATGACACCTCCGACGCCAAACCGCACATGCCCTGTGATGAGGAAAAACGCCAGCGAGGCCAGATTGCTGGAGAGGTTCATGGCCTTCGTGTACGCCGTTGCGGCCAAGAGATTCCAACCCATGCCGATCAGACAAGCGATGGTCCAGAAGCTGCCCGTTCCCGGACCAAAGAACCCGTCGTAGAACCCCAGCAGCAGTCCAAAAACGCCTGCGAAAATCCATCGCGCCTCCCGCCGTGCATCGTGGGAAATCCAACCGCCGCCCCACCCCGAGGCTCGCCATCGCAACAACCCGCCCGCAAGAGCCGAGGGTCGTTCTTCGCGACCCAGATCCGGTTTGAGTCCCAGATACAGGGCGATGCCCACCAACAGCACCGGAATCACAGGCCTCAGCAGCTGCGGATCGATCCACGTGACGCAGGCCGCACCGAGCAACGCCCCGGACGCGGTAGCCACCACGCCTTGAGACACCTCACTCCACTTCAACAGCCCATGCCGAGCATACTGGACCGTGGCCATGGTCGTGCCCATCGACGACTGGAACTTGTTCGTGCCCAGGGCGTCCTGCGGATCCATGCCTGTGGCCAGCAACATCGGCACGGTGAGCAAGCCTCCTCCGCCTGCGATGGCATCGACCCAACCCGCCACCAACCCGGTCGCAAACAGAGCCGGATACCATTCCCAGGAGAGTTCCATGTCCAGATCGAGCAGCGAATCACTGGACCTGTTTTCGGCATTCCCGCAAGACGAACGCCACGAGTTCTGGTGATTGGAAAAACCCCGTCCACATGTTGTGTCCCTGCCCCGCCGGGACCACCCATTCAAACATGCCGCCGAGGGCCTGATACCGCGATCGCACCAAACCGGAGTTGGCCTCCAGCGGCACCAGTTTGTCTTGGTCGCCATGGATCACAAAGAGCGGGACCCGGGCTCGGGCCAAGGGCTCCAATCGATCGATCGGATTGTGCCGGGTCAATTGCGCTTCCAAATCCGCCGGTTTGAGCCCGAAAGCCGGAGCGGCATTGGTGATGCCTGGGTAACTCGCTAGATTGCAAACCGGATAAACCCCAGCGAAACCGGCCACCTTGTCGGGGTTTTCAGCCGCCCAAGAGAGGGTCATCAAGCCTCCCCGGCTGCGACCCAACAGCATCACCTTCCGGGCGAATTTGCGATGCGAGGTGAGTTCTTCATGGAGCGCCGAATAGAGCATCCGCCCCGCCTCGTTGCCGTAAGATTCCCCCACGTCGATGCCGGCCACAGCGATACCTGCTTCGAGAAAGCGCTCGAACATCCACTTCTCTTCGGTGCCTGGAAGCCCCGGCAACGTGGGAGCATAGAGCAGCCAAGGTATGATTTTCCCGGTCGAGGGCGGAGCCAGAACGAAGGCCGTGTGGCCGCGGATGGACAGCACCTCACCTGGCAACGGCAGCACCTTTTGGGGCGGCACCACTGGCTTCGTCTCTTCGGCCCGAATGGACGCCCCCATCATCGCCAAGAAGACCCAAACCGAAAAACTCCATCGTATC
>JARXAF010000097.1 GCA_029865985.1 Verrucomicrobiota bacterium
GCGCTGTAATCGGTTCCAAGAACTTTGTGGAATCCATGGCCCTCTATCATCAAAATTGGCTCCAAAAAAAACGCCAACCGTCCGCACACCCGCTATCCCAGTTAAAAAACTCAACCCTCTTCAGCCTCAGGCCCTTGCGAAACAGGGCGATTGGTTAGAAAGACGCAGAGATCTTCAGCAAGTTTTTGTTTCCCTGTGTTTTTCCGCAAAGCTCACATTGGATTACCCGAAGGTTTGCAAGTCGCCCCATAGCAAGCCGGCTTCCAACCTAATTTCTCTAGCTGCAGTTACCAAATGTCAGCGGGCGGTCAAAACCAGCCAGTAAAGGGCGGTTCAAAACCAGCCAGTGTCTGAGGTGAACAAGTTCATTGCCGAGCGGGCCCGATTATTGGGTCCGTGAGGGCGGATGAACCACCTCTGCGTGAGCACCTGCGAAGCGATTAAAGCATTGGCCCTCAAGGGTTGGTCCGGACGACGGATCGCCCGGGAACTGGCCGTAAACCGGGAGACGGTGGCCCGATACCTGGGGCCCTCAAAACCAGCCATTCCGCCCCCCGGCTCTGCCCCTCCTCCAGAGTCAAACCCGGCCATTCCGCCCCTCGGCTCCGAGGGCACCGGCACGGGCTCAGCACCAAAACCAGCCATTCCGACCGTCGGCTCCCGCGCTGGTCGCCGCAGTCTCTGCGAGGTTCACTTGGCCGAGATCACCTTGGCTATCGAGCAAGGCCTCTCGGCTCAACGGATCTATCAGGATCTGGTCACAAGCCACGCCTTTGCCGGGAGCTACACGTCGGTCAAACGCTTCGTCCACCGCCGCCGCGCCAGCCAGAAGCTTCCTTTCCGCCGTTGGGAGAGTGAGCCGGGCGAGGAAGCCCAGATCGATTTCGGTCAGGGAGCCTGGGTGATCGACGAGCACGGCAAACGCCGTCGACCTCATCTCCTTCGTGTCATCTTGAGTCATTCGCGCAAGGGTTACAGCGAAGTGCTCTGGCGACAGACGACCGAGGAGTTTATCCGGGGGCTAGAGAACGCCTTTCGCTCCTTCGGGGGTGTTCCGGCCAAACTGATTGTCGACAACTTGCGCGCCGCCGTCAGCCGTTGTGATTGGTTTGAACCGGAACTCAACCCCAAGGTGCGCGAGTTCTGTGCTCACTATGGCACGGTAATGCTGCCCACCCGACCCGCCATGCCTCGGCACAAGGGCAAGGTCGAGGCAGGTGTCAAATACGGCCAGAACAACGCCCTTAAAGGCCACGAGTTCAAGAGCTTGGCCGCTCAAAACGCCCATCTTATCGAGTGGGAACGGACGGTTGCCGACACCCGCCTCCACGGCACCATCCGCCGCCAGGTGGCTCAGCAGTTCCGAGATGTTGAACGGCCCAGATTGCAGCCTTTGCCGGCCAGTCTCTTCCCGATGTTTTCCGAAGCTCGAAGGTCTGTACATCGGGACGGTCACATTGAACTCCAGAAGGCCTTCTACTCCGTGCCTCCGGAGTTCATGGGTCAACAGGTCTGGGTCCGCTGGGAGTCGAAGCTCGTGCGCCTGTTTGACGAGCGAATGAAGCCTATCGCCCTGCATGCCCGGGTGGATCCTGGACGCTTCAGCACCGATCAGGCTCACATCCATAGCCATAAGCGTGCCTTCATCGAACGGGGCGTCGACTACATGCTCGAACGGGCTGCCCTCATGGGCAAAGCCAGCGGGAACTGGACCCGACGGATGTACGAGGTCCGCGGTGTCGAAGGGATCCGGGTTCTGCAGGGATTCCTGGGGTTAGTAGATGACCACCCCATTGGACTCATCGAGCGAGCTGCCGCTCGAGCCTTTGATCAAGGGGCCTGGCGCTTGCGGGATCTCAAGACCTTGCTCGCCGAACCGTCACCCCAGTTAACGCTGGGCTTTCTCGAAAGCCATCCCCTCATCCGCGATCTCAATCAGTACGCCCAACTCACCCCCGACTGCTTCTCACCCTTATGAATACCGCCACCTTAGACTTCACTCTCAAAGAACTCCGCCTCTCCGGCCTCGGCCAGAGCCTCCCAGCCCGATTGCAGGAAGCTGCCGCCAACCAACTCACCCACGCCGAGTTCCTCGAACTCATCCTCCAAGATGAGCTCAACATCCGTCACCAGCGACAACTTGGGCGACGCACCCAAGCGGCTGCCTTCCGGCATCCGAAAAGTCTGGAGGACTTCGACTGGAGCTTTAACCCCGGAGTTCCCCGCAAAATGATCTTCGAGTTGGCCGCCGGAGGCTTCCTTCGAGAACACACCGACGTCCTCTTTCTTGGCCCACCGGGCGTCGGCAAGACCCACCTAGCTCAGGCCATCGGGCAGTCCGTTATCCGACTCGGCTTCACCGTGCTGTACACCTCGATTTTCGATTTGGTGAGGGACTTCCTGAAGGATGAAGCCGTCAACCATCAGGACCGAACCTTGCGGCGGTATTTGAAGCCAGACCTGCTGCTCATTGATGACATGGGGCTCAAGGCCTTGCCCAAGCACTCCGGCGAGTACCTCTTGGAAGTGATCATGCGCCGGTACGAAAACCGCTCAACGATCATGACGAGCAACCGACCCCTAGAAGAATGGGGAAAGCTCTTGGGCGATGTGCCGGCTGCCGGGGCCATCCTTGACCGCTTTCTTCATCACGCCCAGGTCATCGCCATCAAAGGTCGCAGCTACCGGGTCAAAGACTCTCCGATCTTGCGTGCCACAACCAACGAAGTCGCAACGCCTTCCGCCGCCAGCGACGCGAGCTAAGGCTCGCACAGCATCGTCGCCGGCTCATTTATCCGGCAATCCATCCGCCAACACTCTCTTGCCCTTCAACCTCAAAAACCCTATCAAACAAACACCTCAGACTGGCTGGTTTTGAACCGCCCTTTACTGGCTGGTTTTGAACCGCCCGGTGACACCAAATTCAGCAACTCGGAGAAACCCACCGCGCTCTAAGCTCACCTCGGAACCGGTATTTCACTTCGGATGGGTGGGCTCAGCAAACCGAAGTTAGCATCATCACAGGACAGCCTGTCCCTTTTTAAAAACCAATCGATTTGCGGCAGCCAATTCATCGCAACGATCGAGTCGAGCCTGTCCCTCTCTTTCCGTTTTCATCCTTTTTTAAAACGCGCCGCAACATGTGGGAAATCCGCTTCCTTGGTGGACAGGGTGCTGATTGACTCGCCAGACGGATGAAGGTTCTTGTTGTCGGTTCGGGTGGTCGTGAACACGCACTGGTCTGGAAACTCGCAAGCTCGCCGCATGTGACGGAGTTGGCGTGCGCACCTGGGAACGCGGGGACGTCGGGGGTTTTTCTTCGCTCCGGCAATCTGGCGACCAATGTGCCGATCGCTGCAGATTCCCTGGAAGCCCTGCGCGACTATGCGGTTCATCACCGCATCGATCTGACGGTCGTTGGCCCGGACAACCCCCTCGCTCTCGGTATCGTCGACCTCTTTCAGGCGGCTGGCCTGCGAATCTGGGGACCCAATCGCCGCGCAGCCCAGTTCGAGTATTCTAAGGCGTTTTCACAGGACTTCATGCTGCGCCATCAGATCCCAACCGCTCGATCTGGCGTTTTCACCGACGCTGTGGCTGCACGACGTTTTGTTGCAGAACTCGAGGGGCGCTGTGCGGTCAAAGCTGATGGTCTCGCCCTGGGCAAAGGTGTGCTGCTGACCCATTCGATCTCCGAAGCTGAAAAGACCGTCGATGACATGCTGCTCCGAGGATCCTTTGGGCAAGCAGGCTCACGGATCGTCATTCAGGAGCTCTTGGAGGGGATTGAAATATCCCTCCACGCACTGTGCGACGGAAAGACCGCCCACCTTTTTCCAACAGCCCAAGACCACAAGCGCATTTCGGATGGCGACCAGGGTCTCAATACCGGCGGAATGGGTGCTTATTCCCCTGCACCGTTTCTTGATGGTACCACCTTGAATCAGGTCGGACGCGCGATCCTAGATCCTTGGCTTGCTGGCTGCGCCTCCGAGGGTATTGATTTCAGAGGCCTCCTTTACCCCGGAGTGATGCTGACAGCGAACGGCCCCAAGGTATTGGAATTCAACGCAAGATTCGGAGACCCCGAAACTCAGGCTTATTTACCACGCTTGGAAAACGATCTGGTCGAAATCCTCTCCGCCAGCATCGACGGAACATTGGACCAAACGCCGCTTCGATGGTCTCCAATGGCCTGTCTCTGTGTCGTCATCGCCAGTGAAGGCTACCCTGGATCCAGCCCGAAAGGACGTCCGATCCACGGTCTGAAGGACCTGTTAAATCAACCTCAACTTCAGGTTTTCCACGCTGGAACGACCTGTAAAGACGGCGAAGTGGTCACAGCCGGCGGACGGGTAGTCGGAGTGACCGCCTGGGCGCCTACCTTACAAAAAGCCCAAGAGGCTGCGTACAAGGCCTGTGACAAGATCTGCTTCGATGGAATGCAGTTTCGGCGCGATATCGGAGCCAAAGGCCTGCGCTACTGATCGCCTCACACCCTGTTAAACACAGCAACACAACACAGCCTGTCCCTCTCGTCTTCGACCACTCGCTTAAATCACTTCAACCATCGGAGCCTGACCCTCAATTGGTCCCAATTGGTCCTTAAGATTTTGGCGGTGCCTTCCGATCAACCGTTGTCACTTCCGAGGCGTATGGCTGGGGCTTAAGCGCAGGAGAGATGACGCTCGGAGGCCAAATGCCCAATATCTTCGAAGAAGCTCATCTTTCAGACAATGCCAAGGTGACCGGAGACGCGTTGGTCTTTGGACATTCCCGCATCTACGGCAATGCCCGGATCTATGGAGATGCCCAGGTCTACGAGGATTCCCACGTTTCCGGAAACGCTTTGGTTTACGCAAATGGTCGAGTCTACGGCACTTCCCGGATCTGCGGCGAAGCACAGGTGGCTGGTCAGTCTCGGGTCTACGGAGATGCTCGAGTTTCCGGCAATGCCTTCATCCACGGTCAGGCACATATTCTTGGCTCCGCCCGGGTGAGCGGATCCGCACAAATCCTCGATGCTGCTCAAATTTCAGGCGATGCCTCGGTTTCAGGAAATGTCCGAATTTATGGAAACGCCCGCATCTCAGGGGATGCCCGGGTCTATGGCGATGTCCAAATCCTGGGCCAAGCGCTCATTGAAAGCAGCCAACACTGGTTTTCCCTCACCCAGGGCGGTGAGACCATGAGCATCTACCGCTCCACACGCCCGGGCGGTTTCGAGATCAACATCGAAGGTCAGGAGGTAACCATAGAACTCCTCGACGAAGACTTGGGACGATTCGTTCAGCGCACCATCGAGGCCAACTTCGATTTGGCGAAAAAGAAGGGTGCTCAGATATCAGCACTCAGACGCTGAGAGCCCCAGCGCCCAGCATCCGAATCGGGCCCCGCCCCGCCTTTGGATCAGTATCCCTCGAAAGCCAAGATTCACGGAGACTCCGATGTCACCGCAACCAACGACACAGAACCGGATCGAGCCTTTTCCTCCAATTCTTCCCGATCAATCAGCAAGGTTGTTCCCGCTTCAAACGCCAGAACACGGACTCCGTTTTGGGAGCAAATCTCCACGGTTCGCGGCCCGACACAAGGGATGTCGAATCTCAGGTCATGCCCAACTCGGGCCAATTTGACCGCCACCGCGTTCCCGGTTTTGCCCGCCAATTTGCCGCCGCGTTCCAAACAGGTGTCCGTACCCTCAAACCCCTCGACAGCCAAGGTGGTCCCCTCCTTGACCACCACCGTCTGACCAATCTCCAGGCGGGCGATTTCTTTCGCGATTCCAAAGCCAAATCGAATGTCAGCCAAAGCCTTCGACGGCAAACTGGCCCCAGCCACGTAGCCAAGGCCCGGCATCCAAGCCGAAAGCCACGGAACCGCGGGAACCAACTCGACCCCGTCCTTGGACAATTCCTCGCCGATAGCTCCGAAAAGGGTGTGAGCGTTCTTCTCTTTGAGCCGCAACAACAAGCTCATGGCCCGAAGATCCGGCCGGACATCGAACAGGTTCCGAGGTGCAATCTGCCCCAACATCACGCACTGACGGACACCCTGCGAAGTAAAGGCTCGGATCATCCGGGACAACTGCCCCACCTTGACCCATTCCAATGAGGAAACTTCATCCGCCAAGGCTGGATCGGTTTCCCCTTCAAAACCCACTGCTACCACCGTCTCACCGCGGCGGCGAGCCTCACGGGCAAACAGGAACGGGAGGGATTTGCTTCCGGCAATCAGGCCAATCACGTCGTTATTTTGCTCAAAAACATTTCCCGAGGAAAGAAACGCCTCATGAACCCCTGAGCCTCACAGACCAAACCATCCTCGATCGGCTGAGGCAGCCAGCCAACCTTCCAGCCTGTCCCAGATGAACACTAGCCTGTCCCTATGGAAAGCCTCGAAGACTCGGCCAATCCGGAACTACACCGCTAAATCCGCCGCGCCGGCTAAGCAAACGCTCGTCGAAGCTTGCGAAAACTCTTTGGAACAGCGGTCTCGGACGGCTCCTTGCCCTCCATCTCCAGAGAAACCCAACCTTGGAAACCAGCCTCTCGAAGGATGCCTGCGATCCGGCGGTAATCGAGATCCAGAGTGTACCACTCACCACCACCGGGATAGTCCTTGGCCTGGACCATCACCGTTCGGGAGGCGATCCGACGCAGGCGGTCATAGGGGTTCTCGAGAAAATTCCCGGTGTCCATGAGCAGCCCGAAGTAGGGCAAATCGATCGCCGCGGCGATCTTCAGCATTCCCTCCACGGTCCGGGTCAATCCCCAGTGATTTTCCACCGCAAGAGTCACCCCGGCCGCAGCCGCATGGGGCAGACATTCCTTGAGGCACTCGATGCACCACTGGAATCCCTGTTCTTCGGTGTACCCGGGCAGCACCGGCTCTTCCCCGCGCGCCTTCATCAGGTCGTCGAAGGATGCAATGGTGTTCCAACGCCCCGAGTTGATACGAACACAGGAAACCCCCAAAGCGGCGGCGATTTCGATGCACTTGATCGTGTGCTCCACCTGCTTGCGTCGAACCGACACATCGGGATCGACAAAATCCTGATGGATGGACAGGCAGACCAACGAGATGCCATGGCGAAATGCATGGCGCTTGAGATCCGCAAAATACGCCCGGTGATCCGGAGTGAGTGGCTCCTTTTCGGGGATGTCCATCTGGCGGTGCAAGATATCAACCCCTTCAGCCCCCAAGGCAGCGGCCCGCTCAATGACCTGATGGAGGGTCACTTTGGGGTCTCGAAAATGCCAATAGGAGTAGGAGGCAATGGCCAACCGGATGCGAGGAGCCAGCGGCACCTCGGAAGCTCCATGAACCGAGGTCTGAATGGCCGTTGTTCCAGCGACGGCAGCGGCGATAGAACCGGTGGATCCCAAAAATCCACGCCGGGAAAGCGGAACAGAGGACGCGTTCATCGGAACGACGTTGCCGAGCCTGTCCCCGGAGGGCAACCGGCAATGATTCGTTCACGGTGTCGCTAACGCTTTACCCAGAGCAGAGAGCTTCTCGGGTTACAACGCCAGACCCAGAACTCTGCGCTACTCCTTGAGTTGCCGCTTGGCCTTGCGGGCCTCCGCCTTCTCGTTGTTCTCGAATTCCTTCTCGGCCACGCGAACGCCCGGCAACCGCTGGCGTTCCTGATCGGCCACCTCGCCTGCGTCCGTCGGTGTCGCCAGAATGCTGGGTCGGATGAGGATCATCAACTCGGTGCGGGAACTGTTCTGGCTGCGCTTGGAGAAAGCCGCCCCGAGGTAAGGGATGTCCTTGAGGAGCGGAACCCCCGACTTCTGCTTGTCGGTGCTGGTGGTGATATAACCACCGAGCAAGACGGCATCCTTGTCGCGCACCGTCACGAATGAACTGGCCGAACGGGTCTGAGTCGTGGGAGCGCTGAGTCCATTGCCGAGGTCCAGATTGGAGCCCAGATTGTCCACCGTCTGATCAATTTGCATGACCACCAGATTGTCCGGGGTGATGAAGGGTGTGACATTCAACCCGACACCCACCTGCTGACGGGTGATAGACTGGCTGTTGCCGAAATTGCCGCCGCCAAAAAAGGATCCGGATACAAAAGGCACTTCGGAACCCACAAAGAAGCTGCCCGGGGTGGCATGCGAGGTGATGACCCGCGGGCGCTGGATCACATTGACCCGGCTATCCGCTGCGATGGCATTGATGGCAATGTCCCAATTCTGGCCGATCTGAGCGAAGTAGGAGAGACCGGACCCTGAGGTGGCCGGGATACCATTGACGACATTGGTTCCGACACCGCTGCCGGTGGACCGCCCCAACTGCTTGAGGAATTCTGAACCGGTACCCAGCGGCGCACCGGAAGGATTGTTCACCACCCCACCGCCCCGGTTGTTGGAGTTGTCTCCAAACTGCGCCGGCCGCTGAGCCGCACTGATTCCGTAATTCCAACCCGCACTCAGATTGACCTCCATGATGATGGCCTCGACCAGCACCTGTGGCAAAAGGGTGTCCACCTTCACCAGCACCTCACGCAGCTTGGCGATGTCTTTCTTGTTGCCGTAAACGATGAGCGAATTAGATCGCTGATCGGCCGTGATGCTGACCGTTTGCAGCAACTCGGAAAGCCCACCATAACCCGCACCAGCACCGGCGCCACCTCGGCCCATGGCATTGAATCGGTTTTGGAAACTACCTGTATTGACGGCCGATCCCGGTTGATTGATGCCTCCGCCCAACTGCTGGCCACCCAATCGTCCAGAATTACCCAGGCGACCAGCGCCCCCCAACTGATTCATTCCGCCGAACTGGCCACCGCCGCCGAACTGGTTCATTCCCGAACCCATACCGCCCACGCCTCCCATTCCACCGCGGCGTCCACCCATCCCGCCTCCCATTCCGCCAACGCCGCCAGCACCTCCGACACCCCCGCCCGGGGTTCCGCTGACTCCGCCGCCGCCGATGACACTCGTGAGGGTCGCGTAAATCTCATCCACCTTGCCGTACTTGATAGGGATGACCTCGAGCTGAAAGTCTTCCTCCACCTCGATATCCACTTTCGCCAGCACTTCGAGCATTCGCTTCACGTTGATGGCGTAGTCACGCAACACCAGCGTCTTGGTGCTCGCCAGGGCGACGATGCCATTGGCGTTCTTCGCGAAGGGGGTGATCGTCGGAACCGCTTCTTCGATGGCCACATGCTTCAGTTGGACCACATGGGTCACGAACTGGCTGGCTTCGGCATATTGGTCAGCCGGTTTGTCCGAGAATTTGGCACCCTCTTGCAATGCCTGAGCCACCGGCACCGCAGTGACGAACTTCTCGCCCTGAGGAATCATGGTGATGCCATTGAGGGCCAACACCGTGTCCCACATCTGAACCTCTTCGTCTTCGGAAAGGGCGGTCTGGGTATCGATGCTGATCTTCACCTGGGGCAGACCCTGGGCCCGAAGCACCGTCCGCTTAACCAAAGGACCATAAACTTGGTCGAGGAAGACATTCAGATCCTGATCCTTGAAGACGATGGAATCACTGGGCTGATTGGTTCCACGATTCTCACGCAACGCCTTCAGAGTGGCATCATTGATCGCCTGATCCTCCTCCGAAGGCTGACCCGCCTTGGCAGCAGCTGCCGCGGCTGGCTTGCCGGCACCCGCCCCCGACTTGGCCGCCCCGGTCGCTCCCGGCGGTGCCGGCGGCAGTTGAGGCGTTGCACGCGGGAAGGAGCGTGGCAAGGCTGAAGGGAAATTGGTCGAGCCAACTGCGACCGGTGCCGCAGCATTCGTAGCCTTCCTCAAACGTGACGGGGGCTCAGGAAACGGAGGGATGGTGTCAACCGGCGCATTCGCAGGAACCACCGGAGTAGCCGGAGCCACCGTGGCCGCAGGAACCAGAGTCGCCGGAGCCAATGGGGCGCCCGGTGCAGCAGAGGCGGCAGGAGCCTGTCCGAAAAGGTGACCCGCGGTGATGGCCGCAACGACCGCGAGATGGATGAGAGGCGTGTTCACAATCGGTTACTTCTTGGTTGGCGCGTTGGTTCCGGTGACGCGCGACGTGGCTGCTGCGTTGGTAGAAGATTTGGGTTTGGCGGCCGATCCGGAAGCCGGGGCCGCCGAAGCCCCGCCCGAAGCCTTGGCTCCCGGCTTGGATTCAGTCGTCTTGGGAACGGACCCTGCCGGCGCGGCGGCCTTGGGTTTCTTTTGGAAGCTGGCAACAAACGTCACCGAGGCGCTGAGATTCTGACCGCTGTTGTCGAGGCGCAACCGGCTCATGTCGCGAACACGGATCATCGAATCGCTCGAACCCAGCGCGTAGAGGAAATTCACAAACCCCTCCTCCTTGGAGGTGAGGTCCACGATGACGATTTGCTCATCGAAAAAATTAGTGTCCTTCGATGAGCTCATACGCAACGACGCGATTTGCGGAGACACCCGACCCAAATTGACTCCATTGGTCGCAGCCGCAGCCGTAATCCCCTGCTGCACCCGGTTGGCTTGCTCCTCGGGTAGAACCTGACCTCCGGCTCCCTCCAAATCCTTTAGAAGCTTCTCGAGGGTTGATTTCTTGGACACCTCCTTGAAGTAAATCTGCTTCTGGCCCTCGAGCTTGGTTCGCTCACGAACCATGATGTCCCATTCAGCAAAGTAAGGCCAAATGAACCAATAATTGAACAGCAGGCCCATGACGCAAAGGCCCACAATGGCCATCCGACGCTCTGTCGGAGCCAAATTCAACCGATCGAACCAGCGGGTCATGGAGTCACCGCCTCCTCTCTGCGCAATTCCGCCTCGAAGCTCCAGGACAAGGTGTTGCCGCGGGGAGTCATGGTCGCCGGCTTGACCTCGGAAAAGAGCGGCTTGCCCTCCGAGGTCACGGCTCGGAGCAAATCATTGAATCGGATGACCTCGGCGCGGTCGCCCTCTGATGCATTGCCATTGATGGCCAACGTTCGACCGTTCTTGAAATCCATCTGAACGAGGGTGAGAGACTCAGGCAACTTTTCGACGACCGCATTCCAACAATCGAGCGCAGCAAACCTCAGCGCCACCTGCTCCTGCAGAACCCGCACCCGGGCCTTGAGTTGCAGCGTGTTGGTGTACTGCAACGCCATCGAGCGGGTCTCACCTCGGAGCGTGTCGACCGAGGATTTATTGAAAGTAAGCACCGCCAAATAGACAAACACGCCCGCGAGGTACGTCATGGCCAAAGCGGTAAGGCCTTTGACCCACAAGGAGTCCACATACTGACGTCGCTGACGGGTTCGAACCTCCTCCGGGATCAACGAGGCTGGAGAGGGCTGCAACGCATGATTGGCGGTCAGTTGAGCCAGATCGGGCTCAGCTCCGGGAGTCTCTATCGAGACCGGTTGACTGCACCAACCGCGCAATGCTTCGACGAGGGGTGAGGCCTCCGACAGGGGTGCGACCACGGTCACCGAAGGCAACAACGTGAGCCAACCATCCAGCTCAGCGGCCCATGCCGTGCCATTCAATTGGGCCAGAAGCAATTCAGAAGCACCCTGAACCGGCAAACGGATGAGTGACACATCCCGAAGCACGCTGCTCGACCACCATCCGATGAGTGCCACCTGTTGGTCACCCGCTCCATCGATCACAATACGCAGCAAGTCGCCTCGAACCGGCTTGGACAACAATTGTCGAACCATCGGCAACTCAATCCGATCAACCATGTACCCGCCTTGTTCCAACGTCTCGACAAAGGCTTCGACGGCGGATCGAGCGGCGATGGTCACCAACGCCGTCTGCTGCGTGGCATCCGGGTGCGGAACACTCTCAACGGTCCAAACCACCTGGGCGGGCGGCATCGGAGAGAGCCTCTCGAGCTGAAACTCAATCATCCCGGCCAACTCGCCCGGAGCACAGGCCGGGAGTTGGACTGCCCGCAGAAACACCGCCTCGGGCGGCATCCAGGCGATATCCAGACGGGAACGGAGCAGGAGTCGCCAATCACGCGACACGACATGGACCGGCAACGCCTTGTCGGCGGCGACCTCCCATTGGCCAGCCGGCGCGGCACTGCCCTTGTTGACCGCAAACTGGTAAAGGTGTCGGTCGCCCATCTGGAGCGACAACACATTGCAGGCATGCGGAATGGGTGCAGGCTTGCTCATGCCGGAACACCCCCGTGATTTCCGGCCAAAGTCTTCACATGTTCTTCGTTCTGAGTGACGCGCAGCACCTCTTCAACGGTCGTCACACCCGCCTTCACCTTGGTCCATCCGTCTTGACGGAGCGTGCGCATGCCCTGCTTGCGGGCGATGTCCGCCAGTGTTGCGGCGGAAACTCGGTTCATGACCAAAGGCCGGATCGCTTCGGTGACCACCAGCAACTCATGGATGCCGGTGCGCCCCTGATATCCCAACTGACGGCAGGCCTCGCAACCAACCCCCTTGCGGAAGTCTGTGGAATCGATTTCGTCTTCAGGGAACCCCACCTTGATGAGGTAGTCGCGATCGATCTTCTGCGACTTGGAACAACTCGGGCAAATCGTCCGAACCAAGCGCTGGGCCATGATGGCCTCGACTGAAGAAGCAACGAGGAACGGCTCGATCCCCATATCGATCAACCGGGTGAAAGCGCTGGCTGCATCGTTGGTGTGCAAGGTGCTGAAGACCAGATGACCGGTCAGCGAGGCACGGATGGCAATTTCGGCGGTCTCGGTGTCACGAATTTCACCGACCATGACCACGTTGGGATCTTGACGGAGAATGTGACGCAGCCCCACTGCGAAGGTCAGCCCGATGTCCGAACGCACGGGAATCTGGTTGATGCCCTTGAGCTCATATTCCACCGGTTCTTCGATGGTGATGATGCGCTTGGTGACCGAGTTGATGGTCGAAAGAAAGGCGTAGAGGGAGGTCGATTTGCCGGATCCCGTGGGCCCAGTGACCAGAATGATTCCGTGCGGCTTGACGATGAGCTCGCGGATAAGAGCGTCTTCGTGCGGGGCGAAGCCCAGCTTCTCGAGGCTGAAGAAGATCTTGCCGCGCAACAACAGACGCAGGGAAACGGACTCGCCCCACACCGTCGGCACCGTAGACACGCGGATGTCGATTTCCTCACCCTTGATGCGGACATTGATGCGCCCGTCTTGCGGCAGACGCTTCTCGGCGATGTTCATCCCGGCCATCACCTTGATGCGTGAAATCAGCGCCGCCTGATAGCGCTTGATTTGCGGAGGCAGCGGCGTCTGATGAAGAATGCCATCGATGCGGTAGCGGATGCGCAACTCATCCTCGGAAGGCTCGAAGTGGATGTCGGTCGCCCGGTCCTTGAAGGCCTCCCAAATGACTTGGTTGACGAACTTGATGACGCTGGCGTCCTGATCGTCTCCGGTGATTTCGCGCCCGCCGTCGATCTCCAATTCAATGGCGTCGTCCTCCTCGGCCATTTCGTCGAGGGTTTCGGCTCCGACGCCGTAATACTTCTTCAGTGCCTTTTCGATCTCACTGCGGGTGGCCAGAGCGTACCGAACAGCCCCACCCACATCGAACTGAACGCTCGCCAACATGGCCGCATCGAAAGGATCGGCCACAGCGACCGACAACACTCCGCCTTCATCAGAAAAGGGGATGATGGAGAACTGGAAAGCCACCTTGGTGCTGATGCGCTTGCGAACCTCCGTAGCGATGCTGAGTTTGGCCAAATCGACAAACTCGATGGACAAGGCGGCAGACAACTTCTGAAGAAACGCCTCTTCAGCCAGACCGGCTTCCCGAGCGAAGAAGGTCAATCGGGGCTCGGTACCACCGCCCTCGACCGAACGCCGCCAAGCCTCGGACCATTGGTCAAACTGGGCAGGCGTGATGAGGCCTGCCTGGTTCAAAATGGATTTCAGTGGCGTGTACGACATGCGAAACGACTTCCCTGCAACAGCGACCGGCGGGAAAAGTTGCGGGAGAAGTTCCAGACCAACGCCGCTAAAGCGCTGCCAGACCGACTACCACTGACCTTGCCGGCGCATACCGAAACCGAAGAATGCCTCCGAGGAAACGCTTTTCCTGAATACTTCCCGAGGTTCTGATGCCCCGCAGTTGAACCATTCCCCCGATCTCGATCTTTATCCCAACAGCCGTGCTGCCCGGGATGCTTGGATTCTGGCCCGCCGGGCGGGCATCGCGCGAACCGGGGGACTGCATCCCCGGCATCCTTCGCATTGGCTGCGGGAATGCGAACCCAATCCGGCCGGGGGACAGGCTTCCATCCTGACGGTGTTCCTGACCAACAAGGAATGCCCTTGGCGTTGCCTGATGTGCGACTTGTGGCGCCACACGCTCGAAGAAACGGTTCCTGGAGGGGCCATTCCGGAACAAGTGGAGCGTGCCTTCGCAGCAGACCAGTCCGAACACCCCAAGCAGGCCCAGTGGCTGAAACTCTACAACGCCGGCTCGTTTTTTGATCCGCAGGCCATACCGGCGGCGGATTGGCCGGAATTGGCCCGGAAGGCGCGTTCCTTCGAACGGCTCGTGGTCGAATGCCACCCGAAACTCATCCGTGAAGAGCGCGTTCTTCCCTTCCAACACGAACTCGGCGCCGACACCCGACTGGAACTCGCACTCGGTCTGGAGACAGCCCATCCCGAGGTCCTCGAACGCCTGAACAAAGGGATCGATCGGGAAAGCTTCCAGCGCTCCGCCGAATGGATCCGGCGTCACGACATGGACCTGAGGGTCTTCGTTTTGGTCAAGCCGCCCTTCCTCAACGAATCCGAGGCTCTAGAATGGGCCTGCCGATCCATGGACTTCGCCTTCGATTGCGGCGCCAACACCATTTCACTCATTCCGACTCGATCTGGGAATGGTGCCTTGGAATGGCTGGAGGCCCGAGGTGAATTCTCCCCACCCCGCCCCGAGACCTTGGAAGCGGCCCTGAGCTACGGGATTGGATTGGGTCGCGGACGGGTCCTAGCCGATACCTGGGATTTGGAACGCCTTGAAACAGACTCCATTCGCCGAGCTTCGCTTCTGAGCCGACTGGAAAATGGCAATCGGACCCAGCGGAATGGCTGACTGGAAACCCTATGGATTAAGGCATCCGGTCCCTCCGAAGATCCCCAGTGGTCCGGAGAGAAGAGGCAATCACCACTCGAGAATGGCAGCTCCCCAGGTGAGGCCGGCTCCAAAAACAACCAGGAGAACCAAGTCTCCGGGTTGTATTCGCCCTTGGCGAACCGCTTCGTCCATGGCTATACCCACGCTGGCAGCGCTCGTGTTGCCGTAGCGATCCACATTGACGAAAACCTGTTCATCCGTGGCCCCCAAACGTTCGCCCACGGCACTGAGGATGCGCTGATTGGCCTGATGCGGAATCACGCAACGAATATCCTCAATGGACAACCCACAACGCTCCAGCACCTCATTGGAGGCCGAAACCATGGCTTGAACGGCGTTCTTGAAGGTCTCCTTGCCATCCATCCGCAGGAAGTGACGACGCCCGGCTACCGACTCCGCCGTCGCTGGACAAGCGCTGCCGCCGCCGGGCAACTCCAGCAAACTGGCTTTGGACCCATCGCTTCCCAGACTCGTCGTCAACAGGCCACGGGCTCCGGGCCGGTGTTTGAGCACGGCCGCTCCAGCGCCATCGCCAAAAAGAACACAGGTGTTGCGGTCGGTCCAATCGACCACGGAACTCATTTTCTCGGCACCGATGATCAACACCGTCTCATGCGCACCGGCCTCGATGAATCGGGCGCCGATGTCCAAGGCGTAGACAAATCCGCTGCACGCGGCCTCGATGTCGAAAGCCACGGCCCGAAGGGCTCCGAGCTTCTGCTGCACCAGACACGCAGTGCTGGGAAACGGCATATCCGGCGTGATGGTGGCGACAATGATCAGGTCGATATCTGCGGCGGTGACTCCCGCCGAAGTCATCGCCCGACGCGCGGCCTCCAAAGCCATGTCCGAAGTCGCCTCTTCAATCCCGGCGATCCGACGCTCGCGAATACCAGTCCGGGTCGTGATCCATTCGTCGGAAGTCTCGACCATCCGCTCCAGCTCAGCATTGGTCATCACCCGCTCTGGCACATAGGAGCCCAAGCCCACAATGGAGGCGGAACGAAGCGGTGCGCGTTGGGTTCGGGGATGGTTCAAGAGATTCTCTAAAAATCAGGAGGTCTGCGCCGAATTTTGCGGCGGCACAGGTGATGGAGGATTGGACGCCGGCAGGACGGTTGAGGTCAATGCCACAGCCGAGGCAGCCCCGGCAATGGCTTGAACCAGTGTCTCATTGAGACCCAGTTGCACAAACCTCACGGCTTGGCTCATGGAATGCCGGACATTGGAGCGTTTGGCGCTTCCATGGATCTTGATGACACATCCATGGACCCCCAAGAGCGGCGCACCGCCATAGGCTTCAGGGTTCATCCGGGTGCGGATGCGTTGCAAACCACCCCGAGCAATGGCGGCACCGAGCATTCGCCAAGGATTTGCCGTCAGTTCCTCGCGGAGCATGGCGCCCACCGCTTTGCCCAGACTTTCCGCCGATTTCAGGACGATATTGCCCACGAAACCATCGCAGACGCAGACATCCACGCCATCCATGAACAAGTCGTAACCCTCACAGTATCCGGTCGCGTTGAGACCCGAAGCGCGAATCAGAGGCAGCGCGGCACGAGTCAGATCGGTGCCCTTGGATTCTTCACTGCCATTGCTCAAGACACCCACACGGGGACTCTGCTTGCCCAGCATGGCTCGCGAATAGGCCGAACCCATCACCGCGAACTGCAGCAGGTTTTCCGGAGAGCATTCCGGATTGGCTCCGCCATCCACCAAGACCCACGCCCCGGATTTGGAAGGCATGATGCAAGCGATGGTGGGACGTTCGATCCCTTCCAAGGTTCGGAGCCGAATGGTGGCGGCCGCGACAATCCCGCCCGTGTTTCCGGAGGAAATCACCGCATCGGCCTTGCCGTCCCGCACCAACTCGACGGCCCGCAAGATGGAACAATCCTTCTTCTTGCGCAGGCCTTGGACCGGTTTGTCCTCCATGGTGAGGACCTCGGAGGCCGGCTCGATCTCGAGGCGCGGATCCAAACAACCGGCGCTTTTCAGCAGCGGTTCCAAGACCGATGGAGGCCCAACCACGTAGAGGCGGGAAATCGACGGCTCTGCCGCCAATCCCAGCTTCACGCCCTGGAGGAGTTCCTCCGGACCGTGGTCGCCGCCCATGACGTCCACTGCCAGGCGCATAAGCAAAACGCGCCGGTCCGTCTAAAACGGACACGGCGCGCCTAGAAACATTAGGCTGCGACGCCGACGTTGATCACCTGGCGGCCGTTGTAGAAACCGCACTCGGGGCAAACCCGGTGGGGCAACGACGGAGAGGCGCACTGGGTGCAGATCGCCAACTTCGGCAGGGTGAGGACGCTGTTGTAGGCTCGGCGCATGCGTTGACGGCTGCGCGACGGTTTGCGTTTGGGGACGCCCATATTCGGTTCGGTTACAGTTTCAGATTATCGAGGGCACTCCACGCCGTATTCGGCTCAGCCTGCTCCCTCACTTGCAGTTCGCGGGGCTGGCCTTTCGGCTTCAACCCACGACAGTCAGGTCCGCACAACGGATTCGTTGGCAGAGCGAGCAAAATGTCCTCCCGGACGGCAGGGGTCAAGTCTGCAAAATCTCCATCGACTGGAAGAGCCTCTTCGCCCGCCAAGGGGACCATCAGGGAAAACTCGTCCACTTGAACCGAGAGAAGGAACACCTTGAGGCACCGAGCGCACTCGCAATCCACATGAGTCCGCAGGTTTCCGGTCACCAAAAGACTGTCGGACTGACGCTCCACCATCAGCTCATATTCCACGGGATGTGACAAACGCATCAACTCGTCCTGGAAGTCCGGGGCAAGTTCTGAGGCCAGGATATCTCCATCGAGCTGAATGGATTCTTTTTCCAAGAGGCGAAGATTCACCTTGAGCAACATGCCGATAGGATCGGCGGGTCTGGGGCTGGATGCAACTGGCGGATTGATGCCAAACCCAGCCTCGGAAGATGCCCATGAAAAAGCGGGCGGCCCCGTCTCCGGGAACCGCCCGCTTTGAAACACGGAAAACTGAAACCTCAGGCCTTAGGCCTTACCCGCATCGGCAATGGTTACCGGCCGGTAGCCACCGATGGACTTGAAGTAGAGGATCAGCAAGAGGTAGATGGCGGCCATTCCGACCGGAAGAGCGGCATCGGCTTTCAGCGTCTTGCGAGCGCCAGCGATATTGCCTTCAACCATCGCCTTTTGATCCGCAGTGAGCTGGGATTTTTCAGCGGAGACGTTGTCGTGCTTCTCTTTCTCAGCCAGCTTTTTCGCAGCCTCCATCTTGGCGCCGTCCAGAGCCGCAACCTCCTTGAACAGCCCGAGCAAGCCCGACGGTTTTTCAGCTTTGTTTGCAGCGAGAACCATCTGCTGGCCATTGGCTTCCAGATGTTCAGCAGTGAAGCGATCCTTGGCATAGCCGAGGCCGGGTCCACCAATCTGTCCTACGGAGAGCATGCCAATGCCGCCCATGATGGACATCGCCACCGCACCTGAGCGCGGGAAACGATCACCCACGACGGCGAGCATGGTCGGCCAGAAGAACGTCTTACCGATGCTGTAGATCAGCACGGCGCCGAAGGCGACCGTGAGGGTGGTCACCGACGAGCAGGCCAGCAAACCGACGATGGCAAAGATCGAGCAGGTGAACAAAATCGAGATCGGGGAGAGCTTGAGACGCGACTCGATCCAGTGGCTGGAGAAACGCAGAGCGAACATCATTGCCGACGCGAAGATAAAGAGGATCGTGCCTTGTTTCGCGGTCAGGATGCTGCCGTTGATGTTTTCGATCCACGAGTCGGTACCCAACTCCAGCGAACCCAGGATCGCATGGGCGACGAAGAGGGTGAAAATCATCCAGTGTCCGAGCGCGAACTGCGTGATCACCGCAACCCAGGCGACAAAACCCACCGCAACGAGGCCTGAAATGACAACCCAAGCTTGGGACGCAAAGAATGCGCTTCCAGTGATGGCGCCAATGATGCCGCCCAGCGAGTCACGGAAGAACAGGAAGAGCAGCACACCCACGATGCTCGCTCCCAGAATTCCGACATCTTTCATCATCTCGCCCAGAGAAAGGCCTTTGGAGGAGGCTTCGGATTTGGGGAACTTCTGACCCAAGAACATCAACCCGTAAATCGCGGTGGGGATGAGGTACAATCCCAATTTCATCTTCCAGGGGAGCGCTTCACCCAAGAAGAGAGTCACGAACGCGCCGAGAATCATTCCCGCAGGCCAGCTCGCGTGAAGGATGTTCAGGTAATGCGTACGGTTCTTGGGGTAAATGGTCGCAATCAAGGGATTGGCGACGGCCTCAAGAGTTCCGTTCGCGAGCGAGAAAATAAAGGAGCCGCAAAAGAGCAGATTGAAGGCGGTTGCCTGACTGACATCCGGGGCAGGCGAGAGCGTGACGACCGCAGACAGGACATGGAGCAAGAAAGCAGCCCCCACCAGTTTTCCGTAGCCGATTTTGTCCACCACGATGCCGCCGAAAATGATGCCGAAACAGAAACCCGAAAAGCCTGCTCCGCCGATGAGGCCAACCTGACCATCTGTGAAGCGGAAGAGCGTTTTCCATTCTCCGGTGAGGCCATTGCGCAAAGCGAATCCAATGCCTGCGGCTAGGATGGCCATAAAGCCGGCCATCAGCAGCCGCTTTGCATTGGGGGCTATGCCCTCGTTACTTCCATTACTCATAGGGGTACGTGTATTGATTCTGTGTTATGACAAGTCGGACGTGGAACATCAGGATTTACCGACACCACCGGCCGCCTGTCCATTCCTTGCTTCGGGTTTCTGCAATTTTGCCCCGGGGACAGGCTCTTCGGACAAGGGACAGGCTAGGATCGAAAAGCAGGCGCCCTGACCGATGAAGCCTGCCAGCGCTTTCGAATTCAGGACTCGGGAGCCAGATTTTCAGCCACCGGATTGCCGTAAGCCTTGATGGCGGGGAGAACTCCGGCCAAAGCCCCAAGCACCACCAACGCCAGCGGGGCAATGACCAGAACGGGATCCCAAGCCCAGGGATCGAGAACCACGCCCGTCTGGGCCCGGATGACCGCGGCCACGGCCCCGAGAATCACGGCGTACAACCCCCAAGCGAGCACCATGCCGAGAGCAGCGATTGAGGCAGCCTCCAGAATGATCGAGGCAAAAACGGTTGAACGACGGGCACCCAGGGCCCTTAGAATGGCCAGATCCCGGCGTCGGGCGCTCAGGGAATTGTAAATGCTGGCCAGCACAGAACCGGCCGCCACCAATGCCACCAAATAAGCCACGAGTTCGAGTACCTGATCGAACCACCCCATCTTGTCGAACAGTTGGGCCAACACCGTTCCCAGAGGCCAGGCAAAGGTCAATCGGTCGCCCTGCTTGTTGTAGAGCATGTCCAATTGCTGACCCGCCACCGCGCTCCGCAGCTTCACCAATACTGCACTGACATCGCTGGCCGTCGCCGCGGCATGGCCCGACATGTTCTGCAGCCCTGCCAGCGGAATCCAGAGCACTCGGTCGGCTGGAGTATTGGAGGGCTCCAGAACCCCAGTGATCACATATTCGTCCTCGTGCTGTTCCTTGGGATTGAAGTTCAAACCGTGGTACGGCTTGAAGGTGTCACCGGGTTTCAGCCCGAGACGTTGAGCAACGAAGGATCCCACCACTGCTTCGCGATAACCGTCTTCAAACCAACGCCCTCCGCCCACCAAACGGAAGCGACGACCCGGAGCAGCCTCGGCCTCGGTGAAGAGGTTGGTGAGCGTGCCCACAATGCGATAGCCCAGGTAGTTGTCGCCAACCGCGATCGGAATAGCCAAAGCCACTGCCCGGTTGGACGACAGTGTTTGGAAATCGGCAAACGCGACATTTCCCGGGGACGCCTCGAGGTGGAACAGCGCATTGAGGACCAATTGAAGCTTCGCACCACGAGCACCGAGAACAGCATCCCAGGCGCCGGTTTGGCCTGTGAAGGTGGCCCGAGCCTGGCGTTTGACCACCCAGACCGACATCAACAATCCACCGGCCATCGCCAGCGAAAGGGCCGTCACCACGGTCGAAAGCAGGTGCTGGCGCAAGCTGCGTCGAACCAAAAGCAACAGCGTCATAGGCCACCCCCCTTCCGTGATGCCTGATTGAGGATTGCCAGAGATTCCCGACGAGGGAACGCCGCCAGAACGGATGGATCATGACTCACCAAGAGCAACGCTGACCCCTCCTCCGCGCACAATTCACGGATCAATGCCAACGCCTGGGCCGCATTGGCTGGGTCCAGATTGCCTGTGGGTTCATCGGCCAGGACCAATTTCGGCCGATTGGCCAAGGCACGAGCCACAGCCACCCGCTGCTGTTGGCCCGTCGAAAGTTGCCTCGGATAATAGTCCAATCGATCGCTCAATCCCACCCGGTTCAACAGCGACCGGGCGCGAACCGGATCGGCTCCCGGACCAAAGGACATGCCCAGAAGGACGTTCTCCAGACAGGTGAAGCCCTGAAGCAAGTTGAACGTTTGGAAGATATAACCAATCACCCGCGCCCGGATGCGGTCCCGACCGGCCTCAGACAAAGTGGCCATATCCTGACCATCCAGAGTAATGCGGCCGGAATCTCCTGCCAAAATGCCGGCGATGAGGTGGAGGAAGGTCGTCTTGCCGGTGCCACTGGGGCCACTCAAAGCCACCAGTTCCCCGGCGTTGAGGCGAAACCCAGGAACGTCCACCACCGGCAGAATTCGCCCATCCGGGGTTCGAAACGACTTCTGAAGGTTTTCGATCTCAAGCAGCGCCATGAACAAGGGACAGGCTGCATCGCCCCGCAAAACTTAGCCATCGACTTTTGTGGAACGAAGCGAACTGACCCCGACAAGGGACAGGCTCCTCCGACAAGGGACAGGCTCCTCGGAACAGGACACCTAACCGGAAGCCTATCATGCGCCTCGCCCCCCCCGGAGTTGGGAAACTGAAGCGAGCCCAGGAAGGCAGTGGGGGTAACCTTGGAGTGGATCAGCCCTTGGGAAACATCCCGGCCGTCCAGCCCCCATCGACCGGCAACGCGGCACCGGTGACGAACGAGGCGTCGTCGGAAGCCAGGAACAAGGCGGCGTTGGCAATTTCCTGCGGCTGCCCCATGCGCCCCATGGCTTGGGTGGATGCCATTTCGCGGGCCGCGGCAACCGGGTCGGGATATTCGGCGATGCGGGCACGGACAAACGGAGTTTCCACCCGGCCCGGACAAAGACAATTGATGCGAACACCGCTGCGCGCATGGTCGAGGGCCGTCGATCGAGTGATGCCGACCACCGCATGTTTGCTGACACTGTAGGCAAAGCGATCGACCAATCCTTCCAAACCGGCCGTGGAGGCGAGATTGACCACCGAACCCGCTCCCCGGGAAACCATGCCCGGCAACCAGGCTTTCATGGTGTTGAATACCCCGCGGACATTCACCGCCATCACCCGATCAAAATCAGAGCCGGCCGTGGTCAGGAGTGTCCCGACATGACCAATGCCGGCATTGCACACGAGAACATCCACCCCGGGATAGCGCGCGGCTGCGGCTGCCAGGTCGGATTCCGAAGTCACGTCGAGAGCAACGGCATCGGCTCGTCCACCCGCTTCACGAATCCGCTGGACGGTCGCCTCACCCGCTTCGATCCGAAGTTCAGCAACAAGCACCCAGGCACCGGCACGGGCAAAGGTTTCAGCGATGCATTGACCGATGCCGGATCCGGCACCCGTCACCAGAGCAGTCTTGCCGTCGAGACGAATCATAGGAGGCGATTGATAGGGGGTTGAAAGAGGGCAAATCGTCGACACAGATCACTCTGCAAGGCGAGGAAAAGGCCGCAGTAACAGGCTGAAAGACTGCTACGCATCCCACCGAAAACTTTCTGGCACCTGAGCATCTCGGAAAGACAAGCCAAACCGGCACCCCGATCCGACAGCCCACCCCAGAGACGGGAAGCTATAAACAAACCACCTGCATCCAACCAGCCGTTCCAAACTGCGCTTCAAAAGACGTGACCGCCGCCCGCGCCGTGGCCTCGTCCGGAAAGAGCGCAAAAGTGGTGGAACCACTTCCCGACATGAGCGCGGCCCAAGCTCCGTTTTCGCGCAAGAAACGCTGGTACAAATCCAGGATTGGATACTTGTGCAAGGCCGGGGCTTCCAGCGAGTTGTAGAAACACTGGCCGGCCTCGGCAAGATCACCAGACCTCAAGGCACGCTCCAAGGCATCGACCCGGCCCGGGCGACCATTGAGGGCCTCCGGATGTTGAGCCAGTTCTCGATAGGCCCACGCCGTCGAGATACCAAAACCGGGATGGTACAAAATCATACCCCGACCCCGAAGCGCATCAAACGGAGCCAGCGGCTCGACCCGTTCTCCTCGGCCGGTAGCTCGGGCTGGTTGATCCTGAAGGAAAAAATTCACATCCGAACCCAGAGTGGCCGCGATGCGATCCAAAGAAGCCAGCGTCAACGGTTGCCCCAACAACTCGTTTAGGCCAACCAAGGTCTGGGCGGCGTTAGAACTACCTCCACCCAAACCGGCGGCCAGCGGGATCCGCTTGGTGAGATGAATTCGAATCCCCTGCCCGGCTTGTTGAGCCTCAACCAAGAATTGCTCGGCGGCCCGCACCACCAGATTGCTCCGATCGGTCGGCAGTTCCGGATGGTCGCAGGTGAAGTGGATCCCCGACTCGCCAGCCAATTCAAAGGTCAATTCATCACACAGCGGCACCGGGTGGAACAGGGTCTCCAAGTCATGAAATCCGTCGGGCCGCCGCCCGAGGATATTGAGCAGCAGGTTGACCTTGCAGGGAGAGGATCGGATCAGCGGCATAAAAAAGCGCCCCCGCAGAAACTGCGGGAGCGCGGAAGAGGGGTGGTAAAGGGCATCCCGGTGAGGGAACGCCCAAGTTCTCAGTCGATGACGCGGAAGCGGCTGCCCGGGATCACCGGAGCCACATCCGACGCCTCGAATCCGAGGGAATTGTCGGTGGCAGTCACGGTGGACTTGCCGAGGGCTCCGGGCTTGTAGCTATCCGGGTACACCTTGTAATCAGGCTTGATGTACGGCTCGCTGGGAATGGGGAAGCTCAAGACCTCCACCGCGCCCACGACCGTACGGCCGATGGTACGATTGACGCCACGAACAATGCCCACCGTTCCACCGTGCGCACCGCCGAACAGGGCACCCTGTTCGTAGCTGCGCTGGAGTTCACCGAGGCGGAACGGCTCAGAAACGTTGTTGAGTCCGCGACCAAGCTTCTGCTCGGCGCTGGTGCATCCGACGAGCACCGCGGCCACGGTCACAAGGAGACTCACCGGCTTGAGAAAGGAACGCATAAGGTTGGAAAATGTTGTGGGAGGTTATCGGCGGAGCCGGTGGGTGCAAGCGCGGACTTCATCCGACAGGCGATGATTTTTCACGCGCGCTCGTCCGGCGGCAAGATTGCGGCTGCTTTGGCTGCTTTTCGCCCCCACCACCAAGCAATCACCAAGCTGATTTCATACAGCAGATGCAGCGGGAGGAAGAGCAGAAGCATGTTAAGTGGATTGCCATCAGGTGTGATGAAGGCGGCGATCACCAGGCCAGCCACCACCCAATAGGAACGGAACTTGGAAAGCTTGGCGGCATCGAGGATGCCAATCTTAACCAGCGTCAGCAGGACCAGGGGCAACTGAAAGGCCACACCCATGCCCAACATGAACCAGCACACGAAGCTGATGTATTCATCGGCCTTCCATTCGTCGGCTGCGAAACCCAGCCAGTTGGAGAAACTCACCGTGGTGCTCAAGCAAATCACCAACAGGACGAAGTAGCAGAAAGCAACCCCCATCAAGAAGAGGAAGGTCGCCCACCCGCTAACTTTGTACACGAACGACTTCTCGTGTTGGTGCAGCGCCGGCAGGATGAACTGGGCAATGAAGAATAGAATGAAGGGAATGGAGACGGTGATGCCGCCAAACATGGCGATTTGCATCACCACGCTGAACGCCGTCACAGGCCCCAGCGTCTTGAGCTGAACATCGAAAGACCGAGTGGCGATGGCCGGAGGGTTGGTGTCCTCCTGCAATTTGAGCACCAAGTTGGTCCCCACCAACGTGGGAGCCAATCGGAAAACCGTATCCCGGTTGGTGGCCACCCCTGCGATTCCGCTGTCATTGGGCGTCATGCGAGTGAGCACATTGGTCCCCAGCATGAAAACCACCCGACCGCTCGTGGAATGTCGCATGCCCTCGGCGACCATCAGTGGCCACTTGAGGAACTGGATGACCACATTGCTGCCGCTCAGGCAAAGGATGAATCCCAGAAACACCGCGACCGCACACTTGATGAGGGTCCAACGAAGATCCTCGAGGTGCTCCAAGAAGGTCTTCACCGGCCCACCGCCCGCCTCGTCCGAATCCTGAAAGTCAGGATTGGGGGGCAGCGAGGGGGTCAGGGTGTAATCAGGGTCGTCAGCCATGCGTGCTCAAATCAGTCTGCTCAGGTCCATCAGACCCCAGACTGAGGCTAATCCGCTAGGATCGCGATCTCAGCCAGGGCCCATCCCTGCTCGGGAAAGACCGGAAAAAGACCCTAAATCAGGCCTTGTGACTGTGCGAGACCGTGTCGGAAGGCGGACGCACCGGCGGGGTGGTCGGCGATGCAGGGCGCTCTGGCTCATCCATCACGCGCTGCACTTCATCCTGCACATCCTTGGACGCCTTCTTGAACTCCCGAATGCCGGTGCCGACGCCTTTCATCAGCTCGGGCACCTTCTTGGCACCAAAGAGGACCAAAACCACGATGGCGATCCACATGATTTCGGTGCCGCCAATAAACGCCAGTATCGAAGTCTCCATAGGATTTCCGTTCACTTGTTCCCAAAGCTAGGCCCTGCCCCCTGTCCACACAAGCCCACAAACACCCTCCGCCGTTTCCGCTTCCGTCAGGCAGCAATGATTTTGGCACGAAGGCTTACTTTTATAACCCCGCTCAGCCAGCACGACGGATCCCAATAAATCGTCGAATCAGGCTAATCACTTGGCGCCGGCGCCGGAGAAAACCGCCGGGATGGTCCGCAAGAGGATCTTGAGGTCGAGCCAGATGGACCAGTTGTCGATGTAGTGGAGGTCGAGGCGGACCCACTCCTTGAAATCGGTCACGTTGTTGCGGCCGCTCACCTGCCACAGGCAAGTCAGGCCCGGCTTGACGCTCAGGCGGCGGCGGTGGGCCATGTCGTCGAAACGAGCCACCTCGTCCACCGGCAGCGGACGTGGGCCCACCAGACTCATTTCGCCGCGAAAAACATTCCACAACTGCGGCAACTCATCCACCGACCACTTGCGCAAGAACCGGCCCACGGGAGTCACGCGGGGGTCGTTGGTTACCTTGAATACGGGTCCACTCATCTCATTGAGCTTGGCCAACTCGTGTTTGAGCTGCTCGGCATTGGTCACCATGGTGCGGAACTTGAGCATGGTGAATGGGTGCCCATTGAGCCCAGCCCGACGCTGGCGGAACAGCACAGGCCCGGGAGAAGTCAGCCGAACCGCCAAGGCCGCCGCCAAGAACAACGGCGAGGTAGCCAGCAAGAGAGCCATTGAGCCAAGGAAATCAACCACCCCCTTGGCCATGGACTGCCACGTCTGATCAGGGCCGGTGCGGAACACCAGCACCGGATGTCCGGCCAATTCGTCCACGGTCGTTTGAGAAACCCGGGTCTGGAAGAAATCGGCGTGCAGCCAGACCTCAACACCCTCGAGTTCGCAGACTTGGATGATCTTTTCAATCTGACCGAAAAGGAACTGCTTGGGCGCCACCAGAACGGCATTGGCGGCGTGCGAATGCAATAAATCCGTCAAGACTGAGATGGAAAACTGGCCGGGATCCAAACGGGCTGCGACAGAGATCTCACCTTGGGCATTCTGCTTCAAAGCCTCGTCCAATCGGCTCATTTCACGATCGCCACCGATCAAGATCACGCGCCGACGGGCCTCTTGGCCAACCATTCGAGATTGAGCCCAAAGCCGCAGCAGCTCTTCTTTGATCACCATCGCACAGACAATCATCGGCAAAAACAGGGAGACCACGCCGCGAGCCACCTCCTGCTTGGTGAAGAACATCGCAACGATGATTGCCAATGAAACCCAGGCAGCCCCTCGAAGGATCTGAGACAGTGATTGCCGTCGCGATGCCAGAACGGCTCGATGGTAAAACCCTTGAAGCTCGAGCAGCGGAGGGGTCAACGGCACCACCACCAGCAGCAGCCACTGGTATTTGTGGAAATCGCCGATGACATCGTCCGGATCAAGGCGAGGCAGCGAACGGATGAAATGGGCCAACCAGAAAACACCACCGAACAGAGCCGCGTCGATGAGCGCATGGACTTTGTTCAAGAGTTGGCGTTGGCGGAGCAGCATGCGGGTTGCTCACGGATAACCTTCAAAACTGGTTTTGTTAAGCGAATGTTCTACAGCAGCGTTAGAAGCCATCGATCGTGGGGTGAAATTCACCCCGTGAATGCACACCACTTTACTCCTTGGCAGGCCCAATGCAGTTCCTAGCGTCTCCTCTGCGATGATTGCAACCCCAGCGATTCTCTGGTCCCGCTTCCAACGTCATTTTCTCGATTGCCCCACCATCGGGCTAGGACTGGACATCAGTCGGGTCCCTTTTCCGGACGATTTCCACTCCAAAATGGAACGGCCCATCCAGAAAGCACTGAGCGACATGGCTCAACTGGAACGGGGTGCCATCGCCAATCCGGATGAACAACGGATGGTGGGCCATTACTGGCTGCGGAATCCGGCGCTGGCTCCCACGCCGGCCCTGGCTGAAGCCATTCAAAGCACGTTGAAGGCGATTGGCACTTTCACCACCCAAGTGCATCGCGGAGAACGGGTTGGCTCCTCCGGACCCTTCAAAAACGTTCTGGTCATCGGAATCGGGGGGTCGGCCCTCGGTCCGCAATTCGTGGCCAAGGCGCTCGGACAACCGCGCTCCGACAAGCTCACACCGTATTTCTTCGACAACACCGACCCGGACGGCATGGACCAAGTCCTCGCCACTCTGGAAGGCAAGCTGGGGCAAACCCTCGCGCTGGTCATCTCGAAGTCCGGCGGGACTCCGGAGACGCGCAACGGCATGGTCGAGGCACGGGCCGCTTACGAGCGGGCGGGTCTGCGCTTTGCCGCCCACGCGGTGGCCGTCACGGGCGAAGGCAGCGCCTTGCACAAGACAGCCATCGCCGACGGTTGGATCCAAACCTTCCCCATGTGGGACTGGGTGGGTGGACGCACCAGCGAATTGAGCGCAGTAGGCCTACTGCCCGCCGCCCTGCAGGGCCTGGACATCCAAGGACTGCTGGCCGGGGCCAAGGCCTGCGATGAGTCCACCCGAAACACTGTTACCCGAGACAATCCCGCCGCACAACTCGCGCTCATGTGGTACTTCCTCGGGGAAGGTCGGGGAACCAAGGACATGGTGGTTCTCCCCTACAAAGACCGCTTCGAACTCTTCTCCAAATACCTCCAGCAACTCGTCATGGAGTCCTTGGGCAAGGAATTGGATCTGGACGGAAAGGTGGTCCACCAAGGACTGGCCGTGTACGGAAACAAGGGGTCCACCGACCAACATGCCTACGTCCAGCAATTGCGGGATGGTGTGGCCAACTTCTTCGCTGTGTTCATCGAAGTCTTGCGCGATCGGGACGGGTCCAGCGTCGAAGTCGAGCCGGGTGCGACCAGCGGCGACTTCCTGAGCGGATTCTTCCTGGGCACCCGCTCCGCCCTGTACGAGTCGGGTCGCCCGAGCCTGACACTCACGGTCCCCGATGCATCCGCATTCACCGTCGGAATGCTCATCGCTCTCTTTGAGCGAGCTGTGGGTCTCTACGCGTCGCTGATCCACATCAACGCCTACCACCAGCCGGGCGTCGAAGCGGGCAAGAAGGCCGCCGCCAGCGTGCTGAGTCTGCAGCGTCAGGCTGTGGCGCATCTGGCCACCAACCCAGGAACAGCTTTTTCTGCCGACGCACTGGCTGCCGCGATCGGAAACGTCGATGCAGCTGAGATGATCTTCAAGATTTGCACACACTTGGCCGCCAACCGACGAGGGGTTCAAACCGCCTCCGGTGTCGGATTGACAGCAACCTTCCAAGCGCTCTGAACAATAAGTCCCCAGAAACAACCTCGCCGCACGGGCTGCGATCTGAACAAGCAAGCTGATAGAGACAGTGATCTGACAGCGATATGCACTTGTCCCGCTCGCGTTCAAGTTCCAGCCTCCTTTTGAAATTTCCGATGAAACCACTACTGCTGATCGGGGCGTTGCTCTTCGCCCTCGCTTTCCCTGCCATGTCTGACACCACTGCATCCTCCAAAAACCACGGTCACCTCCGCCACGTTGTTGCCTTCAAGTTCAAGGAAACCGCCAGCCCAGCCGAGGTGAAAAAGGTCGAGACAGCATTTCGCGCCCTGAAGTCAAAGATCCCCCAGATCGCCACCCTCGAGGCGGGCACCAACAACAGCCCTGAGAATCTCAACAAAGGCTGCACTCACGGTTGGATCCTGACCTTCACTTCCGAGAAGGATCGGGACGCCTACCTCGTCCACCCCGATCATCAGGAGTTCGGTAAACTGGTGCGCCCCTTGGTGGCCGATGTGTTTGTGATCGATTTCTGGGCGAAGTGAGTTTGCCAGTCGGTCCGATCTTCAGATTTCGTCCATTGCCGACATGCGTTGTTTCGTCACCGGCGCCTCCGGTTTCGTCGGAGCCAATCTGGTCCACGCGTTGATCGCCCGGGGGCATTCGGTCCGGGTTCTGTTGAGGCCCGGGGCGGATGTCCGGGGCCTCAGCGGTGCCGCGTATGAACCGGTTCCGGGGGACCTCACCGACGGAACACCCAAACTCGCCCAGGCCATGGCTGGATGCGACTGGTGCTTCCATGTGGCTGCGAGCTATGCGCTCTGGTTGCCTGATTACGCCCCTATGTTCCGGGCCAATGTGGACGGGACGCGGAACATCCTGACCGCGGCGCATCAGGCCGGGTGTTCCCGCATGGTCTACACCAGTACCGTCGGCTGCATCGGACTTCCCAAGCCGGGCCCCGATGGATTGATCGTCCCCACCGATGAAACCACACCGGTGGCCGAGTCCCAGATGTCCAACCCCTACAAGCTCTCCAAATGGCGGGCTGAAGTGGTGGCCCGGGAATTAGCAGCCGCTGGGTTGCCGGTGATCATCGTCAACCCCAGCGCCCCGATCGGACCGCGGGATGTGAAACCCACGCCTACGGGACAAGTGATCGTGGATTTCCTGCGCCGCGCGATGCCCGCTTATTTGGATACAGGCCTCAATTGGGTCCACGTTCGGGATGTCGCCGAAGGTCACATCTTGGCCGCCGAAAAGGGGCGCATCGGTGAGCGCTACATTCTGGGGCATGCCCACGGGAATTGGACCATGAAACAGGCCCTCGACACCCTTTCCGAGATCACCGGCATCCCTGCCCCCCGGTTTCAGGTTCCCTACGCGGTGGCCTTGGGTGCAGCGCATGTGGACGAATGGCTCGCCAAGTTCACCGGAAAACCACCCAAAGCGCCATTGGCTGGAGTTCGCATGGCGGCCTATAAAATGTGGTTCAACCCGGCCAAGGCCATCCAAGAACTCGGCCTCCCACAAACCCCACCCCGACAGGCTTTGGCAGATGCTGTCGAATGGTTTCGAGCTCACGGCCACGCGCCTTGACGCAGTTCGGCCCGGAACCTCCCAGAAGAAACCTCGGAGGGATCTCAGCAAAGCATGCGATACTGAGTGGGTGTTGCGGCTGCGAATGGCCGCTCCAACAGGCCACAACTTTATCAGGGCTTCACGGCCGGCGTGACCGGAGAAGTAGAACGCACCGGTGTAATCGGAGTGATCGCCTTGAGATGGCTGGAATCGAGGCGATCGCACGCCCATAGCACACCCCGCGTCACTAGGTCCAAGTAGCGATCGTCGCTGACCGTCTCGTTGAAATGCCCCAGCGACGTACTGAAGACCCGAGTGGATCCAAAGCGATTTACCCAAGTGATGGCGCAGTCGTCTTCACCTTGCGCTCCCCGCTGCAGCACAGTGGCCGACGGAAAGACTTTCACGTTGTTGTAAAGTTCCTCATTGCCCGTCAGCCAATCCCGCCAACCCAGACCACGGATGATGGGATGCTGCTTGTCGACTGTGCGGATCTGAATGGGGGCGGCCTTGCCATGCTTCATGGATCTAAGGCCAAGGTATTCCTGCCAAAGTTCACCCGGAGCGGCCCGGTAACTGTGGACAGCACAGTGCAAATTCACCCCCGGTAGCCCGGCCCGATGCGGAGCGAGAATTCGTGAAATCCAATTCGTATCAGCGACCGCACCGAAGCATTCATCATGAATAACCACATCGTAGCCCTTCGCCCAATGAGGGTTCTCATAGAGAGGGATCTGACTCTCCTTGGAAGTGCCACCCTGCTGAACCGTATCCACAGTGATTCGAGCCCGCGATTCAATACCCCGCTTGAGCACATCCTTCTGGATCGGGTAATCGTGGCAACACCCTCCACACACCAGCAACGCCCTCAACGGATGCAGCTCAGCGGCAGAAATCCCCAAGTTCGCCGCCAGCATCCAAGCCATGGCGGCCCACCAGAAACGAAACGGAGCATTCATGAACAATTGAGACGGAACCAGGGCCTTGAGAGCAAAGGCGCGCCAACTGGGGAGGAAATTAGTCCAACTTGCGGACCCAAATGTTGCGGTAGCGCACCGGATTACCGTGGTCTTGCAGCATCAGGGGGCCTGTGTGAGTTGCGCCTGAAAATTTCGCCGACACCGAGGCGTCGCCCAGAACGGGAATATGGTCCTGAACCAGAACGCCATTGTGCAGCACCGTAAACGAGCCTGGCTGAACCTTGCCATTTGCACCGGGTTTGGGCGGATGGAACACGATGTCATACGTTTGCCACTCACCCGGCTTCCGGCAGGCATTCACTAAAGGCGCATTGTGGACATAGAACGAAGCTGCCTGGCCGTTGAAGTAGGTCTTGTTCTGATAGGAATCGAGCACCTGGATCTCGTAGCGTCCCTGGAAATAAACACCGCTGTTACCCCTTCCCTGCCCCTCACCTTTGACCTCGGCGGGAGAGGCCCATTCCAGATGCAACTGAATCGCGCCAAATTCCTGCCGGGTCATCAAACTCTTGCCGTGAACTTCCATGTAGCCGCTCTCCACCTTCCACTTCGGCTCGCTGCCGTCGTCGCTTTTCCATGCAGAGAGGTCTTTGCCATTGAACAGAATGATCGCATCGGACGGAGGGGCTCCGGCCGTTCCCGGAGTGACGACAGCCGGTTCACGGTCGCCGGCAGGAGCAGCGGCGAAGGACACCAGAACAACCGAAGCGGCGGCGGCACGAAGCAGGGATATTGCGCGGAGATTCATTGGGTTCGGGGATTTTCAGCGTTGCTAAAGATCGTTGCCGGAACCTTGTCGAGGTCAAGGATTCCCAAAAGTTTTCACCCAATCTTCTGTGTTTGGCCTTTGTACCCGACTTGGTGCCTTTGGTAACACTTCAACACCGTGAGTGCCTCTGCTCCCAGCCTGTTGCTGCTCATCCCCGCCTACAACGAGGAGAACCGCATTGGCCCAGTATTGAAACAGTACGCCGAATATTTCGGCAGGCACTATCCAGGAAAGTTTGGTCTGGTGGTTGTGCTCAACGGTTGTCGAGACGACACCATGGGTGTGGTTCAAGAAGCCGAGAAACACCACCCCTGCATCACCCACAGCGAATTTCCAGCGGCCATCGGCAAAGGTGGGGCCTTGATTGAAGGGCTAAAATTGGCCCCATTGGCTGACCTCATCGGCTACGTCGACGCCGACGGAGCAACGCCGCCCAACGCTTTCCATGACTTGGTAAAAGCGCTGGAGAACCCCGTCATTTCTTGCGCCATCGCTTCGCGCTGGCTTCCCGGAGCCATCGTTCACCACTTCCAACCGGAAAACCGCCGATTCGCCAGCCGGTTGTTCCACCTGTTCGTGGAGATGTTTTTCCAGATGCGAATTCTGGACACTCAATGCGGAGCGAAAGTCATGCGACGTCATGCCGTCGAGACCATCCACGATCGACTTTCTCTCGCCGACCTCGCGTTCGATGTGAACTTGCTCTACTCACTCAAACGGGACGGTTTTGTGATCCAAGAAATCCCGACAGAATGGGCAGACAAGAGCGGCTCTAAGGTGGTTTTCAATCTTAGGACCAGCCTGAATATGCTCCTTTCCTTGATCCGTCTGAGGCTGATTTATTCCCCCTTCTATTGCTGGCTGGGCCCCTTGCGTCCCCTGGAAGCGTGGCTTTACACCCAACTTCGCGCGCCGCAACCCGTGCGACATGAAGCTCCCTCGGGTGAAATCAGCTCTGCGGTCTCAGTCCGAAAATCTGGCATCACCGGTTCGAAATCAGAGTGAGCTTTCCGTTTGAGGGACATCCCTTTCTAACCGAGCTGACTCGCGACTGAGAAACTGCTCCACCGCCTCAAACTTCGCCACGTTCTCTGGCTTGAGCGCCATCAGTGCACGATGGGCATCCAGACAGCATTTCAAGATCTCTGATTTTGAGGATGGTTGGAGCGCAACTTCCGTCGTTTCCGGAATCAGCGAGGTCTGTTGATCCACTGCGAGCAAGGTGACTTGCGCAAGGACACCGTGGTCGTCCAATCCATCGAGAATGCGCTGTGGAGCCTGATAAATGGCAAACGTTGTTCCCACCGATCCCACCAATCGAGAAAGTGTCCCTGAAAACCCGCTATCCATGAGGAGAGTGGCCGATAAATCCAACACCACGCACCGAACCCCCTGATCCTTCAGCCGAACGACAAGCTTTTCGAAAGCAGGTGCTGATTCAGCCGCAGCCCGCCCCACCAGACGAACGAACGCCTGAGGACCATCCAAACCCACCGAGATGGAACAACCGGGCAAAGCCACGAGGTCACTATCCGGGTCGAGATTCTGGGGTCAAGACATCGCCCAAGGATATAGACTGACAATATCAGCAAGCATAACCACCTAACCATTGTCCAAATTTTGCTGACGGACGTTTTCAAGCAAACCCACGGCCACCAATCCATGCGAGCCTAGGGAAGAACCACTTCGTTTCGCTTACCCTACCCCACCACATCCACCCGGAGATCACGCAACGCCATCAGGCCTGGCAGCGGCACCGCGCGGATCGGGCGTGCACCGCTCCGTCGGTTCGGGCCAAACCGTTCCCGATACCGCTCGAACACCCCGTCCACAAACCCCTTCGACCCCAGCACCACTCCATCGGTCAGGTGACGGATCCGCAATCGCAGCACCTCTCCAGGGCTCAACTTCCCTCCGTCTTTCAAAGCCGCCCGGATCGCATCCCGATCCAGCGCCTTCTTCTTGCTGTGTCCTGAATCCACCGAGCGCAGCAGCAGCCCTGTTCGGTACTCCGCGGCTGCTTCACCCCATGTCTGGCCATTCAAGAAACTCATCAACCCTCGCCGAATTCGACCATTCCCACCGGCCACCGCAGCCGCGTAGCCACAATGCCGGTATTCCTTCGGATCCTCCACCAACCCTGCCCGCACCGGATTCAAATCAATGTACGACGCCACCGTCTGCACCGCCTTCGGGCAATCCTCCACCAGCACA
>JARXAF010000114.1 GCA_029865985.1 Verrucomicrobiota bacterium
CTGGCGAGGGTTTGGCGGATATGAGGGGTGATGGAGCCGGAGCGTTGGAGGTCGGTCCTGGCCAGAGACGGGAGGAGGCCTTGTTTACCGTAGAAGGCTTCGGCCCGTTGGAGGAGGACGGCGTCTGGAATGTGAGAGGGATCGGGTATTCGGACGAGCAGGTGGAAGTGATTGGACATCATGCAATAGGTGAGGACCTCCACCCCACAGAACTGAGCGAGTGGGAAGAGCAGATCGACCAGACGCTGCTTGGCTAGCTCATCGAGCAAGAACTGCCCCCCGACCGTCCGCGACACACAATGGTAAACCCCACCCGCCTCCTTGATTCGCGCCCTCCGCATGCAAAGACCCTAGCCACCCACCCACCCACGTCAATAACAATGAACCTGTCACCATGTATGAATAGGATTTAAAAAGCCCTCGCGGCGTGAACCGCGAGGGCTAAACCCCATATGAGTCAACAAACTAGGCTACCAAACCCAGCGCCGACAGATTGACTGAGCCAGTGCAATGCCAAGTGGATCTAGATGTGCCATTGCCCAGAAATGAACCCATCACATAGGGCCTTAGCCGACAGATAGGCAGGTCGCACTCTAAACCAACAACCAAACCAAGCCCCTCTCGAGCGCAAAATTCACTCGTGAATGCGCGGAATTAACGCAACCCACTCACCCACTCACCCACTCACCCACTCACCCACTCACCCACTCACCCACTCACCCACTCACCCACTCACCAACTCACCAACTCACCAACTCACCAACTCACCGAACATTGCAAATCTGGGGGCGATTGAAGAGATCGGGCTATTCGTAGCGGAGGGCTTGGATGGGTTCCAGGCGGGCGGCTTTGATGGCCGGTAGGAATCCTGCCAAGATCCCAACGGATCCGCTAAAGGCCACCGCGATGGCTTGCGCCTCCCAAGTGATGATGGGGGTGTTGCCGGTCGGGGCAAGAAAGGCCAAGAGATCGACAATCAATAGTGAGGCAGCAAGCCCGGCGATGGCTCCAATCAGGGACAAGACCATGCTCTCAACGATGATCTGAATGAAGACGTCCACTCCGGTGGCCCCCAAAGCTTTGCAGGTGCCGATCTCACGGACCCGTTCGTTGATACTGGCCAACATGATGTTCATAATGCCAATGCCGCCGACCAACAAGCTGATGCCAGCGATGATTCCCCCGCTGAGTCGGGCGTTTTTGATCTGCTTGTTAATGCTCTCAACCTGAGTCTCTTGTGTTTGAAAGGTGAAATCTTCAATGCCTCGGTGGGTCACCAACAAGACGTTCTTGGCCTGCTGCAGTGCCACCTCCATCTGATCCATGGATTTCACCTTAAGGTCGATATCGCTGAGTCGAGGGTCCGGGATTCCATCCAAATCACCCGCCATCCGGAATCGCACCCAGGCCGTGTTGAGCGGAATGTACATGGTGTTGTTTTTGCGCCAGAAGGCCCAACCTCCCTTCCTGCCCCAACCTCGTGATTTCTTCGTTTCGACGGCATTGGTGGAGGCGCTGGCCTGCTTCCGGAGGGCTCGAGCCTTCAGGTCCTGCTCGCTGGCATAATGGGTGAACATTCCGACAATGACGAAGGGTTGCCCATTGATCTGAATAGTTTCACCAATCGGAATGATCTCGCGCCCGACTTCATCAGGATCGCCAAATAATGAATCCCGAATCCCTGTGCCTATGACACACACGGCATGGGCTTTTTCTTCGTCCAGAGCATTGAAGAACCGCCCGTGCTCCACGGTATGCAGGTTCATGTCCAAAACCTCCGGCCATACTCCGACACATTCTTCGGGGCTGGCACGCTTGTCTCCGCGGGAAACCATGACATCCGGCACGGCCATTTCCGGTGAAATCACCCGCAGGAGCGGCGCCCCCTGCTTCAAGGCCACGACATCCACGAGTGTCCGTCCCGGTGCCTGGTCGGCCAAATGCTCCTGGAAAGCCGGCACCGCCTGAGGCTGGAGAAGCACCTTGTCGGCCCCGCCCATGGCGATCATCGACTCCCGCATACCGTTTTCCATCCCCTTGATGATGGCGCTCATGCCCACCAACGAAGCCACTCCGAGAACCACCCCGAAGAGGGTGAGCAGCGAGCGGAACTTGTGGGCCCAAACTTCCTTGAGACCGATGAGGATGGCATTGAAGAGATTCATCAGTCGTAACGCAGGGATTGGATGACATCCATCCGGGCCGCTTTGACCGCCGGAAAAATGCCCGCCACGAGACCGACCACCACGGCGAAACCGAACGCCAACGCCATGGCCCCGCCGGTGATCACCGGATCGTTGCCCGTTGGCGCAACCCACGTGATGCCCATCACCACGAATCGCGAGAATGCCAATCCAAGAACACCACCCACAACGGCGATAACCGTGCTCTCCACCAAAATCTGCACGAAGATGTCCAACCCGCCGGCTCCCACTGCCTTGCGGATGCCGATCTCCCGGATCCGTTCAGAGATGCTCGCCAGCATGATGTTCATGATGCCGATGCCCCCAACAAACAGGCTGATCCCGGCGATGAGCCCACCACTCATCCGGGCATTCTTCACAAACCGGTCGATGTCGGCGCTCCAGTCCTCGAAGGTCCGGAAGGCGAAGTCCTCAATACCACGATGATTCACCATCATGATGTTGCGGATCTTGGCCAGGGTCTGCTCGATCTGGGAGAAGTCGCGGACCTTCAATTCGATGTTGCTCAACCGGGGTTCCGGCGGGGCATTCGACAAACCGGACTGAAACCGATGCCACATCGTGTTGAGGGGCATGTAGACGGTGTTGTTCTTGATCCAAAAGGCGAAGTTGCCGCTGCGACCCTGCCCTCGCGCTGGCCCCTTCGGCGGAACCTTCCCCTCGGCCTTGAGCCGCAAACGCTCGGCTTCACGCTCCTCCCGCTGCTTGCGCTCCTGCTCACCCTCGTAGCGTTTGAACATCCCGATGATGGTGAAAGGTTGGCCATTGATGGTCATCGTACGCCCCAAGGGGATCACCTCGGACCCCGCCTCCTCGGGCCGACCGAAGAGTTCGTCGCGAATTCCCGTACCGATGACGCACACGGGCCGAGCCTCCGACGCATCGATGTCGTTGAACATGCGGCCGTGCTCCACCTCGTGCTCCATGATCTTCACCTTTTCGGGCACGACACCACCGGTCATGAACGTCCGGTGGAATTTCCCATTGGCTTGCAGGGTCGGATCCAATTCCAACCGCATTTCCGGCGCGATGATCTCGATGTCCGGGACACCCGCCTTCAATGCCTCGACATCGGCCAAGGTCATGCCGCGGGCCAGGTCGCGCAGGTGCCGTTGCTCGACCGGAACACGCTGGGCTTCCATCCGGACCTTCTGCAATCCACCGATAGCCAGCATCGCCTCCCGCTGTCCATTCTCCATTCCCTGAACCATGGCGCTCATGGCCACGAGCGAAGAAACCCCGAGCACGATGCCCAACATCGTCAGGGCACTGCGGAATTTGTGCGCCCAAATCTCCTTGAGGCCGACCACCACGGCATTGCCCAAACTGGTCTTTCCAACGGGGAGATCCGTCAAAGACAACTCAGCGGACGGCAATTGAGGCAACTCCAGACTCATGGGGTCTGACCTCCTGTCGTCACTTTGGAAACCCGGTCCAAACCCGCCAACTTGGCGTCGACTTGCTGAGCGATCTTGCCATTGCGGATCTCGATCCGCCGCGGAGTCACCGCTGCGATCTCCGGATTGTGGGTCACCAGAATCACCGTGCGCCCCTCGGCCGCCAAACGTCGGAACAGGGCCAAGATGAGCTCACCAGTATGGGTGTCCAAGTTCCCGGTGGGTTCATCTGCCAAGATGATCTTGGGATTGTTCACCAAGGCCCGGGCGATGGCCACCCGTTGCTGTTGCCCACCAGAAAGCTGATTGGGTCGATTCTTCAGGCGATGGCTCAATTCCACCATTTCTAGGGCTTTTTCAGCCCGTTCGCGACGCTCCCGACTCCCGATACCCGCATAGATCATCGGCAACTCGACGTTTTGGAGCACGTTGAGTTTCGGCAGCAAGTTGAAGAACTGGAAAACGAAGCCGATCGTGCGATTCCGAACCCGAGCCAACTCCCGGGCCGATGCTTGGGCGATATCGGTACCCGCCAAGACCACGTTCCCGCGGGTTGGTGAATCCAGACAACCCAAGATGTGCATCAGGGTGGACTTGCCGCTGCCGGATGGTCCGATGATGGAGACAAACTCCCCCTGATCCAGGTCGAGTGAGACATCGTCCAGAGCTCGGATCTCCTCCCCACCGAGGTGGTAGATCTTGGAGACGTTGCGAAGTTCGAGCAGCGCCATGTTCTCGTTCGATCTCAGCGTTGGGCCGCCGGTGACTGGACTGCCACCTTGACGCCATTGGTCGCGCCCCCCGTCCCCATTTCCTTGGTACGATCCTCCAATGAAACCACCTCGCCCGCCATCAACCCGGAGGTGACCTCGGCGAAGAAATAGTCGCTCACCCCGATTTTGATGGGACGCCGCTCCCAGCTTTCCTCTTTCCGAACCCAGACATGGCGCTCGATCTCGCGAGTGGCCGGATTGGTTTCGGTGAAGACACTGGCCAAGGGAGCTGCCACGACATTGTCGGCACTGGCCACTGGAATTGAAATGTTGGCACTCATGCCGGGCCGGATTTGATTACCCACGTCCTTCAAAAGAATCCGCGCTGCGAACCCGCGGATATTGTTCTTGAGGGTCGATTGGGGCGCGATGCGCTCGACCTTGCCAATCACCTTGAGGCCCGAAACCGCCTCGACACTGACTTCCACCTGCTGGTCCACGTGCAACCGGGTCACATCGGCCTGATTGATGTGCGCATTGACGATCAAGTCGTTGAGATTGGCGATGGTGAGAACCTCGGTGCCGGCATTGAAACCGCCCGATCCGGAAACCGCCTGTCCTACAGAAATGGGTCGCGTGAGAATCGTGGAATCAAAGGGGGCCATCACCTCGGTCTTGCGCAATCGCTCGATGATCAATTCAAAGGATTTCTCCCTCAAGGCCAGCTCGTTCTTGGCCAGATCAAACTTGGTGCGACTGTCTTCGAAGAGCTCCTGGGAGATCAGCTTGCCTTCAAAGAGTTGCTGAGCCCGTTTGTAGTCCCGCTCGGCCTGTCCCAATTGCAGACGAGAGCGCTCGACGTTCTTTTCCTCCTGCTGACGCTGGGTCTGCAACTCGCGATCATCGAGTTTGAAGAGCAATTGGCCCGATTTGACGCGGTCACCCACATCAACCGGCAGCACTTCGATCTTGCCGTTAACCTCCGGCCGCACACTCACCTGCTCGGCCGGAGTGATGTCGCCCGCGGCATTGATGGCAAACTTGATGTTGCGAGTCTCAATGACAGCGGTGTCCACCTTGGTACTGACCTGCGGAACGGCCCCGGCCCGCTGCCGCTGGGAATAAAACCACCCCCCGGCCCCCAGGGCTCCAACCAACAGGATAACAATCAGAATCTTCATCGACGATTGAGTCTTCTTACCACAATTGTACGAACACGTACAATCCACCAACGAAGTTTTCCCGCGTTGTCGGGAAGTTCTTCCGGTGCTTAGCTGGTTCCTGACGCTTTCAATGACTCCTTCATTCATCCTCCTTTGGTGCCTGTCGTTGCTGGTATTCCGCTGGCTGGGCCAATGGTTTCTGGACCGGTTGAATCGCAAACACGTCGAAGCCCATGCCCATCAACCACCGGAGGCGGTTCGGGACATCATGGATGAGGCGACCTACCGGCGCTCCGTAGATTACACGCTCGCCAAATCCCGGTTCGGCCAGGTGGAAGAACTGTGGGGCTTGGCCATGAAGATCCTCTTTTTGTGCAGCGGATTCCTACCCTGGAGCCTGAGCTTCTGGGCTGGTTGGGCCGGTTCGGGCATCCTGGCTACTGCCGGTTGGCTCTTGGTGGTTTCTCTGGTCATGGGCGTACCGGACCTTCCGCTGGAGTGGTGGTCCCAGTTCCGGCTCGAGGAACGTTTCGGATTCAACAAGAGCACCCTGAAGATCTGGATCACCGACCACCTCAAGATGCTGGCACTCAGCGCTGCTTTGGGACTGCCCCTGATCGCTGGCATCCTCAAACTCACGGATTGGATCGGAGATCGATGGTGGCTGTGGGCGTGGGTCCTCTTGATGGCTTTTCAGGCCGTGATGATGGTGTTGGCCCCCATTCTCATCCTGCCCTTGTTCAACAAATTCACCCCACTCCCAGAAGGTTCACTGCGGGACCGCCTCCTCAAGCTGGGCGAACGCACTGGATTCTCCGCCAAGACCATCCAGGTTGCCGATGGCAGTCGGCGCTCCGCCCATTCCAACGCGTACTTCACGGGCTTTGGGCGATTCCGGAAAATCGTGCTCTACGACACGTTGATCGCCCAGTTGACCGAGGTGGAACTCGAAGCGGTGCTGGCCCACGAAATCGGCCATTACCGGCGCGGCCATATCCCCAAAATGCTCATTTGGGCCGGAGTTTCATCGCTCGTGAGCTTCGCACTGCTGGGCTGGTTGGCCCGCCAGTCGGTGTTCCTCGAAGCCTTTGGTTTCAAAGGATCGGCCGGCACCGCCCCAGTGCTGCTCTTGGCCGGGTTGCTGGGGGGCGCGGTCACCTTCTGGCTCACCCCTTTGGGAACCCGCCGGTCACGACGGCACGAATTCGAGGCGGACGCCTACGCCCGGAATGCCATGGGCGAAAGCGCGTCGCTCATCGGAGCCTTGCGCAAGCTGCACGAGAAGAACCTGTCCAACCTGACGCCGCATCCGTGGTTCAGCGGGTTCTACTACTCGCACCCGACCTTGGTGGAGCGGGAGGCCGCCCTGCGTCTCGACTCGGGCTCCACCACCCCGGTCCACTGAGCCGGAGGGACTTTAGCGGTACATCCGCCCTTCGGCCAACGGGAACGCATTGGCGATGTGACGCACTTCCCGGACGTCGGCACCGGCAAAGAGCACCTCGACAATGTCGAAGCGGAAGGCGACTTGAGGCCGGCCCAACTCATTCAGGTAGGCCAAGGCCGTGTCGGACAAAATCCGCTGCTTCGTCTTCCCCACCGCCTGGGCCGGACGCACCCAGCTTTCCGACGACCGCGACTTCACTTCCACAAAGGCCAATACCTCGCCATCCCGGACAATCAGGTCGATCTCCCCGCGACCATGCCGGTAATTGGCGCACAAAATCTTCATCCCCAGCCTCTCCAATTCGCCTCGGGCGGCGTCTTCGCCATTCCGACCCAATCGGAGGTGGGCCCCGGCTTCGACGGGCTTGCCGGGTTTCCGGAATTGGCTCCAAAGACTCATATCGGGAACAACTCCGGCTCCGGCCGCCGCAACGGCGCGAAACTCAAGCGATGGATGGGGCTAGGTCCCAGACGGGTGACGGCCTCCAGATGTTCGGGTGTGGGATAACCTTTGTGGGTGGCAAACCCATAACCGGGCCACCGGACATCGGCCTCCCGCATCACCCGGTCGCGAGTCACCTTGGCCAGCACCGAAGCGGCGGCGATGGAGTAGCTCAAGGAATCTCCCTTCACCAACGCTGTCTGGGGCCAGCGAAGGCTACGGACTGGGCGTCCGTCCACCAAGGCATGCTCCACGTCGTCCCCCAAATCGGCCAACGCTTGATTCATTGCCCGATGGGTGGCTTGCAAGATGTTGATCTCATCAATCACCCGGGGCTCCACCGCGGCGATGGCAAAACGAACGGCCGGATCGCCCGTCAGTCCGGCAAAGAACTGATCCCGCTGAGTCTCGGTCAATTGCTTGGAGTCGTTCAAATCGGCAAACGCATCCGGAATCCCTTCTAAGACCCAAGAGCGAGGCAAAATGACCGCGGCGGCGACCACTGGTCCGGCCAGCGGACCCCGACCCGCTTCATCTACTCCGGCCACACGTTCGATCCCAGATGCGAATCGGGCTCGCTCATGCAGAAAACGGTCTACAGCGGGGCGTCGCGGCATGGGCCCATCACAGCGTCACGAGCACCGGGCGTCAAAGCCTGCCTTGCATCGCTGGATGACTCGACGACGTCACCACGTGCGCAAAAAAACCGCCAAGTTGGCGGTTTGTAAAAAGTCGTCGACTGATCGCTGGATCAGTGAACCAAGAATTCAGTAGGTAGTCGTGCGCTCGTAGAGCCAAGTCGCGTCTAACGTGTCCAGAACCCTGTCGGACTTCGCACGAAGCCCGTAGGTGAGAATCGTTGGCGACCTCCACCTTCTGATCTCCGAATGGCCATCTGCGAAAGATAGCCCACCAGCGCCGTTATGATACGAAGCAGGGTAATCGACAAACGAGGTCTGTGAGGCGTGCACAAACCAACCATCGTTGATCGACGCCGGGTTCTCATCAATCGTCACCCACGTCTGGGAGGCACCCAGAATGAAATCACTTTGCTTGCGGTAAGCCCGCCCCGTGCCCCACTCCTGCCCCCGGACAGGATTCATGTAACAACTCATGGCCAGGCTCCGGACCTTCGGGATGCCGCCACCGCCAAACGGTCCCTTGGTCGTTGCCCTATCGGAAGGACACTTGTAGACCGCCAATGCTCCGACGTTTTTGTAGAGCAGGGAGTCCATAATCAGCATGGTGTTAGTCCAACTCGGACCTTCATGCATGGTTCCCATGCACCACTGGTTCAACGGATAGGTTTTCGTCGGGCTAGCGGCATTGACCAAGCCGCCCAAACCCGCTGACAGGCAGATCTCGTCCCGGTTGTCTCCGGAGTACAAAGTCCAACCCAGCATCAATTGCTTGCCGTTGTTCATGCACAGGATGCCCTGAGCCTTGGACTTGGCCTTGCCGAGTGCGGGCAAGAGCATGCCGGCTAGAATCGCAATGATGGCTATGACAACCAACAGCTCAATGAGCGTAAAACCTTTGCGCTGGGTATCCGCCGAAACCTTTTGGGAGATCTTCATGTGTTTTCTGACTAGGATTAGGACATCTTCGAACCGGAACTTCCGTTTTGCAAGTTTAGAGGAACATCTTTAGCCCTCGCGAAGGCCCTCACGATGCTTCCACGATGGGCTGAACAATGCTTGGAGGGTCAACCTGCACCACCGCCAGCCACCTGCTTGGGGTCTCCCTTAATGAGGGCCACGGCGTAATCGCGATTCATCCGGGCGATGAAGTCGAGGGAGATTTCTTTCGGGCAAACCGCCTCGCAGCTTCCCGTCACGGTGCAGGCTCCGAAACCCTCGGTGTCCATTTGTTCCACCATGGATTTGACGCGCTTGTAACGCTCTGGCTGTCCCTGCGGCATCAAACCCAAATGGGACACCTTGGCGGCCACGAAGAGCATGGCGCTGGCGTTCTTGCAGGCGGCCACGCAGGCCCCGCAGCCAATGCACTGAGCGGCATCCATCGCCAGATCGGCATTCTCCTTCGGCACCGGGATGCTGTTGGCATCGGGCGCGCTGCCGGTGCGAACAGTGATGAATCCACCGGCCTGCTGGATGCGGTCGAAGGACTTCCGGTCACACACCAAATCCTTAACGATGGGGAAGGCCTTGGCGCGCCAGGGCTCGATGACAATCTCGTCGCCATTGCTGAAGCTGCGCATGTAGGTCTGGCAGGTGGCCACGCCCTTGTGAGGACCGTGGGGCTTGCCATCAATGACCAACGAGCAGGTGCCACAAATGCCCTCGCGGCAATCGTGGTCGAAGGCGATGGGATCTTCGCCCCGGTTAGAGAGCTCTTCGTTCACCACGTCGAGCATCTCCAGGAACGACATTTTCGGATTCAGCTCGGGAGACGCGTAGGTCTTGAACTCGCCCGCGGCATTCGCGTTCTTCTGGCGCCAGACTTTCAGGCTAACTTTCATTGGCAGTAGGGAAAGGGTTGTGCAGGTGGCGAGTTATTTGTAGCTCCGGGTGCTCATCTTCACTTCTTCGTAGATGAGCGGCTCTTTGTTGAGGATCGGTGCTTTATCTGGGGCTCCGGCGTATTCCCAGGCCGCCACGAAGGCGAACTGGTCGTCACGGCGCTTCACGTCGCCCGCATTGACGATGCCCTGCTGCACTTCGACGTCGTTGGGCGTGTACTGGTACTCCTCGCGGAAGTGTCCACCGCAACTTTCCTCGCGCATGAGCGCGTCGCGACACATCAGCTCACCCAACTCGATGAAGTCAGCCACACGACCAGCCTTCTCCAGCGGTTGATTCCAACCGTCCGGCTCGCCCAACGCTTTGACATTGGTGCGGTATTCTTCGCGGAGGTCACCGATGAGCTGGATGCCCTTTTGAAGACCCGTCGCACTCCGGGCCATGCCGCAGTAGTCCCACATGATCTTACCCAACTGCTTGTGGAAACTGTCGGGCGTGCGCTTGCCGTTGCTCGAAGTGACTTGGCGGGTGAATTTTTGAACTTCTTCTTCAGCCTGTTTAAACTCTCCGCGATCGGTCGCCGGACGGCCTCCGGCCTTCACATTGGCCAAGTAGGTCGTGATGGTGCTCGGCAGTACGAAGTAACCGTCGGAGAGTCCCTGCATCAGGGCGCTGGCCCCAAGGCGGTTGGCCCCGTGATCGGAGAAATTGGCCTCACCCAGAACGAACAGTCCAGGGATGTTGCTCATCAGGTTGTAGTCCACCCAAAGACCACCCATGGTGTAGTGGACCGCCGGGTAGATGCGCATCGGCGTCTTGTAGGCGTCCTCACTGGTGATCTCGTGGTACATCGAGAACAGATTGCCGTAGCGCTCGCGTACCTTGTTTTCGCCTAAACGGTGAATGGAATCAGCGAAATCTAGATAAACACCCAGACCGGTGTCGCCGATACCCCGCCCTTCGTCGCAGACGGACTTGGCAGCTCGGCTGGCAACGTCGCGCGGGGCAAGATTACCAAAGGCCGAGTACATCCGCTCCAGGTAGTAGTCGCGATCGCCCTCAGCGATGTCAGCGGGGTTCTTCTTGCAGTCTTCCTTGCGCTTCGGGACCCAAATGCGTCCGTCGTTGCGCAGCGACTCCGACATCAGGGTCAGCTTGGACTGATAGTCGCCCGACACCGGGATGCACGTCGGGTGAATTTGCGTGTAGCAGGGATTGGCGAAGCACGCGCCGCGCTTGTAGGCGCGCCAACTGGCCGTGACGTTGGAACCACGGGCGTAAGTGGAAAGGTTGTAGACATTGCCGTACCCACCGGTGGCGAGAACGACCGCATCGGCGCTGTGCCGGGTGATTTCGCCTGTCTGCAAGTTGCGGACGATGATGCCCTTAGCGTGGCCATCGACCACCACCAGATCGAGCATTTCGGTGTGGGTATGGGAATGAATCCCACCCGCAGCAATCATCTTGTTCAGCGCCGAATAAGCGCCCAGCAGAAGCTGCTGACCCGTTTGGCCGCGGGCGTAAAAGGTGCGGGAAACTTGTGCACCGCCGAAGGACCGGTTGTCTAGCAACCCACCGTACTCACGGGCGAACGGAACACCCTGCGCAGCACATTGGTCAACGATGCTCACCGAGACCTCAGCTAGGCGGTGAACGTTGGCCTCTCGAGCGCGGTAATCGCCACCCTTAATGGTATCGTAGAACAAGCGATGCACCGAATCACCGTCGTTCTGGTAATTCTTGGCCGCGTTGATGCCACCTTGAGCAGCCACCGAATGAGCCCGACGGGGGGAACCGTGGAACACGAAGTTGTGCACCTCGTAGCCCAGCTCGGCCAAGGTCGCTGAGGCGCTGGAACCGGCCAATCCGGCACCGACCACAATGACCTTGAACTTCCGCTTGTTAGCCGGATTAATCAGCTTGGAGCTGAACTTGTGTTTTTCCCACTTGTCAGCCAAGGGGCCGGAGGGAATCTGAGAATTGAGCGTGGCCATATCAGCGAAGAGTCTCCGTGTTGGTCGTCGGCGCCTTCTTGATGTTCTTAATGTAGTCGCTCCCCATACCGGTCAGCACCGCCACCGGAATCGAAGCATATCCCAGGAAAACCACGAGGCTGACCACCTTCGCAAAGGCGGCAATCTGCGAACCCCATACGTGGTTACGCAAACCCAGTGACTGGAACATGGAAGACAGGCCATGCCCCAGGTGGACGAACAGGAGAGCCTGGGCGATTAGGTAAAAGAGCGACACCCATCCGACCTGGAATCCGTGAACCATCATGGCATACACGTCTTGAACCTGAGTGCCATCCGCTAGGCGAGTGGTGAGGGAATGGAAATCCAGTCCACCCTTGACGCCATTCACTGGGGACAACTGCGCGGTGTAGTGCAGCAGATGGTAAACGACGAAGGCCATGATCACCAAGCCGCTCACCAACATGTAGCGCGAACGCCAACTGGACCCATAGGCTGACCCGCCCACATAGCCCACCGGACGCGCCGCCTTGTTAACCGCGCTGAGGGTGAGCGCAGTAGCCACATGGACAGCCACCGTGGCTAACAACCCCAATCGCGCTCCCCACAGGAGTCCTGGCTTGGACTTCAGGAAATAAGCGTAGGAGTTAATCAACTCAGGGTTACCGAATACCTGGAGGTTGCCCACCAGGTGGCCGACGACGAAACCGAAGAGTGCTAGGCCGGTCAAGGCCATCAGGTACTTCTTCCCCAGGGAGGATCGCCAAACGCGTTGCAGCAGGTTCATTAGATCAAAATCACCGCAGAAACTCGGGGTTTCATTATTTCCACATATCCAGATACTTCTCTTACAACCAAACCGTCAAACGTTCTGCGACAGTATAAGGTCGGCTTGCAGCCTTCTTAAGGGTCTGACGAGGGATTTGTGGGGGCCCAAAGCGCGCAATTTTACCCCTCAGCGCGCCATCACCCTGTAGAAAAAATTTCCGACCGGTGGCGTATGAACCCAACTGAGCCTCCCAGCGCCGCGGTCCACCAAACTAGCTCCGGGGGCCGTTTGCCACGCTTCTTCCAGTGAAGTCCGCCCTTGGAGCACCCACTCGCGCGCAACACCCGAAGTGAGCGCAAAATCAATGAACACTTGGCCGGGCTCGTTCCTGCGGATTCCCTCGACCACCACCGTTCCGGAGGCAACGGCCGTTGGTGAAAACCGCACAACTAACGGAAGCGAGTAGGGCAACACCTGGCCTCCGAAGCGGGGACGGGCCTTGAGCTCATAGTTTTCCCCAGGACCGCCCTTGAAGACAAAGGGCTCGCCTACCGCCAATGAGTGGGTAGCTGGCTCGGTACCTACCTGCGAGTTACTGAATTGAAGATCGTCGAGAGACCATCCAAAGGACGGCTGGGTCTGACTGTAAAACCGGGCACCCTCAACGGGTTCCACAAAGAACCGAAATCGAACCCGCAGTTCCACCCCAACCCAGGCGGCCAGCGAGACAGACTTGGCCCCATAACTGCCGTTAGGAGTCACTGAAATACCTCGTCCCCGCTCCTGCAGGAGCGCTGTCCACTCGATACCATTGGTAGAAACTTCCACTGAGGCGATCTGGTTCGTGGTCGTGTAGCCCAGGAAGGACTTAAAGCGAATCTCGGCTCCAGTGCTCGGGCGGATCCTCGGCTGGAACTGAAGAATTTGGTCCAGCCCATTGGTGTGAACCAATTGGAAGGAGCGTGTCCCAGAGGCTGGAGTCCCCAGCTTCACTGGATCCCAACCTTCCAGACCACTGAACTGAAAGCGCACGCCTCCATCCTCGGCACCCTCGACCCCGGCGAAAGCATCCCATCGCATAGAGGCCCACTCGTAACCGGAGGCCCCCAAAACCGGCTCGACTCGGAACACGTTGAGCCCGACGGACGACGCGGAAGTGGGGCCTAGCACTCGGGTCCCGCCGTAGGGCAGCACCCAGTCCTGCTTCAGGTTCTTTCCAGCGATGACAGTCACCGTGCGAGTTCCGAGTTCGTAGTCGCCGCTCAAAAAACGAACCCTCTGGGTACCTTCTACGCCCGGAATGGCGTACCCCCCAGAACTTCGGGTTAGGGCGAACCAACCGGAAGTTTCCCCCTCGACTCGAACTCCTGGCACCCCTTCATCCACATCGTAGAAACCGTTGGTATTGAAGTCGTAATATGCCACACCGGTCACCAGCGGTTGTGGGCCGGTACGGGACCCGAAATCCAGTGTCACCAAACGGGGGCCCACAGTGTTGGTCACCGCCGGAGTGATGACCACGTTGGTCCCCGCTATATTGGTGACCGGGGGGGTCACGCGGGAACGGGTTCCATGCACCACCCCGACTCCCAACTCCCGAAATGATCCTTCGTGATTGCTGTTACGATGTCCGGGCGGACGCTGAACACCACCCTCTCCAAAACCCCAATCGACTTCGAAACTGGCGTGCCCCTCCAGTGGGGACTTGGCGTACGCATAAACACTCTCACCTCCGGCGCTCAGCGGGTAACCAGTTCCCAGCAAACGGGAGGAGGTCGTGTTGATGACAGCACCGGTCGCCGGGTCTCGTTCCTCATGCTCTTGGACGGCATTTTGCAGCATGTACTCACTGTGGCTGCGGGCGATTTTGATGAGTCGCGGCTCGAAGGACAGTGGCGGCTGAGGCGGGTACGCCGCGATCTCATCGACGACCCGCTGGAGATCGACGCCAAAAAAAACATAGGTGAACTGAAGCTCTGCATCGGAGCTCGTCGCCAGCAAGTACCCTTCTTCCCAAGGCAACGCTCGGGCCCGATTGATGTATTCGAGATACATCTGCTCCTCGGAGGTCGGATCCCCGATGAAATACTCACGCCACGGAGCAACGACACCCGCGCCCTCGGTCTCGAGCCGCTTGGCCAACGGAGCCTCCGCCAATCCCGGTGAGAGCCGAATCGCTGGAGGCGCTGGCTGCGGATCCACCGCCCCGACCCGGAAAGATAGGATCCCCATCAATGCCAATAGGAATACCCAGATCCGCCTAAACCTCATTAATCAATACTGGCGCAGCGACAACACTCCGATCCAGCACAAACCCCAATTACCAAAAAAACCGGTCGACTCCATCAGGCAAGCGGGACTGCCCAAACCGAGCCTCGGAGGCCCCCCCTCGCGCGCAGCCCGCACGTTCTACTCCCCCAGAAACTCCTCAGGGAGCGGAGGCTTTGTCTTGCGGAGTCACCCGTTTACTGACTTTAAGAAAATACGCGCTGCCCGCCGACGAAAGTCCCCGTCACGCGCCCTTTCATGGGCCATCCGTGGAAGGGATTGTTCTGGCTGAGGCTGTCCGTGTCGCGACGGTCACAAACCCAAGAAGCCTCTGGATCGAAGAGTGTGATATCGCCCCAGGCCCCCACCGAAAGCGTACCTCGACCCTCGGACAGTTTGAGGAAACGGGCCGGATTGACCGTGAGTTTCTCGAGCACCCCGGAAAGCGAAAGCCGCCCCGTATGGTAGAGCTGCATAAGAGATAGAGGCAGCTCGAGTTCCAAACCAACGATCCCGAAGGGCGCGTCGTCAAATTCGACTTCCTTCTCTGACTCGGTGTGCGGGGCGTGGTCGCTGGCGATGATCTCTAAGGTTCCATCAACCAAACCCTCCAGAATTGCCTCCCGATCGGCTGCGGTGCGCAGAGGCGGATTCATCTTGAAGTGGGTGTGGTAAATCGGCCAGGTGGGCAGCGGATGCCCCTGAAAGACTCGGTGGGCCAATTCCGCGCCATCTCTGGCCCAAAATTCTGCACTGCCAGCGAGGGTCGAATCGGTGAGCGTGAAATGATGAGGACAGGCCTCTCCAGAAATCGGCACCCCACGCTTCTTGGCTTCGCGAATGAGCCGAACGCTGCCCGCCGCACTCATGTGCTGACAATGCACTGGCGTTCCAGTTTGTTCGGCCAAAAGGATGTTGCGGGCGACGATCAACTCTTCACCGGCGGCAGGCCATCCGCGGAGCCCCAGACGCAGGCTTTGAAGCCCCTCGTGCATGACGCCATTCATGACCAT
>JARXAF010000177.1 GCA_029865985.1 Verrucomicrobiota bacterium
ATGCCATGGCCAGAGTCACCCGAACACGGGGTTCGAACCGGCCGGGGCAAGCATGGGGTACCGACCCGCGTTCCGAATCACTTTGTGGCCACCGTTCTTCGAAGTTCTGAAAGATTTTTCGTTGGCTGGGCGAATCCATGAGAAAATGAATCCGCTCCATGATCATCCCGGAACTGTTGTCTTGCCTGCCATTCTCGTGCCTCCGCCAACGCCTCCAGAGCCTCCAGAGCCTCCAGTACCTCCAGTACCTCCAGTACCTCCCAAGTCGGTCGTGGTGCGGTCGGTCAGTCTCCATGCGATTCCTTCGTCCGATCGACCTCGTGAACGGCTCATTCAAAATGGGCCCGAGAACTTGCAAATATCGGAACTGATCGGGCTGCTGTTGCGGACCGGAGTTCCCGGTGCCAACGCCGTGGCCATTGGAGAATCGCTCCATCGCCACTTCGGCAGCCTCGCCACCTTGAACCGCGCCTCGCATGGTGAACTCGCCCGGTTTCGAGGAGTGGGGCCTGGGAAGGCCGCGATCCTCATGGCGGCCCTGGAGCTGGGGCGTCGGGTGTCCCGCGAATCGATCAATACCGCGCCCCTCCTCGATACCCCGTCGCGCATCGCCGCCTTGTTGGCCGATACGGCTGCAGGGTGGAGTGCCGAGCGGATGGTGGTGCTCCTGCTCAACACTCGATGCCGGCTCATTCGTATGGAAACAGTGACCGAGGGCCTCATTGATCAGGTGCTGGTGCACCCCAGAGAGGTTTTTCGTCCGGCCATCGCTGCGGGAGCCCACTCCATTGTTCTGGTCCATAATCATCCCAGCGGAGATCCGAGCCCGTCGGAGGCCGACATCCGCATCACCCGTGAAATTCTCAAGGCTGGGGTTTTGTTGCGCATCGACGTGCTGGATCACGTCATTCTCGGCCGGCCTTCCGATGTCTGGATCAAGGGATACAGTTCATTGCGTGAACTGGGGCATTTCCGGCCGATTTGACCGGTCCCGAATGGGTTCAAGCCCGCTGGTTGCGGCGAATCAATCGAACATCTTTGCCCAGGGTGTCGGTGAGCAGCCGGCCGAAATCCCGGCCTTCGAAGACCACCTTTTCCGGCATTTTGCCTTTTGCCTTTTTGGCGGGAGCCTCCGCAACCTCGGAGCCATGCGCGTTCTCACCGGCATTCAGCCGAGCGGCGCCCTGCACCTGGGCAATTATTTCGGGGCCATGCTCCCGGCCATCGGCCTACAGGAACAGGGCGAGGCTTACTATTTCATCGCTGACTATCATTCCATGACGTCTTTGACCGACGCGGCGAAGCGTCGGCAATACACGCTAGACGTGGCGCTGGATTGGTTGGCGGCCGGGCTCAATCCCGATCGTTGCGTGTTCTGGAAACAGTCCGACACGCCGGAGCACACCGAACTGGCTTGGCTCCTGAGCACGGTGACCCCCATGGGTTTGCTCGAGCGCTGCCACAGCTACAAGGACAAGGTGGCCAAGCTCGCCGACGGCGACGTGGGTGCGGTCAATCACGGACTCTTCGCCTACCCGGTGCTGATGGCCGCCGACATTCTCCTGTACGACACCCAAGTGGTGCCGGTGGGCAAAGACCAGAAGCAGCACCTCGAAGTCACTCGCGACATCGCCATCAAGTTCAACCACATCTACGGCGACACCTTCGTGATCCCGGAACCCCGCATCCAGGAAACAGTCGCCGTGGTGCCGGGCACCGATGGCCAGAAGATGAGCAAGAGCTACGGCAACACTCTGGAGCTCAGTGGCGACGAGAAGTCGCTGCGCAAGCGGGTCATGTCCATCCAGATGGACAGCCGTTCTCCCGCCGATCCCAAGCCGGACGCCGACAAGAACATCGCCATCCAGCTCCTGCGCCTGGTCGCTCCGCCGGAGGTGGCCGCCGATTGGGAAAACCGCCTGCGGGCCGGTGGCGTGGGCTACGGGGATCTCAAGAAAGGCCTCTTCGAGGAGTACTGGAAGCACTTTGCCGCCTTCCGCGAGCGCCGGGCCGAACTGGCGTCGCGGCCCGATGAGGTTCGGGAAATCCTCAGAGCTGGCGCGGTGAAGGCCCGGGCCAAGGCCCAGAAGACCCTGACCCGAGCCAAGCAGGCCTGTGGCTTGGATTGAGTTGTGAGTGGACCCGGCGGCCGGACCCCGGGAGCAAAATCGACCGTTCGGCCGGTTTACATTCCGGGCGGTCCTTTCCATTCTTGGGCCACGGCATGAGCTTTTACGACCGACTGAAGTGGACCGCGGACGGACTGATCCCGGCCATCATCCAGGAGCAGTCCACCGGGCGCGTTTTGATGATGGCCTGGATGAACCGGGCCTCGCTCGAGAAGACCATCGAGACCCGACGCACCTTTTTCTGGAGCCGTTCGCGCCAGAAGTTCTGGATGAAAGGCGAGTCCAGCGGACATGTGCAGGTGGTCAAGGACATCGCCTTCGACTGCGATGGCGACACCTTGCTCATCCAAGTGGAGCAAACCGGAGCCGCCTGCCATGAGGGTTACCAATCCTGCTTCTTCCGAAGCATCGAAGGCGATGGAGCCGACTGGAAGGTGACCGAGCCCCAGCTCCAGACCCCGGACGCCATCTACGGCAAGCAGTGACCTGGCCCGTCCCCGAGGTCGTCTCGCCCGGATCGGCACCTTGGTGCCTGTTCGCGGCGATGGCGTTGCTGGGACGCGCGGCCGACCTGGTCTCCACCTACATCGCCACACCCAATTTGGCGCTCGAGGGCAATCCGCTGGCGCGTCGGCTGGGTTGGCGTTGGGGGATTCCAATCAATTTGGCGGCCTCCTTGGGGATCGGCTGTTTTCCAAGCCTGGCCATTGCCGTGACCACCACCAGTGCCTTGGTCGCCGCTCGAAACTTCCAGAATGCGTGGATCATGCGCTCGATGGGAGAGTGGCAGTACCGGATGTGGATGGCCGAGCGGCTTGATCAAACACCCCGGCCCTTGCCGGTCGTTTGTTTCATGGCTGAAGCGTTGCTCACGCTCCTGCCTGGCCTGGCCTTGCTGGTTTTTGCGGAGTCGGGTGGAGTGGCCCAGTCGGTGGGCATGGGGATCACGGCCTATGCCGCAGCCGTGGCCTTGTTCACGCTGATGGCCTTGTGGCGGCGCTGAGGGAGGTCGACGTTGGATCGATGTCGATGGAGTCCGGTGGAATTCAAACTCAACCCACCTCGGAGCCGAGTTCGACATTCCAATAGGCGACATCGAGGAAATGACGCCAACTGTCGTGCATGGAGGCCCCGAAGCTGACCTGCACGAAGGGTCGCCACTTGGGTCGCTTGGGCTTGCGCACGAGACGCATGTGAGCCTCGGCCGGAGTGCGGTTGGCCTTGCGCGTGTTGCAGGGAATGCAGGAGCAGACGATGTTTTCCCAAGTCGTGGGCCCACCCCGATCTCTCGGAACCACGTGGTCGAGGTTCAAATCGCGCCGATCAAAGACCTTGCCGCAGTACTGGCAGGTGTTCTGGTCCCGCTCAAACAGGTTGTGCCGGGTGAATTTGACTTCCTTCTTGGGAAAACGGTCGAAACCCATGAGCAAGATGACTCGGGGCACCCGGATTCGGAAAGAGACCGTGCTAACGGAGCCATCGGCTTCGGGGTCGGCTGCGGACAAATCGCGCCACTGCTGGAAGTTCAGCGTCCGGTAATCACCGTCGCCATCACCGAACACCACCTGTGCATTCCCTTCGAAGAGAAGCGTCAGCGCCCGACGTACTGAGCAGACGTTGACCGCCTGCCACAGCCGGTTGAGGACAAGAACCTGATCGCACAGGACGTTGCTCATCGGACGGTTTGGAATAACCGTCTTCCCTACTAGCCGCCCCCTATGACGCTGTCAACGCGCCCCGGTGAATAATCGGTGAACATCTGTTAGTCCGCGGACCCTGACGGCTGCCTGCCCAGCTATCGGGCGAGTCGGCAGGCACTGGCTAGTAGGGGTGGAAGCGCAAAACGAGAATCTGATCCGGCGGGTTTTCTGCCGATGTGTCGGAACGGGATTTTCCCCGTACTTGTCCCCCCGGATCATTTCCGTATGGTAGGCCCCTTTCGATGCACGAGCCTGCCATCACCCCGGAATTGGTCGCGAAGCACAACCTCACGCCCGAGGAGTACCAGAAGATCCTAGGGATCCTTGGACGCGCTCCCTCGTACACCGAGTTGGGCATCTTTTCGGTGATGTGGTCGGAGCACTGCTCCTACAAGAATACGCGACCGGTGCTGAAGACCTTCCCGACGAAGGGCGAGAAGATTCTCGTCGGGGCGGGCGAGGAGAATGCCGGCATCATCGATGTGGGTGACGGCGTGGCCATTGCCTTCAAGATCGAGTCGCACAACCACCCGAGCGCCGTGGAACCGTTCCAAGGCGCGGCGACCGGTGTCGGCGGCATCATCCGCGACATCTTCACCATGGGTGCCCGGCCGGTGGCGGCGCTCAATTCCCTCCGCTTCGGGGAGCTCTCCAATCCGGAGGTCCGCCGTCTGTTCACAGGCGTGGTGGGAGGCATTGCCCACTATGGCAATTGCTTTGGCATTCCGACGGTCGCGGGCGAGGTGTATTTCGACAAGAGCTATGAGGGCAACCCGCTGGTCAATGCCTTCGCCCTGGGCGTCTTGCGGCACGACCAAATCACCCGGGGCGCCGCCCACGGCATTGGCAACCCGGTTTTCTATGTCGGGCCGGCGACGGGCCGTGACGGCCTGGCCGGTGCGGCCTTCGCCTCGCAGGACCTCACTGAAGAATCCGCCGAGCAGCAGCGCGGTGCGGTGCAGGTGGGCGATCCGTTCATGGAGAAGCTCGTCTGCGAGGCCTGCCTGGAATTGCTGGCCACCGGATGTGTCGCCGGCATGCAGGACATGGGTGCGGCGGGCCTGACCTGCTCGACGTGCGAGACGGCCGCCCGTGCCGGAACGGGCATCGAGATCGAGTTGGACAAGGTGCCTCAGCGGGCACCGAACATGTCCAGTTACGAGATCATGCTCTCCGAGTCCCAGGAGCGGATGCTCATCGTCGTCCACAAGGGCCGCGAGGCCGAGGTGAAGGCGGTCTTCGACAAGTGGGACCTGCCCTGGGCCGAAATCGGCGTGGTGACCGACACCGGCCGCATGGTCGTCCGTCATGGTGGCCAAGTGGTCGTGGATCTGCCGGCCAAGCCCCTGGCAGACGAAGCCCCGGTCTATCAGCGCGAGGCCCGTGAGGCGGCCTACATGGCGGGAGTCCGGGCTTTCCGCCTCGATGGCAT
>JARXAF010000104.1 GCA_029865985.1 Verrucomicrobiota bacterium
TCCGAGTTCCTCGAGGGTCATTCCGACCGATTCCTTTTGCCGGCCGTCGACCGTGACCAAGAAATAGTGCTCACGGTTCCAGCCAACGGCCGAGCGGGGGTGTCGCTCCTTCATGGACTTGAATTGATAGGCGTCGTCATCCGGGATCTCGATTCGGACGGCACGGTGGTTTCGCACCAACATGGGCCCGCCACCAATCCCGCTCACGGCATCGTTCATGGGCACGCTCGTGGATAAATCGACTTCAACAACTTGTTGGGTGTTGACGGTGGGGAGGCGACGGACGAGGGCCGGGCCAGCCGAGAGGACGAAACCATGGGTGGGAATGGGGCTATTGCCTCCATCACGGATTTCTGTGACCCGGAGCTTCATGCGGGCACCGATTGGAAGGCCAGAAGTGGTGCCGGATGCCTCGGGGGCGAGAATCCACTCTCGACCTCCTCGGGTGTGGGTTGCAGCCCCGGCGCTCGGGGCAAAGAGGACCAAGCGATTGGGAGCTGATTCTTCGTTGAAGCCCAGCGTGACCTTGGAGCCATCCGGCCAAGTGAGTTGGAATCGCGACTGGACGTCGTCCATGTGAGGCTCTCCGGCACGATCGATCCAAAGGCAAACTCCCATCGGAGCGCTGACCAACACACCGTCGATCAATTGGAGGCCCCGGGGATCCCCAGCGTAAGTGCCTTCGCGCTGATAAAAATCGCCATTGATGGCAGCCATGGGTCGCCCCACCACCTTGGGCAAGCCGCGGAGATGATCCGAAATATTGGCCAAACCAAACGCCCCATTGCCTGCATGAACCGATCGGAGTTGGGAAGCGGGCCTCGATCGATCCACACGAACGACATGAATGGAAATCGGTCCCGAGGCGATGACTTGATTGGTGTAGGCCAAGCCGGGTTGCAGCTCCGGCAGCGCTGTCTCAATGGGCTTGCCACAACCAGCGAGAATCCAGGCGACCTGAACGAGTAACGTGCTCGTTGCCAAGCGTCTGGGGATGCTGTCCCTGAACCCCGAAAGGAATACTGTCCGCTGTTTTTGCTGGGCCTTCAATGGAGTGGGCTGATGATCACCGATGTTTTCACGGTCCGCCTCTTGGTGTTCGTTCTCAAAAGTACGATTCCTTGTCTTTGAAGAGCAGGTTGAAGGTGGTCATCGATCCGTAGCAGCGGGTGATGTATTGCTGCCAGTCGAACTTTTCAGCCGAGCTGAGGGTCTCGCTGGAGTTTACCTTTTGCTCCAGAACCCGCAGTTGGTTGCGCATCAACACCAACTTGTGGAAGAACGCCTCCAGTTCAACCTCCTTGGGTTGAAGGGAAGGGTCGGCTGGTTGCAACGTCAGTTTGCCGGCCTTCCAGCGAGGGGCCAGTTCGTGAACCGCTCCATCCGGACGCTCAATACCCAACCGGTTCACGGCTCCATCCACGACTTGCGCGATCAGGGTTGCGAGCGGCATGGGCAAACCCGCCAAGGTGGCTTGCGCTTCCGCAGGCACGAGGCCGCTGGCTTCCGGATCGACCGGTTTGCGGCCCTCGAGGAAAAGAATTTCGGCGGCGAATTCGTTGATGGCTTTGACCACTCCCTCACCGAGTTGGGGATGGATGACGCGCTGGCCGAGATGTAGTTCCGACAGTTTCATGGGGAGACTTCAGCAGTTTTTTCAGGGAAAGCCGAGAACGAGCTCACAGGGATCGGTCACGGAAGGCCCGCATCGAATTTAAATCCCGGCAAAATCCTTAGGTGGGGTCATGGAACGGGCGCTTGCCAAGATTCTGGCCCTCCGTAGTCTCCCGCCTTCACTTTGCAATACATGTTCTCCAATTCATACGTCGCCATGTTGGCACAAGGCGTCCCTGCCGAAGATCCTAAGAAAGCCGTGTTCATGCAGATCGGCATGATGGTGTTCTTCGGTATCATCTTCTATGTCATGCTCATTCGTCCGCAGCAAAAGCGGGCCAAAGAGCAGGCCAAGATGCTCGGCGAATTGAAAGCTGGCGACAAAGTGACCACCAGTTCCGGCATTATCGGCATCGTGGTGGGCATCAAGGACAACTCCGTCACCATTCGCTCCGGCGAGTCCAAGCTCGAGGTCACCAAGGCCGCCATCGGCGAGGTGGTTCCCGGCACCTCAGCCCCTTAATCCACTTTCCCCATGAACCGCAGTCACCTCTGGAAACTCGTCCTGATCTTGCTGGTCGTAGCTTGGTCGGTCAGCGAGATCTACCCGCCCACATCGAAGAACCTCATCGAGGCCTTCGAGCAACAGTCTTCCACCCCCAACAAGACGTTCGACGAGATCGTCAAGAAGGCTCAGCAGTTGGATGCGTCCAATTCGGACCGAGCCCCGGGTATCACCTATTCGAACCTCTTGGTGGCCATCAGCACCAACGACATTCGTCCGTTCTTCCCGAGCAATTACATCAACGCGGCCGTGGAGCGTGATGTGACCCGCGGCATCCTGAACCGGGTGCAGCGTTCGGCGGCCGGACAGTTCCGTCTGGGTCTCGATTTGCAAGGTGGCACCCAGTTCCTCCTCGAGATGGACATGAGCCGCGCACAGACCAACGCCGGCGCCATGATGAACGCCGACTTCATCGCCGAGCAGGCGGTCGAGGTGTTGCGTCGTCGTGTGGATCGCTTCGGTGTGGCCGAGCCGGTCATCGCCCCGGCGGGTGGCGGGCGAATCTTGGTTCAGCTCCCGGGCCTGAGCGAGGCCGACAAGTTGCAGGCCAAGGCGCAGATCCAGAAGGCCGCCTTCCTCGAGTTTCGCATGGTTCACCCCGACAGCGAAGGTCAATTGTCTCGCGGAGTGGTTCCCCCGGGATACGTGAAGCTGTATGAAATGGTGCCCAGCGGTACGCCGGGTCAGCGCATTCCGCAGCCGATCTTGGTCAAGCGCACCTCGGAGCGCGGTCTCTCTGGCAAGCACATCGAGGGCGCGGGTGTCGGACACGATCCGGCCACGGGTTCTCCCTATGTGAGCTTCAGCCTGCGCCCCGATGGTGCGCAGTTGTTTGGAGAGATCACCCAGGCGGCCATCGGTGAGCGCTTGGCGATCATCCTCGACGGCGAAGTGGTTTCCGCTCCGCGCATCAATGGTGCCATTCTGGGTGGTAACGGTCAGATCACCGGATCCTTCACGGATAAGGAAGCTTTTGAATTGTCCACTTCGCTGGAGAACCCATTGGCTGCCCCGCTGGAAGTCAAAGAAGAGCGCGGCGTGGATCCTTCACTGGGTGCCGACGCCATTGCCTCGGGCAAGATGGCCACGCTCCTGGGAGTTGGCGGTGTGGCAGTGTTCATGATCGTCTACTACCTCACGGCGGGTCTCGTCGCCAACGTGGCATTGGTGCTTAATATCCTCATCATGCTGGGCGTGATGTGCTCCTTGGATGTCACCTTCACCCTGCCGGGTATCGCCGGCATCGTGCTCACCATCGGTATGGCGGTGGATGCCAACGTGCTCATTTACGAGCGCATGCGTGAAGAGTTGGCGGCCGGTAAGTCGGTCCGCGGAGCGGTTGCCTCGGGTTATGACAAGGCCTTTGGAACCATCTTCGACTCCAACCTCACGACCCTGATCTCCTCGGTGCTCTTGATCATCATGGGCACCGGTCCCATCAAGGGCTTCGGTGTGGCACTGACGGTCGGTCTGTGTGTTTCGATGTTCACGGCCTTGGTCGTCACCCGCTTGATCTTCGATTTCCTGCTCGCCAAGAACATCCTCAAGTCGCTGCCCATGCTGCACATCATTCGCGGCACCAACATCCGCTTCTTGAACTTTGCCAAGCCGGCGTTCATCGCCTCGTGGTTGCTCATCGTAGTGGGCATCGGTTACGGCATCTTCATCCGGGGTAACAACATGCTGGGTATTGAATTTGCCGGTGGCGATGAACTGCAATTGCGTTTCTCTCAGCGGGTGGAAACCGAGAAGGTCCGCGAGACGCTCGTCAAGGGTGGCATCGGTGAAACCCGAATCCAGTATCAGACTGAAGGAGCCGGCGCTACCAAGCGTGATTATCTGTCGATCACAGCGGCCAAGGATGCTGGCCTGAAGGCCGAGGAAGTCCTCAAGAAGTCATTCCCGGCTTCGAAGTTCGAGCGGGTTCGCATGGACTCGGTAGGTGCCACCATCGGTAAGGAGATTCAGAAATCGGGCGTCATCGCATCGTTCCTGTCGCTCTTCGGCATTCTGGTCTACGTGGCCTTCCGCTATGAGTTCAGTTTTGCGGTGGCCGCGGTGGTTGCGGTGGCGCACGACGTCCTCATGACCATTGGTTGGTACTGCCTGACCGGCACCGTGGGTGAAGGTCGTCAGTTCAATGCGACCTTCGTGGCCGCCTTGTTGACCATCATCGGCTTCTCGATCAACGACACCATCGTGATCTTCGACCGTATCCGTGAGGACCTCAAGATGGGTGTTCCTGGCTCATTCAATGAGATCATCGATCGGGCTCTGAACCAGACCCTTAGCCGTACGATCATCACTTCCGGAACGGTTTTCTTGGCCACGGTTTCGCTGTATGTCTTCGGCGGCGGTGCCATCAACGACTTCGCGTTCACCTTCTTGGTCGGCATCATCACCGGAACCTACTCTTCCATCTACATCGCCAGCGCGCTGGTCGTGTGGTGGCACAAAGGCAAGCGCCCGGCGATGGGTGCGGTGACCCCGGTGGCGGGTGTCACGGCTTCGGGTGCTCAAGCCTGAAGTAGCCGGAATCCAGATTCAGGCGGGCGGGAGTCCTCAAGGGTTCCCGCCCGTTGTGTTTTTCGGGGAACCCAAGGGCCGCGCTTTTGAGGGGGGTCGCGAGTCAGACTGTCCAGAGATGGCTGCCGGGGCGTTCCGCGGTTTGCAGTCCGAAAGGGGTCGGGGCGCCATCAAAGGAGATGCGGCCGTCGCGGTTTTGTGCGCCATCGAACGGGTCATTGGTGATGAGCACATGGCCGTCGAGATCCAGCCAGTCGGTGAGTGAAGCCAAATGTGCTGCGGCACTGATGAGCACCGATGACTCAATCATGCAGCCGAGCATGGTCTTGAGTCCCAGTCGTCGGGCCGCTTCGAGTGCTTCCTTGGCCGCGGTAACGCCGCCGGTCTTGACCAGTTTTACATTCACCCCGTGAAAGCGCCGGGCGCAGGATTCCGCATCCCGGGCATCCTGGTAGGACTCGTCACCGACAAGGGGTAGGGGGGAGTGCTCTTTCAGCCAAATCGCATCGGCCTCGCTCGTGTTTGGGGGCATGGGCTGCTCCACGAACTCGATGTTGCCGTCGTCGGCTAAAGCCAGAATTCGATCCAGGGCTTCCTCGCGGGTTTTCCACGCCGCATTGGCATCGACTCGGATGAGCTTGCTGGGCGCGGCCCGGCGCAGTGCGGCCAGATTCTCGACATCGGTAGGAGCCCCCAGCTTCATCTTGAGGATGGGATAGCGGGCCGCCTCTCGGGCCTTGGATTCCATTCGATCGGGGGCATCGAGTCCGATGGTGAACGAGGAGAGAGCCCCGGCCGCCGGATAGCTGAGGCCGAGGAACCGGTGCAGGGGTTGACGAGTGGCTCGGGAAGCTCCGTCGAGCAGGGCGATGTCGATGGCGCATCGGGCCGGCATACTCGGGCAAGGCAGTGATTCCAGATAGGTCCGTGAGGCCAACAAGTCGTCGAAGGAGAGCCGTGAGGCATCGATTTGTCGCAGGAATTGGAAAACCGTTTCCCAAGTCTCCCCATACTGGCTCGACGGAGATGCCTCACCTAAGCCGGACCGTCCCTGGGCATCCTTCAAAACCACGAACACCACCGGATATTCCGACTTGCCGCGCACCTGACCGGACTGCACATCGGTGGCGATGGCCCAAGAGTGAGCCAGCGCCAGGTTGAACCGCGTGTAGGTCAGCGATTGGATGGGAGGCATGATCGAGGAATGGGTGGCCGAAATTTCAGGGGGCTCGTTTGGCCGTGGGTGTCAGGAGTTCTTCGGCATGCCGCTGGGCTGCTGGGCCACCCCCAAGCATTCGGCCTAGTTCCGCGATTCGCTCAGAAGCATTCAGGGTCTGGATGTGGGATTCGGTGCGTCCGTCGCGCACTTCCTTGATCACCTGATAGTGTGTGGAAGCCGCTGCGGCCACCGGAGCCAAATGCGTGATGCACAGCACCTGATGCTTGGAGGCGATGGCCGCCATCTTCTGCCCGACCGCGTGGGCGGTTTCGCCGCCGACATTGGCGTCGACCTCATCGAAGACCAAAACGGGAACCGCATCTTGGTCGGCCAACACAGTCTTCAGGGCCAGCATGACGCGGGCAAGTTCGCCGCTGGAGGCGATGGCTCGCAGGGGGCGGGCGGGTTCGCCGGGATTGGGTGCAAATTGGAATTCCATCCGGTCCATGCCGGTCTCGGTGGCTTGGGCCGGGTCGGGATCGTGGGTCAGGGTGGCTTCAAAGCGGCTCTGGCGGAAACCCAGACTGGAGAGTTCGGCCTCGGCCGCGCGATTCAACCCGGACAGGACAGATTGGCGCTGTTTCGAGAGAGACTGGCCGAGCTGGCGGAGCTCGGATTCCAAGGACTGGAGTTCCTGGCGGATGCGTTCCAATTCGGCGTCGCGGCCCTCGAGGGAGTCGAGTTTCTGCCGAGCCTCGGTGCCGAAGGCGAGGACTTCTTCGATGGAACCACCGTATTTGCGTTGGAGCGATTGGAGCAGGTTCAGTCGCTCCTCCAACTCCGCCAACCGTTGAGGATCCAGGTCAATTCGGTCGGCATAGCGGGAAAGTTCGCTCTGGAGGTCCCGGAGAATTCCAGCGGCCTGTGTCTGGAGATCGACCAACGGTTGGGCGCCGGTGTCGATTCGGGCCAAGTCCTGAAGGGATCGTCCCACGGTTCCGAGGCTGGTGAGCGTTGCGTCATCGGCTTCGCTCAGGGTGGCGAGCGCGGTCTGAGACAGCTCCAGCAAACGGGCGGCATTGGCCGCGCGGGTGTGCTCGGCTTCCAGTTCGGCCTCTTCACCGGGTTTCAACCGGGCCTCGGAAATCTCCCGCACTTGATGCCGGAGCAGGTCGAGTTGCTGGGCATAAGTCCGCTCATCAACGATCAAGGCTGCCTTGGCCTTCTGCAATTCCGACCGGCGGCGTAGTCGCTCGGCGAAGGCCTCCCTCTGCGGGTCGAGCCCACCATAGGCGTCGACCAGACTGAGTTGCAGGCGGGGTTGGAGCAGCGACTGGTGATCGTGGGGTCCGTGAAGATCAATGAGCCACCCACCCATCTCTTCCAGAGTGGCCAGCGTGGTGGGGCTACCGTTGACGAACTGGCGATTGGTTCCGGCCGCGGTGAAGGTTCGCTTGAGGACCAATTGGCCGGATTCGCAGGGTTCGAGTCCCCGGTCATCCAGAAAGCGGTGCAGCGGAGATCGCAAGCTTGCCACGTCGAAGACGGCCTCGACGGTGCACGAGTCGGCTCCGGAGCGGAGGGCGCCCCGATCGGCACGGCGCCCCAGCACCAGATGGAGCGCCCCGAGGATAACCGACTTGCCGGTTCCGGTTTCCCCGGTGATGGCGCAGAAGCCTGGTTGCAGGTCCAGGGTGAGGTCCGCTACCAGCGCCAGATTCTTGATCCGTAGCGTGCTCAGCACGAGGTGATTCAAACGCCTTCGGCGCTCAAAGTGGAACACCAAAGAGCCGGTTCCCAAAATACCACTAGGCAAACCCCCGCCTTTCGACGCATTTTCCGGCCGTGTCAAAGGCAGCCAAAGCCGCTCCCACGGCGGACAATGTCTCGTTCGAAGAGGCATTGAAGAAGCTGGAATCCATCGTCGAGGCGATGGAGGCCGATGATTTGCCTTTGGATCAGTTGATTCAGCGCTTCGAAGAAGGGGCCTCGTTGGCCAAGCTGTGTCAGGACCGGCTGAGTGAAGCCGAAGTCAAGGTGCGCACACTCGAGGAAAGCCTCGACGGTGTGCTCACAACTCGAACGCTGCCTGAAGATTCCCTGGGTTCCGCCTGAGGAATAAATTTTTTGTCCGTAGTCCCAACAACATGAGCCGATATCTCGAAATGGTGGATCATCCGTCGCACGTCAAGAAGTTGACCCCTGAACAACTGACCGAGTTGGCTGCCGACATTCGGCAGGAGCTCATTCAGGGGTTGGCCAAGAGCGGCGGGCACCTAGGCCCCAACCTCGGCGTCGTCGAACTCTCGATCGCCCTGCACCGGGTCTTTGAGACGCCCAAAGACAAGTTCGTCTGGGACGTCAGCCACCAGGTGTACGTCCACAAGATCCTGACCGGGCGGAAAGATCGCTTCCGGACCATCCGCACCACCGACGGCCTCAACGGCTTCGCGCTGCGGACCGAGAGCGAGCACGACTGCTACGGGGCTGGCCACGCCGGCACGGCCTTGTCGGCCGCCTTGGGCATGTGCGCCGCGCGTGATCAGAAGAAGACCGACGAGAACGTGGTTTGCGTTTTTGGTGATGCGGCCCTGACCAACGGCATCAGCTTCGAGGCGCTCAACAACATCAAGTGCACCACGAAGAAGTTCATCGGCATCCTCAACGACAATGAGTGGTCGATTGCCAAGAACGTCGGTGCCATCGCTGAATATCTGGGCAAGTTGACTGCGAGCCCGGGCTACAACCGGTTGGCCCGCGACTTCACCAGTTGGCTCAAGCGCCTACCCCGGGGTGAGCAGGTCGCCATGCTGGGCGGCAAGGCCGAAGAGGCGCTCAAGGGGATTGTCGGTTCGCTGGCTTTGGAGCCGGCCAATAATCCACTGGATGTCGACGGCCGCGGTGGTCACGGCAGCGCGCTGCTGTTCGAAGAATTCGGACTGCGCTATTTGGGACCGATTGACGGTCACAACATTCCGTTGCTGGTCAGCACCCTCGAGTTCGCCAAGACTTGCAATGAGCCGGTGGTCATCCACGTGCTCACGCAAAAGGGCAAGGGCTACGAGGCGGCGCTGAAGCATCCCGAGAAGTTTCATGGACTGGGGGCTTACGATGCCGCGACCGGCCAGACTCCGCCTCCGAAGGCTGACGCCGCCCCGATGTGGCAGGAAGTGTTCGGTCGGACGATGGTGAAGCTGTGCCAGAAGGACAAATCCGTCGTCGGCATCACCGCGGCCATGCCCAGCGGAACCAGCCTCAAGATTCTGGAGCAGGCGGTTCCGGGTCAGTACTACGATGTCGGCATCGCTGAAGAACACGCCGTGATTTTCGCCGCTGGCATGGCGACCATGGGTTTTCATCCGGTGGTGGCCATTTACAGCACCTTCCTCCAGCGGGCCTACGACTGCATCCATCACGATGTCTGTCTCCAAGACCTGCCCGTGATCTTCTGCATGGATCGCGCGGGCTTGAGCGCCAATGACGGTCCGACCCACCATGGGCTTTTCGACATCTCTTACTTGCGCTGCCTGCCGTTGATCATCGGCATGGCCCCCGCCGACGAGGATGAACTTCAGGACATGATGTTCACCGCCACGCTGCAGTCGCATCCCGTCGCGATTCGTTACCCGCGCGGCAACGCCGAAGGGGTGCCCATCAAGGACCAACCCGCGGTGGTCGAGATCGGCAAGGCCAAGGTGGATTCGCAGTTCGAGAACAAACCCGGTGCGGTGAAGGTGGCGCTGTTCGGCCTAGGCCCCATGCTCACACTCGCCCGTCAGGCCGCCCAGAAACTGCGCGCCGATGGGTTCAATGTGGCGGTCATCAACCCCCGCTACTTCAAGCCCCTCGATACCGAGGTGCATCGGTTCTTTGGTGCCGCGGCCGACATCGTGGCCACTCTCGAAGACCATGTGGCCATGGGCGGCTATGGTAGCGCCGTGCTCGAGTGCTTCAGCGAAGCGGGCATCCAGACGCCGGTGTATCGATTGGCCTGGCCCGACCAGTTCATCGAGCACGCCTCCAGCGTGGATTACCTCCGCCAGAAGCACGGGCTCACCGTCGAGCGCCTCATCGAAGAGGTGAAGGCTCGTGTGCCGGCCTCCAGAGCAGCTTCGGGTTCCCAACGGGCCCTCGGTTGAGGGGAGCATTGCCGGAGTTCGTGGGTTTCCTGCCACGACTCCGGCACGTCCGGCTACCCTGATTTGACGGGATTGAAGTCTCCCGATTCGCAACCTCGACGTTCCCACCCGTCGTGAATCTGAGGCGGCACGATTGGGTGGGCGAGCGCGGGGATTCCCAACCCACCGTCGCCTGCCATCGCATTGACGGCATCGAGTGATGCCATCAGACTGACGGCATGATACGCACGCAGATACAACTCCCCGACGAGGTCTATGCCCGTGCCAAGAGGGTCTGCGAGTCGAGAGAGATCCCTCTGGCCGAACTCGCCCGGCGGGGCATCGAATATATCCTCAGTGTGTATGCCACCGATTCAGACACCGGTCGGGAATGGCATCCGCCGACGCCGCGCAAGCTCGGTTGGAAGGGGCTTTCGGATGCGGAGATCAAGGCCGAGGCTCAACGGACCCACTTGGATGAAACGCTGAGCCACAAGAGGAAGGGATAGAGACGTGCTGTCCATCGACACCAACATCCTGCTGCATGGCTTCAACGAGGATTCGCCCCAGCAGGTGGCGGCCATGGGGTGGTTGGAGTCCATTGCCCAGGAAGAGGCGGTCGCCATCTCCGAATTCATGCTCGCGGAGTTCTATGGCTTGCTCCGCAATCCGGCGGTTCTCAAGTACCCGCTTTCAGCCGAGGAGGCTGTGGAGGTGATTCAAGTCTACCGCAGGCATCCGCGCTGGCGTCTCATTGGATTCCCGATCGAGAGCCGATCCCTGCATGATGCCCTGTGGCAGAAAGCGCGCGCTAAGGACTTCGCCTTCCGCAGGCTCTATGATGCCCGCTCTGCTTTGACCTTGGTTACCCAAGGGGTCACGGAGTTCGCGACGGTGAACGTGAAGGACTTTGTTGGGCTCGGGTTCCAACGCGTGTGGAATCCGCTGGAAACCTCGCGGAAGGTGTGACCAGCGCTGATGGATGGTTGAAGGTCGGCCTGAATAGCATCAAACTACCGACTCTCATGAGCGCTACCATCGAGATTCGGATATCCGATGAGCCCACTTCGGAGACCGTGCATCGGTTCCAGAATTTCGGAGAGGATGTGTATCGGGCTCTGTGTGCCACATGTCCGATGAGCATCGACCCGATCGACTGTGCCACCACGAGTTTCATGATCCGCGGCATTCGACGTCGCGACCTCGGCACGGTGACCCAGACCCTCAAACGTCTGTTGAAGCGGTATCACTTCGACCAAACAGCGACACTGACTCGACGGTGACGGACACACTGTGCGGGTGTTCAAGTGGATCCCGATCGGGCTAACCGGGGCCTGCGACTGCTTTGCCTCTCGTCGGGCAATCCGGACGTTCTCATCTGGGTCAGCCAGAACCTCCACGCCCATTTGAGGGAGAAGCGCGTGCCGCATCACCGCCGTGCAGCCGACTCGGCGCACGACTTCCAGAACTGGAAGCAAGGCTTCCATCACTGTGTTCGGAGGGACTTCGAGCTGGCCGGTAGTCCATAATGCCAGGGATTCGGGCTGGCGAGCGAGCGGGGTTTGGTCGATAGAGAGGTCTTTCCCGAGATGAATCCTTTGAGAATCTGCGCGAGACTGAGTTGGCTTTCGTGGTTGTCGTCGCTGGTCTGGATCGGCGCGGTCGCCGCAGAACCGCAGGCCTCGACCGTGCGGCCTCCTCAGGGGGCGGCCGATCAGGCCGAGTGGTTGGAGAACATGATCCGCCACCACCGGTTTACCGCCGCCGAGGTCCGCGCCGCGACGGGTCTGCCGGATGAGGTGATCGCGGCGGCCTTGAAGCAGTGGGCTGCGCCGTCGGGATCCGCGTCCGATGCGTCACCGGGATCGCCAGCCACCGGATCCGGCACCGCGGGCGTCGATGGCAAAATCCGCGTCCTGCCGTACCCGGGCGGGCGACATCCGCGACTGGGATTCTTCGAAGGCGCGATCGATCCGCAGCGCGACACCAAGGTGAGTCTGTTCGCCCCATGGCAGGAGGGCGGCTATGTGGTCGTCGATGTCCCGGAGGCGATTTGGTCCCACTTGGGGCTGAATTACCTCGCCCACCGGCACCTTCCGACGATCTGGGAGAAGGCCGGTCAGCGTCTGGAACCGGTGGAATGGAGCCAGCGCGCCGATGGGTCGATGGCCATGACCCGGACGTTACCCGACGGGGTCGCCTTCGGGGTACGGGTAAAATCGGGAGTGCGTCACGTGGAGTTCCAATGGTGGGTGCGCAATGGCGGTATGCAGGCGTTGCGGCAACTCAGCGCCCAAGTTTGTGTGATGCTGGGTCAGGCCACCGGGTTCACCAATGCGGCGGCGGGTCGGCGGATCCTCGAAGCCCCGTTCGCAGCCGCGTCCGATGCGAGCGGACGGCGTTGGGTCATCACCGCCTGGGACGGGCTGAACCGGGTCTGGCAGAACCCTCCGGTGCCGTGCATCCACGCCGATCCGCGGTTGACGGATTGCCCACCCGGCGAAACGCGTGAGGCTCGCGGTTGGGTGTGGTTTTACGAAGGTGAGGATCCCACCACCGAACTGCAGCGGCTCCGTCGGGAGTTCCTGGCACGCCCATTGCCCGAGATCCGCCGCCGGCAACCCATCCCCGACAAGCTCGTGGTGCTGACCTTCGACGACTCGGTGGCCTCGCTGCATGGCAACGTGCGCCCTTTGCTCAAGGAATTGGGATTCGGGGCGAGCTTCTTCATTACCGAGGGATTCAGTTTTCTGACCAACAAGGCCGACTACATGACGTGGCAGCAAATCGCCGAGTTGCACCGCGATGGCTTCGAGGTGGGCAACCACACCCGCAGCCATGTCGGCATCGGTCCGGACATGCTCGGCCGATTGCGTGAGGAACTGACCCATATCGACGAACTGTGCCTGCGGCATGGCATTCCCAAGCCGATCAGCTTCGCCTACCCGGGTAACGCGATCCATCCCCGGGCGATTCCATTGCTCCAGGAGATGGGATTCCGCTGGGCCCGTCGGGGCGCTCAGCCGGAGTACGCCTATGAAACGGGCCGTGGCGTGGCCTACGAACCGGAATGGGATCATCCACTCCTGATTCCCACCACCGGCGACGCTCGGCCCACCTGGAACCTCGAGAACTTTCGCAGTGCAGCGGAGCAGGGGCGGGGTGGTCGCATCGCGGTGCTGCAGTTCCATGGAGTTCCCGACCGCGAACACCCTTGGGTGAACACGCCGATCGAGCGGTTCCGCGAGTACATGCACTGGCTCAAGGACAATGGCTACCGTGCCATCGCCTTGCGCGACCTCGACCGGTACGTCGATCCGATGGACCCGCCCCAGGATCCCTGGGCGGTCATTCGCCGCCGGCAGCACGCCGCGTCGGTGGCGGTCCCCAAGTAAGCCGCCGGGTTGGCCCGTTCAGCGTTTTTCGGTTCGGTCAGGGCTTTTTGGGCGGAAGG
>JARXAF010000112.1 GCA_029865985.1 Verrucomicrobiota bacterium
CACCTTCTTGAGGTAGTCGGTGTCCTTGTCTTCGTCACGGTCGAGCGCCGCACCGGGCAAAATGGGGACGATCTTGGAGCCGTCACCCTTCTGCGGCTTGGCGTCGAGGGCGTAAACCACACCGTCGCCACCGCCGAAGAAGACAAGGTTCTGGCCGCCCACCTTGCCGGTCGAAGGCGAGGTCCACTGGCCGTGGAAAATCCGCGGGCCGACGCCCACGTTGTCTTCACCCACCAACTTGCCGGTCTTGGCGTCGAGCGCGATGAAGCTCGGGGAAGTCGGCGACGGGATGTTGACGTGGGTCCAGTCTTGGCCGTTGGAAGTGCAAATGTAGAGGATGCCGTCGACCATGAGCACCGAGCTGTTGGAGGCGTTGTGCGGGAAGACGCCCAACTCATCCATCATGTCGTAGCGCCAAAGGATGTCGGCATCCTGCTTGGAGGGATCGACCGGTGCGGACTCCTTCGGCGTGTCCTTGGCCATGTACTTGGCCTCGTCGGTGTAGGGGCCCTCGTTGCCATTGGCCATGCCTTCGGTGTCGAGGCACAGCACTTCGCAGCGGCTGGTGACAATCCACAGGCGGTTGCCCACCACCAGCGGCGAGGCCAAGAGGCCCAGGTTCTCCCAGTCGTTGACCTTGCCCGACTTGAGCTTGGGCACCACGAGCTGCCAGAGGTAAGCGCCGGTCTTTTCGTCGAAGCAGTACAAGATCGAGCGGTCGCCCGTGTGCTTCTTGTCGCGCGGTGACTCGTTGTTGGTGCCCACGTACACCTTGCCGCCGGCGACCACCGGGTTGCCGTAGCTCTGCGAGCCGAGCTTCACGGCCCACTTCACCCCCTTGGTGGTGGACAGGTCGATCTCCTCGGTACCGCTCTTCAGCTTACCCGGCTCGAAGCGATCGGGCAGGCCCTTGGCCGGCGAGAAGAAGTTGCGGCCCGGATCGTTGCCGCCCCATTGGGGCCAATCTTCGGCGCGCGCCAGAAGGCCAGCGCTCAGCAATGCGGCGGAGAGAAGCGGAAGTGCGTTCATGGATGGGGGAATGGAACGGGGTTTCGTTCGGTCAGGCAAAGGTTGTCGAATGGGGGCGATGGCTCGGCGCAGCGGAGAGGGTCAGTTCGCGGTCACCCGGATGTTGTCGATGGCCACGCGCATCTCCTGCGGCGCGAAGCCGTAGAGGCCCGGGGATCCGTTGGCGTGGGCCTTCTTGTGAGGCACTTCGATGGTCCAGGCTTCGGGCTCCGGATCGCCCTTCTTCCAGGCCTTGCCGCGTACCACACCAGAGCCGTCAGCAGCCAGGTCGACGCGGGTCTTGAGGTGGTACCACGTCTCCGGGGCCCACTTGAAGGGCACGGCCACCTTGATGCGCTCTTGGTTGCTGTTGACCTCCATTTGCTGCGAGTTGCCCTTGAGGATGATGGCGTAGCGCTGATTGATGACGCCCACTTCGGACATCTTGCGCTTGTTGCCTTCGCTCAAGACCTCGGCCTCGACGGTGTAGTTCTTCATGTCGGGGAAACCGAAGAAGACCTGCCCGCGCTGGAAGAGCTTGTTCTCGATGGTCTTGACCAAGGCTTGGTTGGTGCCGCCGGCCGAATCCTTGCCCCGCACTTCGAAGCGGAAGCGGGCGGAGTTCCACGGCAGCGGCGGGTACGCGAAGGGCGTGGGCGACTCCACCGTGTTGGTGGTGATGTTGGTCAGGGCGAAGGTCTGGAAGTTCTGCACCAGCGGGAGGCCGGGCAGCACACGACCCTTGATGTAACCCGAGATGGCCTTGCCGTCGGGCCCTTGAAGCGTGGCCTTGAACTGACCCGCGCTGCCAGCGGGGGCCATTTCGGCGACCAATTGGCCCGCCGCGTTGAAGGATCCCTTGAGGGTGGCCTTCACCAGCGCCGTGGGCGGAATGAACGGCTCCCACTTCAGTGACTTCGGATCGACGCTCTCGGCCACAGTGAAACCGTTGGCATCGAGCACGCGCACGCGAAACGATTGGGTCTGACCGGGGCGCAGCAGCACCTCGTAGGGGATGGCCTGCAATTGGGCGGCGGGGCCGGGCTTGGGCCAGGCGGCCGCGGCCGGGCTGGCTGTCAGACCGGCATTGCGGCCGGCCTTGCCGAAGGCGTAAAGCTTCTTGTCGGTTTGCAAATACACCTTGCCGTTGTAGCCCACGGGCGAGCCGAAGACGCGGCCGGTGACTTGGGTGCGGCTGACTTCCTCGGCGCCGTCGGCTCCGGGTCGCAGCACGAGCAAGTCGCCATTGGCCACACTATCCGCATCGGACGAGGCGGCCGCCGCGGCATCCTTCATCGTGACATACATGCCCACATACAGCAGGCCATCGGCGAAGAACGGCGTGCTCTGGCGCTGTTCGATGCCCACCTTCTTCTTCCACAGCACTTTGCCAGTGCCCGCCTCGACGGCGGCCAAATCGCCCGTGCCGGTGATCTCATAGAGCGTGTCGCCCACGACAACCGGCGAGCTGGCCAGCGAGCCGACGCCGTTGCGCCACTGCTCGAAGGCCTTGGGCCCGAAGACGTGCGGCGTGGTGGCGTTGGTGGGCTGAACCTCCGCGGGGGTCGGGATGCGGAAGAGGGCCATGCGGCCGATTTCCGAAGAATCCAGATTCTCCGATTCGTGCAAGGCCACGAGGTTGTCTTTCCAGCGGACCAGCGCGGCGTTGATGCCGCCCTTGGCACCGGCCTTGGCGAAGGGGAATCGCCAGAGCGGCTCGCCGGTCCGGGCGTTGATGGCCAAAATGGAACTGTCGCCGCCGGCACTGTAGAGCACGCGCTTGCCACCCCAAAGGTCGAGCCAAGGTTGGGAGAAGGTGTTGTCTTGCGGGCGGTCGCCAGGCGCGCTCGACCACACCAGTTCGCCAGTCTTCTTGTCGAAGGCGTAGAAGCGGTCGCCGGCGGCACCATGGGCGCCCCAGGCGCTGGTGATACCGCGGATGATCACCAGTTCCTGGTCGATGACCGGGGTGGCCGTGCGAGAATTCGGGAAGGTGAGCCGGCCGAACTCTTCCATCATGGAGTGCTTCCACAGCAATTGGCCCTCGGGCGAAAAAGCCATGAGCAGGCCCTGCGTGTGCTGGGCGTAGATGTTGCCGGTCTCGGGATCCACCGTCGGCGACGAGGTCGCGTAGCGCAGGTAAATGGTGTCGCTGAGGAAGTCGCTCTCGCCGTGGCGCCACAGTTCCTGGCCGGTCTCAGCGTCGAAGCAGGCCGTGAACTCCTGGAGGTCTTGGCCGTCGCCTTGGTAGCCGTTGATATACAGGCGTCCGCCCGAGATCACCGGCGTGCTTTGGCCCGGAAAGTCCACGCTCCAGAGCGGGGCCTTGGCATCGATCTTTTGCGGCAATCCCTTCTCGGTGGACACCGAAGTGCCCAAGGGGCCACGCCAGGTGAGCCAGCCATCGGCGGCCGACAATTGCAGGGACAAGGCGACAACACCGGAAAACAAGGCAGCAACTGAGAAAGCGTTCATGACGGAGAGGCGTTTCCGAACAAGCCACAACGTGGCGGGGCTCCCCGAGACTGGCAAACCAAATTGATACGGGTACGTATCAAATGGCAATGGCGGGCCAGACTCAAGGGTTCCCGTTGGGAGAAAAAAGCAGCAGCGGTCAGACCTTTGAGTTCCGACCGCTGCTGCGCGAGGATTGAATCAAACTGCCCGATCAGGCGACCCGATCAGGGTTTGCGGAGGCGATAGAAGGCCGCGGCTTCCTCGATGACCGCGCTGACATTCTCGTCGCCGACCACAATCGAAGCCACCGGAACCCAATCAGCCGTCGCACTCAAGCTGGCGGTCCGTTCCAAACGATATCCGACCTCGGACTTGGGCCAGAAGACCCGCAGACCTTCGTTCGATCGCCGTACTTGGAGGCTGGGAAAGCCTTGGGGGCGCGGCTCAAGGCCGAAGAGATCGCGACCCTGCTGGCCCCGCTGGAAAATGGTCTGAACCTCGGCCGCACCGAGCGATCGTCGCCAGACAGCAACGTCGTCGATGCGACCATCCCGGATTCCCACCGCACCGTTGTCGGTGTAGGAGCCCAGACCATCCTGGCCGATGTTGACCGAGAGCGCGGCGGCCGTGTCGATGGAATCGAGGTCGCCAGAGATCGAGTTGGTGCTCACTGCGGTGCCATCAAGATAAGTGAGAGCGACACCTTGAAGACGATCGAAGACGGTGGCGATGTGATGCCAGGCACCGTTGTTGAGGGTGCCGCCGGGTCCATCGTAGTCGCGGCGGCTGCGGCCTCCGGCATCGCCGTCGCCCAGGTTCCACTGAAGACGACCGTTGCCTGCAGTGGCGATCACCCAGCCCTGATTGCCGCCGCTGCGCCAATCCTTGTTGCCGATCAAAACCGGGTCGCCGGTCCAATTGGTGAACGCGGTCCAAAGGGAGACCGAGAAGTTGACGTCCTTTCCGAATTGAAGGTCGGCCGGGGCTCCCAGGGAGACGTAATTGAACGAGGAACCGTTGGTGATCGAAGTCACCGCGATCGAACCACCGGAGCGCCCCTCGACAAACCGGGGATTGCCCACGCGGACACCATGGTTGCCGCGGCCGGATCGATCCAAGGTGTCGTAATCCAGGGGCAGCCACGCGACCAGTGCCTCGCTGAGGGACTTCTCCTGCACATTGGAGCCGAATTGCCCTTTACGGAAGATGGCGACGATTTCCTCGGGGGTGATCGACCGGCGCCAAATGGCCACGTCATCGATCAGGCCGTCCTCCATGCTCACGGTGCCGTTGTCGGTATAGTTGCCACGGCCGTCCTGGCCGATGTTGGTCGGCAGGCCCGGGCTGATCGTGGTGCCGGTGGTGGGAAGGGCCTGCCGATTGACCTCGCGGCCATCGACAAAGGTCAACGCCTGCCCCCCGCGTTGGAAGGTCACGGCCACATGGTGCCACGCGCCATCGCCGACCAATCCGGGACCGCTGTCGTAATCGCGGCGCTCACCCACCTGCTCGGCATAGTTCCATTGGAACCGACCGTCGGCACCGGTCGCCAGCGCATAGCCGACATTGCCGCCACTGTTCCAGTTCTTGTTGGAGATGAAGACAGGATCACGCTGCCAGGAGCTGAACTTGACCCACATCGAGAAGGAAAAGTCCCCGTCGACGCTGAACTCGAGATCCGACGCAGTACCGAGGGTCACGTAATTGAATTCCGACCCGTCGGCCTTTTGGGAGAACTTGAGGGCTCCGCCACCGATCCGACCCGCCACGATGGATGGGGATCCAACCGGGGTGCCGTTGTTGTTGCGACCCGAGGCATCGGAATAATCCGTGTCGAAGGTCAGGTGGGTCACCAGACCTTGGCGGATGTCGTCGATGATGGACAGAACAGCCTCCTGGCTCACGGTGGACTGGCCGTTGCCAGCCCGAACCTGCACTGTGTAACGACCGGCCTCACCGGACTGGACACGGGGCAGAACCAGGATGGGTTGGGTGGCTCCGACGACGGGTGTGCCGTTGAGCAACCACTGGTAGGACAGCGGAGCAACACCGGCCGCACGCACCGCAAACTGAGCCCGACCGTTGGGTCCGACCGCGACGGCCAGAGGTTGTTCGCTGAGGGTGGGCGCCTGCTGGAGATCCACGGTCACTTCAGCCGGCTCGCTCACCACAGACCCGACGCTGTTGCCCACCACACACGTGTAGACTCCGGCATCCTTGGCCTGCGCATCCTGAAGCACCAGCAGCGCGTTGGTGGCCGATGGCAAGACCACCGAACCCCGACGCCATTGGAAGGTGAACGGCGAGGTTCCCCGGGGCAGCACCCGAAGGGTCAACGCGTCACCCGCCACGGCATTGGCACCGGCCGGTTGACGGACCAGCACCGGGGGTTCCGGCGTCGACACCACGCTGGTCAAGGACTTGCCGGCGAGGCCCGCCTGGTGGATGGCCTTGGCTTCCGCCGCGGTCAGAACCCGTCGCCAGATCCCCACATCATCCATCATCAGGTCGTTGATCTCGACACTGTTGCCGTCGGTGTAGCGACCGGAGCCGTCCTGACCGATGTTGAGCGCCAGGCCCGCTTGGGTATCCACATTGTTGAGACTTGCGGAGACATCCCGTTCGTCGACCAGCGCGCCATCCAGATAAGTGACCACCTCGCCGGCACGCAGGACCGTGACGGCGACATGGTGCCAAAGCCCGTCGCTCAGGGTTCCACCCGGGCCATCATAATCCTTCCGCTGTCCGGGCGCTCCACCGTAGTTCCACTGAAGGCGACCATCGGTTCCGGTGGCCACCATCCAGCCCTGATACTGACCGCTCAGCCAATCCTTGTTGCCGATGAAGGGCGGGTCGAAGACGAATTGTTTGAACTTGCACCAGAAGCTCACGGAGAAGTCGGTACCGGTGCCGAAGTTGAGGTCGGCAGGAGCCCCCAACGTGACGTAGTTGAAGCTGGTGCCGTCCTTCTTGAATGAGAGTTGAACAGCGCCCGTTCCGACCTGTCCGGGGCCGTACTGAATGTTACCCACGGCGGTGCCGTGATGGCTTTTGCCCGAGATGTCCAGCAACGTGGAATCAAAGGTGAGGTGAGTCACCAATTGGTCGGTGATGGCTGCCTGCAGGACAGGAACCGACAGCAGGACCGCCAGTGCGATGGGGGTGGTTTTCTGGTTCATGGAATGGAGGTTGAGTTGGAATACGGAGAAGAAATCATCGAGGGCTTTCTTGCGGGAGATCGCCGGTGTACCAGCGATAATCCACCCCCTTGCTGTGGCGGATGGTGGACACGTTGCCGGGCAGCCAAAGGGTGGAGCACTGGCGATTGTGGCGGAACCACTCGAACTCCATCCGTACTCCGGGATAGAGACTGGCCAAGCGAACTTTCCATTGGATCAGGCCCTCCTGATACCCCGGAAAAATCCCAAGACTGTCGTCATGTCCCTCCATCCGCTGCTCGGCCGAGTCCTGGGCAAACACGGTCGTCTGGGGGCTGGGGATTTCGCTGATCTTCCGGGGAAGAGTTGGATCGGCCGTGTAGACCGGCCCGGGGTTCAGGGCCACGTAGCGATTGATGCCGTAGGTCGAATTGCGCCAAAACTCGCTCGAATAGGCCAAACCAGTTTCCCGCCACTCGTCGACAATCTTGGCGCTGGGACAGCGAAAGGCCCTGCGCGCCCCACCGAAGTAACTGACATAGGCAACGCCCCAATAAGAGATGACCCGCTGATTGGGATTTTGGAGATCGAGCAACGCGTTGTGACTTGGAGTCAGCGTCCACTGCCCATGGTTGGGGACCTGTGGTTTTCCATCCGGATCGATGTAGTAATGCATCGAGTCTGCATTGTCCTGGGCATACATCGTCGTGCCCAAGGAGACTTGATGCAGATTGCTCAAACAAACGGCCTGATTTCCCTTCTGCTTGGCACTCGCAAGGGCTGGCAGAAGCAAACCGGCCAGGATCGCGATGATCGCAATGACCACCAGCAACTCAATGAGGGTAAATCCGCCGGATTGCTTCTGGAGATGCAGACAACGGCCGGAATTCCATGAAGTTCGGGGCACAACACCCTATTCTTGATGAATGCGTGACGAACAATCGGCCATCGGGTCACAACGTGGGAAAAGCCGGATCACATTCCGTAACAGCGCCATCCATCTGTCACGGGATTGAATGATTTAACCGAGTTTGTGTCGGATAAGTTTCGGGTTGTTGACAAGATCGTTTCGCTTCGGGCCACAACCCACACGGCCAGGCAAACTTGAACCCGGGAGGGATCGTTGAGGCAGACCGCGCCCTCGCGGAGGCGAGGCTGTGGCGAACCGGCCCGGTGAAGCGGGTGCCGGCGCACCGCGTCTTGGGCATATTCGGCAAAGCTGGCGAACCCACTGGCCTTGAGCTGGGAGCGATTGACGAGGCGGAACAGACCATGGCTGCCGGGAGCCACGACCCGCATGAGCTCGAGGGTCAGGCGGCCCATGGTGTAGCGCGGGTTGATCTCCACCACAGGCTTGAGCCGGGGGCCTTCGGGGGTTTGACAGACCAGGGCGTCGATGCCGATGGGTCCCCAGAAGCCGACTGCGGCCAACCGCGTTTCGAGCGCCGAGGCGATGACTTCGTACACGCGCCGCAGGAGTCCAGGCGCATCGGGCCAGGAGTTGAAGGCCCGCACCGCCCGGGCTGGCGGACGTCGCTCAAAGCCCGGGCTCGCCCCATTGGCCAGGAACTGTCCGCGGTGATCGTTGAAGAGGTCGGTGAAGCCGATGCGCCGCAGTCCGCCGGCGGCCCGCTCAAATTGCACCGAAAAATCGGCCAGTCGTTCGAGCCACGGTTCCACCACCAGGACTTGACCGGCCTCGAGGGCGTCGGCCATCCAGCGGCGCTGGGTTTCCAAGAGTTCGGGTTCCCAAAGGCGGATGGCGTTGGCCCCGGCCAATCCGAGGGCTTGCTTGACGACCAACCGGTGATGGCCTTGGTCTCGGAAGGACTGGATGGCAGCGAGCGCCGCGGGCAAGTCCGTGACCGGCAGTCCAATCGTTTCGACCGGGCACAGCGCCGGAAAGACCGCCGCGAGTTCCGAGTGGATTTCTCGCAAAAAATGGGCACTCCAAGCCTTCGAATACAGCGTGGCGATGCGCGGGTTGAAGCAGTCGTCGGGGCACCGGTCATCGCCGGTCACTTGCGAGAACAGCGGACTCAGGCGTTCCACGCTATCCGGAGCCCAGGCCCAGGGGCGCAGACCTCCGAGTTTACGTTCGCTGAGCAAATCGGCGAGCCCAGGGCCGAGCCCGTTATCGTGCCCATTGCCCAATCGAACACCTTCCGGGGCCACCACGAACTCGGGCAACTCGAAGCCGGCTGCTTTCAGGGAGGCGAGGAAGTCCGGGGCCGGAGCCTCGGGCACCACCACCACGTCGTCGCGGCGGGCCAGGAACTGCGGCAAGAGGGCCAGGTCGCGGGCCAATTGGCGGGCCTGGGCAGCGGGCGTGAATCCGGGCCCGCGAGCGATGTATCCCTCGGCCAGCGGGTTGAAGAGGAAGACTTGCGGGGTGCGCCCCTTGGAGCGGGCGAAGAGATCCAACTGAGCGATGAACTCCGGCTCAAGACCGGCCGTGCGGCGGGCTTCTTCGTTGAACTCGACGCCTTTGGCCCGTTGCGGCGACAGCGGAAAGCGCAAGGCGCCGCAGAACGCGTCCCAATCGCTGGAGTTCGGATCCTTCCACTGGCGGAACCACTTCAAACCGTGGGCCACGTGCCCGATCTCGTCGTGCAAGATGCGGCGCAGCAAGGCGGCCGTCTCGAGGTCACCCGCCTCGGCAAACCCTCGGGAAAAGACCCGGGCGAAATCGAGATTGGCCTGCTCAAAGGTGAGGCTCAGCCCCGTGACGAAGTCCATCGGCTGACGCATCGGGGCCACCGAACGCCAGAAATAACCGCTGACAGGCAGCGAACCAAAGGCGACCCCGCAGGCCTTCATGCGGTCGAGGTACAGGCGCACGTGTTCCTGCTCCTCGCGCAAGGTGTGCAAGACACCCCGACGAAAGGCCGGGGGCGCGTCGGGGAAGCGCAGGAGCGCCAAGGCCATCAATTCGGTGGCCAGGAGTTCGTGATTGGCGAAGAAGTGCAGAACCTTGCCGCGACCTGCCTCGTCACCCAGGCCGTGCAGGCCGGGAAACTCGGCCTTGCCGGCGGTGCCCGCCTTGTCGGAGCCCGATGACTTGAATCGCAGTTCGACAGGCCGACCGGGTTCGACGGCAAAATCCCACGCCGGCCCGGGACGCTCGTCGGTGAGTCGTCCGCCCGGCGGGTCGATGAGCTTTTCCTCCAGCGTCGTCGCGCAGAGGATCCGCTCGGCAAACTCGCGCAATTCCACGTCCCAGTTGTCAACCCAACCCGCCTTTCTGTCCAACCGATAGCCGAGGGAGCCCCGGAACGACGGAAAAGGAACCACCGACGCCGGAACACTGGAGACACGATTGAGGGGGCTAATGAACCTAGCTGTGTGAGAGCCTGTCTGAAAACGGGGAAGAGTCCTGTCAGAACACCTCTCCATTTTCAGACAGGCTCTTAGAGGTGTTTTTTAAGTATTTATTTAACCAATTAAATCGACCAGCTCTGTGGATTGCTGCCAGAGTAGCACCGCAACAGCCCCCGATTGGATCTCGCACCTCCGGCCGCGTGGATCGTCACAGGGGCATCACCTCTCTGAATCATGGATCCACAGGACAACGGTCTTGAAGACCCGGGAGCAGCCTCCTCAGTTCCGGAACCTGCAGACATCCAGGAACCCCCTAAGAACCCGGTCAAGGTGGCGTCGGATGACTATCCTCAGTGGTTGCTCCCGCCGATCGCGCCCCCCGCGCTGACAGAACCTCTTGGCGACACTCCACCCCCATTGCCCGAGAATTTCCCGCCGCTGATGTTCACACCCAAGAAGGTCCCGACCGACCCGGTGTCGCCCTGGGTGGTCGTGGGACTGATAGGCCTGATGGGGGCCAGCATACTAGGATTGTTTTTCGATGGCGAATTCGGGCACCTGCTCAAGGGAAGTTGGGACACCTGCCTATTCACCACATTGGCCGTCTTGGCCTATGCGGGACGGGAACGCCCCTGGGCCCAATGGATGTCTTGGCTGATGCTCGGTGGGATCGTCACCCTGGCTGCATTCTTCAATTTCGCCATCTGCATTGAGGCCTTGGCCGATGACGGTCAGGGCATTTCCCTTCGAGATACCCACCAGGCCTTCGTATTGATGTTGGTGCTCTTCCTGTCGTGGGCCTGCCTGATCCCGGCTCTGCTGCCCGCCCTGCGCCGATCACCCTTGGGAATTGCAAGACTGGAGGAGGCCGCAGGTTGGACGAACATCCGTCTCCTGGCACTGGGCACCACGGTGTCGCTGATGTTGTCCTGCTGCGTTCCCTTGGTGATCCTCGGTGAGCCGCCCATACTGGCGGCCCTGCAGCGATCGGCCCGTTTCGCTGCAGACATGACCGGCAACCGGGGTGCCGCCGGATTGCTTCGTGACCAGCTCTACGGCTTGGTTTGGATCCTCCTGGGGGCGGCACTGGCGGTAGGCTGGGGTATCACCCGTGACGCAGGACAGACTCTCCGTCGACTCGGCCTTGAGCGGATCCCCATCCAGCAACTAAGAATCGCGGTGCTATCCCCCGCCCTGCTGTTCGTCCTTGGGGACGTGTTGGATCGGCTCATCACTTGGATCTGGGGAGCCCTCGGATGGAGAATCACCGACGCTTCAGCTGTCGAGGCTCTGTTCTCCGCATACACCACTCCTCTGGGAGCTATCGTCATCGGTGTGACAGCCGGCTTGGGTGAGGAGATCGCGGTGCGTGGGATCCTGCAACCGCGGCTCGGGATCTTGCTCTCGAACTGCTTATTCACCGCGATGCACGCCTACCAGTACCACTGGGACGGACTGTGTTCAGTCTTCGTCATTGGGCTGGCGCTCGGTTGGATCCGCAAGAGAACCAACACGACCGTGTCCGCCATCGCCCATGGCGGATATGATTTTTTGCTCATTCTCCTGGAGTACCTAGGTGCCCACTAACTCAGATTGGCGGCAGTCCTCCTGTCCAACGGATAGCCGGGGGAGGTCCGTCAGCGGATGCGCTCCGGAATGCTAGCCCTTGCGTTGCGGGGAGGGGTGACGGACGATTTGGGGAGTTCTCAACCACTCCTCATCCATGAAGTCATTTGCATTCTGGAGCCTGGTGGCGGCGGCGGCATTGCCGCTCCTGCCCTCGCGCCTTGTGGCACAAGCCCCGGCGACCGGGCCCATTCGCGGGCCGTTCTGGTCCGGCACCGTCATGCGCGGCAAGGGCGTCGCCGCAGCCATGAAAGGCCTGGCGATCAACCTGGGCACCGATCAACGCAGCCACGTGGTCTATGACCTCGACACGCTGCGGCTGTCGGTGGCTTGGACCGGCGAATTCCTCGAATTCGGCAATACACTGACCAAGATCGAGTGGCCGCCGCCCCCCTCGGTGAAGGGCACGAACATCGTGTTCGACACCGCGATGGGACCGGGTTGGTCCGATGGCAGCGGCAGCCTGACCGACGCCCGCAAAGACCACCAAGGACCGCTGCCCAAGGACTGGGCCCACTACGAGGGGCTCTACCTGCACGGCAACCAAGTGGTGCTGAAGTACACCGTGGGCGGCATCGAAGTGCTGGAGAACCCCTCGCTCGAGGGCACGGCCGACAAGCCGATCATCGTGCGCACGATCCAGCCGCTCGGATCGCTCCGTGGCGGTCAGATCGTCATCGCTTCGGCTCCGGCCGGTGCGGTCGCGAGCAACACCGGGAACAATCGCCTAGTACTGCGCGATGCCGCCAAGGGCACGTCGCTGGCGATCTCGGTCGACTCCGAAGTCCAAGGTGCGTTGCAGGTGCGTGACGGCCAAGTGGTGTTCACGCTGGCCAAGGCCCGAGCTGGCGCCGCCTTCCGCATCGCGATCACCTCCGGAGACGCCCTGCCCCAGCTGGCCGGCAAAGCTGCCGACCTCCGCAAGCTGACCCAAGGCGGGCCGGCCCACTGGACAGAGACCGTCTCCACCCAGGGCAAGCTCAACACCGGCGGCGGCGACGGCTCCTACGTCGTCGACACCATCACCGAGCCGTTCCCCAATCCGTACCGCGTGAGCACCTTCCTCGGGGGCTTCGACTTCCTCCCTGACGGACGGGCGGCGGTTTGCACCTTCCACGGCGACGTGTGGATCGTCTCGGGCATCGACGAGAAACTCGAGAAGCTCACTTGGAAGCGCTTCGCCACCGGCCTGTTCCAACCGCTGGGGCTGAAGGTCGTGAAGGGAGACATTTACGTGGCCGGCCGCGACCAAATCACCCGTCTGAAGGACCTCAACAAGGACGGCGAGGCCGACTTGTACGAGAACTTCAACAACGACACGGTCGTCACGCCCAACTACCACGAGTTCGTCCTCGATTTGCACACCGACTCGAAGGGCAACTTCTACTACGCCAAGGGCGCCCCGTGGGAACCCAGCGTGACTTCACCCCACCAGGGAACGATCCTCAAGGTGTCGCCCGACGGGAAGAAGATGGAAGTGTTTGCGAGCGGCCTGCGCGCTCCGAACGGCATGACCGTCGGACCCGACGACACGGTGCTGGTGGGCGACAACCAAGGCCATTGGATGCCCTCCTCGAAGCTGAACCTCGTCCGCCCCGGCTCCTTCATGGGTATGGTTCCGGCCGCCCAGCGCGAGCTCACGCTCAAGTACCCGGATGGCCGCGAAATCCGCGTCAATCCGAGCGACCCCGAAGCCCGCAAGGCCAACAAGCTCAAGGGCTGGGACAGCTCCATGCCCGTTCCCACTGGCTATGACGAGCCCATCGCGTGGTTGCCCATGCGCTGGGACAACTCGAGCGGTGGTCAGGTGTATGTCACCAGCGACAAGTGGGGGCCCTGGAAGGGTTCGCCGCTGTTCATGAGCTACGGCAAGTGCCTGCTGTATGGCGTGGGCATGGATACCGTCGGCGGCACCACGCAAGCCTCGCTGGTGCCCTTCGGGCTCAAGTTCCAGAGCGGCATCATGCGCGGGCGCTTCAGCCCCAAGGACGGCCAACTCTATCTGGCCGGACTCAAGGGTTGGCAGAATGCCGCCACCCGCGATGGCGGATTCTTCCGCGTCCGCTACACCGGCAAACCGGTTCACACCGCGCTCAAGGCCCATGCGGCCAAGAACGGGCTGAAGATCACCTTCAGCACCCCGCTCAAGCCCGAGGTCGCCAAGGATGCCGCCAACTACGCGGTGGAACTGTGGAACTACCGCTACAGCGGCGGCTACGGCTCCCCGGAACTGTCGATCAAGAACCCCGGCAAGGACGGGCATGACAAGCTGGAGGTGACGTCGGCGACCTTATCGGCGGACGGCAAGAGCGTCTTCTTGGCCATCGACGGTCTCACCAAGGCTGATCAATTCAGCGTGAAGTTCACCCTCAATGCGGCCGACGGCGTGGAGATGCGCTCGGAGATCATCGGAACCATCCACAAGCTGGGGGATTCGATCGTCGCATTCCGCTGAACCCACCGGTCGAAACAGAAGCCGGCACTCCCTTCCCGGGGAATGCCGGCTTTTTCTTGGGAATACCCCATGCCCGGACACTCCACTCCGTGACCCGCCTCGGATCGATCAGGTCGGTGTCGTGCTGGAGGCGATCATGCGCGGGCGCCGGTCTCGCAACGGGAGCCAGAGCTTGAAGGTCGTCCCCTTGCCCACGGTGCTCTCGAGTTCGATCCGGCCACCGTGGTCGCGGATGATGCGCTGGACGATGAGCAGGCCCAGGCCCGTGCCCTTGGCCTTGGTGGTGTAGAAGGGCTCGAAGATGCGGCCCAACTGCTCCGGCGGGATGCCGGGCCCGGTATCGCTCACCGCCATCCACACCGCCTCCGGCGTGGCACCGCTGCGCACGGTGAGCGTTCCCTGCGGCGGCGTGGCCTGCAT
>JARXAF010000135.1 GCA_029865985.1 Verrucomicrobiota bacterium
GATCGCCTCGACCTTCGACGAGCCGGCGACGCGGCATGTTCAGGTCGCGGAAATGGTGATCGAGAAGGCGAAACGCCTCGTCGAGCACAAGCGCGACGTGGTGATCCTGCTCGACTCGATCACGCGCCTCGCCCGCGGCTACAACAACGGCATGCCGGGCGGCGGCAAGATCGGCTCGGGCGGCGTGGACAACGCGGCCCTGATCAAGCCCAAGAAGTTCTTCGGCAGCGCGCGCAACATCGAGAACGGCGGATCGCTCACCATCCTGGGCACGGCGCTGGTGGACACCGGCAGCCGCGCCGACGAGGTGATCTTCGAGGAGTTCAAGGGCACCGGCAACATGGAGCTCATCCTCGATCGGAAGCTCTCCGAGCGTCGCCTCTATCCGGCTATCGACATTCCCAAGTCGGGAACCCGCAAGGAAGAGAAGCTCTTCGCGCCCAACCAGATCGATGCTATCCGCAAGCTGCGTCGCATGATGACCGATCTCCAGCCGGTGGAAGCCATGGAGACGCTCATCGCCGCCCTCAAGAAGCACAAGACCAACGCGGAGCTGCTCTCCAAGCTGGGCTAATCCAGATCACTCCGGATCACTCCGGATCGATCGATCCGGACCGTGTGAACGCAAAACGCCCCGACCGCGAGGTCGGGGCGTTTTGTCTTTTGTTGTCTACGGGCCGGTAAACCCCGGCCAAGGCCCAGTCTTCAGGCCTTCGGGAGCAGGTCGGCCACCAGGGCCTTCTCTTCCTTCAGTTCGTTCTCGGTCGCCGTGATCTTGGATCGGCTGAACTCGTTGATGGGCACGCCCTGGATGATTTCCCAGCGCTGACCGTCGCTACGGGTCGGGTGGCTGAAGATCAGCCCCTTCTCGATGCCATAGTCGCCCTGTGAGCAGACGGCGACGCTGAAGCTGTCGTCGGGATGCGTCGGGGTCGTCAGCGCGCGCACGGTGTCGACCACGGCGTTGGCCGCCGAAGCCGCCGAACTGAGCCCGCGGGCCTCGATGATGGCCGCGCCGCGCTTCTGGACGGTCGGGATGAAGGAGTCCTTGAACCAGGCCTCGTCGTTGATGACCGACGTGGCGGCCTTGCCGGCGATGCGGGCCTGATAGAAGTCCGGATACATCGTCGAGCTGTGGTTGCCCCAGATGGCGATGTTGGAAACCTGATCGACGCGCACGCCGGCCTTCTTGGCCAACTGCGTCTTGGCGCGGTTCTGGTCGAGCATGGTCATGGCGAACCAGCGGTCGGACGGCACATCCTTCGCCGCGTTCATGGCGATGAGGCAGTTGGTGTTGCAGGGATTGCCGACGACCAGAGTGCGAACGTCTGTTGCAGCGTTGCGCTGGATGGCCTGGCCCTGACCGGTGAAGATCTTGCCGTTGATGCCAAGCAGGTCTTTGCGCTCCATGCCCTGTTTGCGGGGCACGCTGCCCACGAGCAGCGCCCAGTTCACGCCGCGGAAGCCTTCGTCGAGGCTGGCCGTCGGAACCACGCCTTGCAGCAGCGGGAAGGCGCAGTCATCGAGTTCCATCACCACACCGCTGAGAGCCTTCAGCGCGGGTTCGATTTCGATCAGATGCAAGATGACCGGTTGAGTGGGTCCAAACATCGCGCCAGAGGCGATGCGGAACAGGAGGGAGTAACCGATTTGACCGGCAGCGCCGGTCACAGCGACACGGATGGGAGCGTTCATTGAGCGAGGCAGACAATGGACTGAATCGATCGTGAAGGCAAAATGCAAAGAGGGGTTTGCAACGGCGCGGGGAGGGCGCTCGTGCAGGTCGTGAAAAATCGCCACCGAAACCCCTAATGTGAATCCCAGGCCCTGGCGAGCCGCAGTCCCTTGCGCCCCGGAAATAGATCAGCGACGATTGGTCTTTGTTGGTGCCAAAAATCCCTGTGAAAACCCGTTCCGCTCTGACCTGTGTGATGATGTCGGCCTTCGTTGTCGCGATGTCCGTACACGCTGCCGACAAACCGTTCAAACCCTCCGAAGCCAAGACTTCCAAGCCCGATTTGCTGGGTCAGACCCGCACCGAATTGCGGGATTCCCGTGGGCAAAAGGTGGGCGAAGCCGTCACCACCAAGCCGAATCTTCTGGGGGAAACCCGCACGACCGTCCGTGATGCTTCGGGCAAGACTCTGGGTGAAGCCGTGACCCGAAAGCCCAATCTCTTGGGCGAGTCCAAGACCACCTTCAAGGACCCCAACGGTTATCGACTGGGAGAGGCGGTGACCACCAAGCCCGACCTTCTGGGCAAGACGAAGACCACCTTCAAGGATCCCAGTGGCCGCCGGTTGGGCGAAGCCGTGACCACCAAGCCTGGCTTGCTGGGTGAGACCAAGACGATGATCAAGGGCGGAACTCCGTGGAATCCGAGCACCAGCTCTGGCAAATCGTCCACGACCTTGCCGACCACCACAAAACGCTGAGTTTCGTCGGCCGTGTCGGGAGTCGACCGACGGCTTGTCGGGGAAAAACACAGCGCGAAAGCAGCAAAAACCTGAGCAAATCCGTCATTGGCTTCAGGACGATCAAAATACCGCTTGATCCGAGGGCCATCACCCGTAAGCTCTCCGCTCTTTCGTCCTATCGAAAAGGTCCAGTTTTATGCGTCGTCCGAAGGGAATCAAAACCAAGAAGTCCGTCTCCAAGCGGTTCAAAATCACCGCGAGCGGCAAGGTGCTCACCCAGCACGCCGGAAAGCGCCACCTGCTCTCCAGCAAGAACGCCAACCGGCGGCGTCGTCTGGGAACTGCGAAGCTCGTGCACGAGACCGACGTGTACAAGATCAAGGCATGTCTGCCGTTCTCTCACTGAACACCCCAATTTTCTAACAGACTACTTCCATGCGCGTCACTAACGCTCCCGCTTCCCGCAAACGTCGTAAACGGATGCTCAAGCTGGCGAAAGGCTTTCGCCTACGCCGCAGCAGCCATTACCGGTACGCCAGCGATGCCGTCGATCACGGCATGCAGTATGCCTACCGCGACCGCAAAGCCAAGAAGCGCACTTTCCGCTACCTCTGGCAGATCCGCATCAATGCGGCCGCCCGTGCCGCGGGTCTCACCTACAGCCGCTTCATGGAAGGTCTGAAGGCCGCCGGATGCTCCCTCGACCGCAAGGTCTTGGCCGACATCGCTGCGACCGACGCCGGTGCCTTCGCCAAGCTGGTCGAGGTGGCCCAAGTCGCCCTCAAGGGCAAGCCCGGTGCGACGACTCAGGCCGTTGCTGCCTGAGCAATCCGAGCCCCAATCTCCTGGAAATCCCAAGGCGGGCGCCCTTTTGACAAAGGTCGCCCGCTTTTGCTTGGCAAGCGCCTCATTCCGCTGAGTTTCCAACGTCCATCGATCCCGACAGATTGATCCTCCGCTGACCTCTCCTTCCGACCGTCCTCCTGCCATGTCCCTGCAAGAACGACTTCCCGCCATCCTCGCCGCCGCGCAGCAAGAACTTCGGGCCGCGCCGGACCTCGCTTCCTTGGATCGGGCCAAGGGCCGCTTCCTGGGAGCCGAGGGGGCATTCACGGCACTGATGAAGGAACTGGGCTCTCTGCCCAAGGAGGAACGCCCCCTGGCGGGCAAGGCGATCAACGCGGCCAAGCAGGAGTTGGAAGCCGTGTTGACCGAGGTGCGCGGCGTTTTGGAGCTCAAGGCGGCGCTGCCCAAAGAGCCGGCCGATTTCACCCTACCCGGTCGCCGCCGCCCCTTGGGTCGCCTGCATCCGCTCACCCAGGTCACTGACTCCATTGTCCGGGCCTTCCGCAAGCTGGGCTTCGCCGTGGCCGATGGGCCCGAGATCGAGGATGAAGTCCACTGTTTCGACGCGCTCAACACGCCGAAGGATCATCCGGCCCGTGACGCTCAGGACACGTTCTTCCTCGATTCCAACGGCCGCCCGCTGCTGCGCACCCACACCAGTTCGGTGCAAATCCGGGTCATGGAGAAGACCCCGCCGCCCATTCGCATTGTCGTGCCGGGTCGGGTCTTCCGCCGAGACAACGCCGATGCCACGCACAATCCGACCTTCCACCAGATCGAGGGTCTGTATGTGGACCGCAATGTCACCGTGAGCGACCTGAAGGGCACCGTCGAAGCGGTGTTCAAGGAAGTGCTGGGGAACGACGTCAAACTGCGTTTCCGCCCGCATTATTTCAGCTACACCGAGCCCAGCCTGGAAATCGATTTCACCAATGCTCTCGTCCGCAAGTTGGGCAAGGAGTGGTTGGAGATCGCCGGTTGCGGCATGGTGCATCCTCAGGTGTTCGAGAACGTGGGTTACGACCCCGAGGTGTGGAGCGGTTGGGCCTTCGGCTTCGGCATCGAGCGCATCGCCATGCTGTGCTACGGCATCACTGACATCCGCCTCCTGTACGAAAACGACGTCCGTTTCCTGAAGCAGTTCTGAAGTCACCATCCAGCCCGAGTCGCCTCCGTCTCTACCTTTTTTGCCCATGAAAGTGACCCTCAACTGGCTCCGCAATTATGTGGACTTCAACGGGACCCCGGAAGAACTCACCGAGCGTCTCACGCTGCTGGGTCTCGAGGTCGAAGGCGTTGAGCGCCTGGCCGGCCAATTCGAAGGCGTGGTCGTCGCTCAAGTCCTTTCCCGCGACAAGCATCCCAATGCCGACAAGCTTTCGGTGTGCCGCGTGGCCGACGGTCAGGGCGATCGCCAGATCGTGTGCGGAGCCCAGAATTTCAAGGCCGGTGACAAGGTGCCCCTCATCCTTCCCGGAGCGTCGCTGCCCCTGAAGGCCGGCGAGACCCAGCCCTTCACCATCAAGGTGGGCAAGATTCGTAGCGTGGAATCCCACGGCATGATGTGTTCGCACGAGGAGTTGGGCCTTGATCCCGAGTCCATCGGTCATCGCCGGGAAGACGGTCTGCTCATCCTGCGCGAGGATGCGACGGTGGGCCAACCCTTGGCCGCTTATCTGGGACTTTCAGGCAGTGATGTGGTGTTCGATCTCGAGGTCACCCCCAATCGTCCGGACCTCAACTCGGTGATCGGCATCGCCCGCGAAATCGCCGCCGTGACCGGCAACCCCCTGCGCTTGCCCCAGGTGACCTTGCCTGCGGCCTCAGGAACTTCGGCGTCGGCCTCCGTCCGGCTCGAGGCCCCTGAGTTGTGCCCGCGCTACACGGCCCGAGTGATCCGCGGATTGAAGGTCGGCCCCAGCCCGGCGTGGTTGCGTTCGAGCCTCGAAAAGGTGGGTTTGCGCAGCATCAACAACGTGGTCGATGTGTCGAACTACGTGATGCTGGAAACGGGACAACCGTTGCACACCTTTGATCTTCGACGCATTCAGGCCAATGCGGCCGGACTCCCGGAAGTGGTGATTCGCCGCGCCTCCGACGGTGAAAAGTTCACGACCCTCGATGGTCGCGAGCACACGCTCAACCCGGAGAATTTGCTCATCGCCGATGCCGCGGGCGGCATTGCCTTGGCGGGCATCATGGGCGGGCTCCATTCAGGCATCCAAGACGACACCACCGATGTACTCATCGAGTCGGCCTACTTCACGCCGACGGGCATTCGCCGGACCTCGAAGTCGTTGGCTTTGCGCAGCGATGCGAGCTACCGCTTCGAGCGCGGGGCCGATGTGCAGGCGGCCGAATCGGCCAGCCGTCGTTGCGTCCAGCTCTTGCTGGAAGTCGCCGGTGGCACGGTGTCGGGCGCGGCCGTCGATGCCTTCCCGACTCCGCCGCAAGTCAAAGAACTGACGCTGAGGCACGATCGCGCGTGGGTCGTTCTGGGCGTGGAGATTCCGTCGGAAACCCAGGCACGATTCCTTTCCGGACTCGGCATCGAAGAGGTGGGGCAGGGCAGTGGCAGCGGGTCGGCAACCTCCGTGTGGCGCGTGCCGTCCTGGCGCGTGGATCTCAAGCGGGAGGTGGATTTGGTGGAAGAAGTGGCCCGCCTGTTCGGGGTCGATCGCATCCTGTCCACAGCCCCCCGAGGCGCAGTGGGAGCGCATCCCTTCGATGCCACCTTTGACCGTTTTGCCGAGGTCCGGCGCATCCTGACGGGCCTCGGCCTCGATGAAGCCCAAGGTCAGACGCTGATTTCCGACACCGCCGCGCGTTGGGTGTCTCCGGATGTGGTCCTTTTGGCCAATCCCCTCAGCAGCGACATGAACGCCTTGCGGCCCTCGTTGCTGCCGGGGCTTTTGGATTCGCTCAATCACAACCTCAGCCGTCGCAATGGCGATGTGCAGTTGTTTGAAATCGGTCGTGTGTTCAGCCAGCAGAACGGCGTGGCCCGTGAAGGCTGGCGTGTGGCCATTGCGCTGACCGGAGCCCGGGATCCGCGCTTCTGGTCGGGTGCCGATCGTGATGCCAAGGCCGATGTGTATGATCTCAAGGGATTGGTCGAGGAACTCATCGAGCGGCTCGGTCTCCGCGGCGTGGTGTATGCGCGCCGTCCGGAGAGCACCGCGCTGATGCTCGAGTCGGCCACGGTGACCCTGGGTGGCAAGATGCCCCTGGGCCAATTGGGGCAACTGCTCCCGACGTTGGCCAAGCGGTACGACCTGCGCGATGCGGTGCTGTTGGCGGAACTCGACCTCGATGTGCTGTTGGCCCGCGGAAATTCAGCCCGAAGCTTCAAGCCTTTGGCCGCGTTCCCCTCGATCCAGCGCGATGTGGCGATGATCGTGCCGGAGGCGACCACCCACGAGGCGGTCTTGGCGGCAGTCAAGCAGGCCAAGCCGAGCAACCTTGAAGCGGTGGAACTCTTCGACGTCTTCCGTGGTAAGCACGTGCCCGAGGGACACAAGAGCCTCGCGTATTCGTTCACCTATCGGGCGGCCGATCGCACCTTGAAGGACGAGGAAGTTCAAGCCGCCCACGACCGCCTCATCGGCGTGTTCCAATCGGCCCTCGGCGCCACCTTGCGCGCCTGAG
>JARXAF010000191.1 GCA_029865985.1 Verrucomicrobiota bacterium
ACAGGTTGGAGCCAGGCGGCGCGCAAGGCGGGAATCACGCCCGCCAGCAGGCAAATGACCAGCGATCCTCCGCAGATGATGAGCACGTCGGAGGTGACGATCCGGGCCGGCAGCTCGCGGAACTGGTAAAGCTCCGGCGGAAACAGGTCCAAGTTGAAGGTCTGGTTCATGAAGTGCAGGAAATCGTTGCGGAAGCGGACCCCGGTCCAGCCCAAAGCGAAGCCGCTGATCACCCCCACCACGCCCACCACGAGGCTCTGCGACAGGAACACCAGCGCTACCTGGGCCGGTGTGGCACCGAGGGCTTTGAGCATCCCAATTTCCCGGGTCTTCTGGACCACGAAGGTGATGAGCGCGCTCATGATGCCGAAGGCCGCCACGATCACGATGAAGAACAGCAGGTAGAACATCATATTCTTCTCCACCACCAACGCCCCCAGGAGCTGACGATTGTCCTGCATCCAGGAGATGACCTGAAAACCGCCGCCCAAAGCCTCGGTCAATTGCTGATGCACTTGGGTCGTCGTGGGCATGTCGGGGTTGTGCAGCATGATGGTGATGCCCGTCACATCGTCCTCGATGCCATGCAAATCCTGGGCATCCCCCAAACCCGTGAGCATGGAAGACATCTCCAATTGATACAGACCCGCATCGAACACTCCGGCCACGTGGAACTTCTGCGGCGGATCCACCTCCTTGCGGCCGGCCTCCCAGGCCTCGTGCATCCGCTTCAACGCTGGGAGCGAATACACCGCCAGCGAGTCCCCCACCTTCAGACCCAAGGTCTCGGCCAATGACAGGCCGATGAGGACGTTGTTGGGGCCGACATCGAACTTCCCGGAAATCATGCCCGACGGAACCTCCGAAACCCGCGGCTCGAGGACGGGATCCACCCCACGCAGCACCGGCGCGAACGGCCGCGGATTGCCCTTCTCGGGCTGGGTTTCCATGAGCACCTGGGTATGGACATAGGGCGCCACCGCCCGGACCGAGGTATTGGAAGAGATCGTCGCTGCGACGGCGCGCCAATCCGACAAAGGCTTCCCAATGGCTTCCACCCGGATATGGGCATTGAAACCCAGGATGCGCTCCCGCAACTGCTCGCCGAAGCCGGTCATCACGGCGATCACGATCATCAGCACCGCCACCCCCAGGGTCACCCCCAGCACACAAATCAAGGTGATGATGGAGACGAAGGTCCGCTTGGGCCGCAGGTAGCGAAGGGCCAGGGCGATTTCGTAAGGCAGCGGCGACATGATCTCGGTCCGCGACGGTGGCGAAGCCAACCTTGCCTGACAAGGCATGAGCCAATCTGGCAATCCGATGCGTCGATGATTCCCAGCGTCTTCCGGTCCGACATCCTTGCCCGGTCGAGCCAATCGGCTCACGGTGGGCGCGTCGATGAATCCACTGATTGCGAAGATCGAAGAGAGCGCCCGCAAACAGCTCGTGCTGCCACCCTTGAGCAAGCCGGCGGACGAACTCCCCCGATACAAGCGATTCCTGAAGGTCGAGAGCCATCGGCTTCAAATCCTCCATCGGGGCGGAGCCAGTGGGCTGGAAGTCTGCAGCGCCCGCTCGGCGATGATGGATGTGCTCATCCGGCACCTGTGGGTCTCCATTCAGAGCGTCTTCCCTGCCCCCAAGGGCAAAGCCCCCAAGGTGTCTCTGGTGGCCTTCGGAGGCTACGGGCGCGGAGAACTCAATCCGTTCAGCGACATCGACCTGATGTTTCTTCATGCCGACGGGCTGAGCCCCGAGGGGCCGGAATTGAAGATTCTCTCCGAGTGGACCGGCGGCCTGCTCTACACCCTCTGGGACATCGGTCTCAAGGTGGGTCACGCCGTGCGCACAGTCGACGATTGCGTGCGACTGGCCAATGAAGACATGCAGGCCAAGACCGCGCTCATCGAGGCCCGTCGGGTGACCGGAGACGAACCCCTCTTCGAGCAGCTTCAGCGCGCGGTGCAGAAGCACTGCGTCCGCGGCCACGAGGACGAATACATCGCCTTGCGACTGGCCGATCAGGCGACTCGCCGTGCCAAACACGGCAACTCGCCGGCGCTGCAGGAACCCAACATCAAAAACGGGGTCGGCGGACTCCGCGACTTCCAGAACCTCCTCTGGATGGCCTACTTCAAGCACGGCACCCGCTCCTTGATGGACCTGCAAAAGGCCGAGTTTCTCAGCGCCTCCGAGCGCAAGCAAATGGAGGCGGCCTACGACTTCTTGCTGAGGGCCCGCAATGAACTGCACTACGTGGCCGGTCGGGCGGCCGAAACCCTCACTCCGACCGTCAAACCGGCCGTGGCCAATGGATTGGGATTTACCGATCGATCGCCACGGGCCCGCACCGAGGCTTTCATGCGGGAGTACTACACCCACGCACGCAACCTGTACCTCACCACACGCACCTTGGAGCAGCGATTGGCTCTGGTTCCGAGCCCCGGCGCCTCGAAGACAGGCAAAACCAAGGGCGGAAAACCCAAACGCGGCGCGGCGGCGGCCGAAGAGTTCGACGGGTTTCGGATCGTGGACGGGCAACTCCACATGGTGGACCGGGGCATTCTCCGGCAGGATCGTGGGCGCATTCTCCGAGCTTTTCTGGAGGCCCAAAAACGCGGACTCCAAATCCACCCTGACCTGGCCCAGTTGCTCCGGCAGCAGGTTTCGCTCGTGGATCGCTCCTTCAAGGCCAATTCCCACTACCAGGCCACCTTCCTGGAGATCCTCAACCAGCGTGGCAATGTGGCTCCCTATGTCCGGGCCATGCACGAGGTGGGTCTGCTCGGTCGATTCCTGCCCGAGTTCGACAAGATGACCAACCTTGTCCAGCACGAGTTCTATCATCAGTACGCCGTTGATGAGCACACGCTGACTTGCGTTGCCAAGCTCGATCAGGTCTGGGGTGCAGAAACCCGCCCCTTTTCCGGCTACACGGACATGTTCCACCATGTGGAGCGCCCGTTTGTCCTGTATTTGGCACTGCTTCTCCACGATTGCGGCAAGGCCTTTCCTGGACGACGCCATGAATTGGTGGGGGCCGAGCTGGCCCTGAAGGTCTCCAAGCGTTTCCGGCTCGACGGCACCACCGCCCACACCCTTTCCCTCATCATCGAGCATCACCTCACCATGGTGCAGACTTCGCAGCGACGGGACCTCGACGACCCGGAGGTGATCCGCACCTTCGCGGCCCAGGTGCAGGGGAAGGAAAACCTCGACCTGCTGACCTTGCACACCTTCGCCGACTCCATGGGCACCAGCGACACCCTGTGGAACAGCTTCAAGGATTCGCTGCTGCTCACCCTGCACAAGAAAGCGACCTTGGCTCTGCAAGGCACCACTGAATTCATCGAAGCTGAACTCCGCCACCGGCAACTGCTGCGCGAACAAGTTCAGACCATCCTCCCCAAGACGTTTTCGGAAGAGGAGATCACGGCGCATTTCGAGGGACTGCCGGCCCGCTACTTCCAAATCCATTCCCCCCGGCAAATCGCCCGGGACTTGACCCTTGTTCACCAGTTCATCCACCTCCAACTCACCCAGGAAGACCGGGCGCTGGAACCCGCCATGCTCTGGAACGAAGACAAGGACCGCGGGTGGACCCGGGTCCACTTCTGCACCTGGGACCGTCCGGGGTTATTCACAAAATTCACAGGCGCCCTCACCGCCGCAGGCCTGAACATCTTCTCCGCGCAAATCTTTACGCGAAACGATGGCGTGGTGCTCGACAGTTTCTATGTCACCGACGCCCGGACCGGTGCAGCCCCGGACCCGGCGGTCCGCGAACGCTTCGAAAAACTCATCCGGGATGTCCTCGCCAAGGGCACCGACATCCGACCGGCCGTCCGTAAGATGGCCGCCCAGACCCGGCCTTTGTACCAAGCTCTGGCCGGCGAACGGTTGGAACCGGACATCCGTTTCGAAAGCTCGGCTCCCAACGGAACCACCATCATTGATGTAGAAACCGAAGACCGGGTCGGCCTGCTGTTTGCCTTGTCTCAAAGCCTCAGCGAACTAGGCCTCAATTTGGTGTTGGCCAAAATCGTTACAGAAAAAGGTGCAGCCATTGATACCTTTTACGTCACGGAGAAGAACGGTACAGCCATTGTGTCGCCCGAACGTCAAAACCAGATCGCGTCTGAACTACGTCAAGTGATCCAGAATCTGTAATTGGATAATCTCCAACAACCCACGCCGCCTCTGGCTCAAACAGTAAAAAAAGTATTGTCACCCGATAGAGCCGGTTCCTACTGTCTCGCCCGTGATTTCCGCCATTTCGGCGGGGGCTGTGGACTGTGTCCCCAGCTTGTAGATTGATTATTGCAGTCAAACACAACGCAGAACTCAGGAAACAACATGAAGTTTAACAAGTGGACAGTCGCTTTGGCAGCCACCGGCGTGGTGAGCCTCGCTTCCGCGGTGCAGGCTGATGAGTCTCACCCGGTCAACACGGCCCTCAGCTCGACCACCCTCAGCGGTTACGTCGACACCTCGGCCATCTGGAACTTCGGTTCCGGCACCCAGGTCGCCAATCGCTTCGCCAACACCGGCGCTGACCGTCAGGATGGGTTCAACGTGAACACCGTTAAGCTGCAACTCGAGAAGCCCATCGACGAGGGCACCTGGAGCGCCGGCTACAAGTTCGAGACCATGTTTGGCCCTGACGCCAACGTGATGCCCGGCGTCCTGACCTCCGGTGTGGCCATCAAGCAGGCCTACGCGGCCCTGCGCGCCCCGATCGGCAACGGCATCGACTTCAAGGTCGGCCAGTTCGACCCGATCGTCGGCTACGAAGTCACCGACTCCTACGCCAACCCGAACTTCTCCCGCAGCCTCGGCTTCAACAACCTCGAGCCGTTCGGTCACACCGGTATCCTCGCCAGCTATCAGGTCAACGATATCATCGGTGTGTCCGGTGGCGTGGCCAATGGCGACAACGGCTTTGGTCTGAACGGTGGTGCACTGACCGCTGACGGCTTCCAGTCCGGTCAATCCAACGGCTTCCGTCACATGTTGGCTGAATCCTCCAAGGTGTATATGGGATCCGTGGTGGTGAAGGCCCCCGAGAGCACTGGATGGCTCGCCGGCAGCTCCCTGTATGTCGGAGCCGTGAACGGCGAAGGCAAGGGTGCCAGCAACGACCCGACCCTCCTGTACGTCGGCGTTTCCCTCGCTACCCCGATCAAGGAGCTGACCCTCGGCGCCAGCGCTGACTTGCTCTTCAACGGCGGAGCCGCCAACCAGAAGTTCGGCACGCCGAATCTCGGTGTGTTCAACAGCTACGCCAACGCTTACGCGTTCTACACCGGCTACCAGATCACCGAGAAGCTCAAGGCCAACAACCGCTTCGAGTACGCCACCTCCGGTTACGGCGCTTTCCTGCCGGGCCGCTCCGAGGACCAGATGATCGGTGAGACCTTCACCCTGGATTACGCCCTCTGGTCCAACGTGCTCACCCGCGGCGAATTCCGCTGGGACCGCGCTGTGGACGGCGGTGCCGCCCCCTTCAACGGTCAGAAGAACGATCTGAGCCTCACGGCCAGCATCGTTTACAAGTTCTGATCGACCGATCCTCGTGATCGGCGGGTCTAGAGTCCGTTCTTTCAACCCCTCCCCAACCGGGAGGGGTTTTTTTATGCCCATTTCGGGCTCACTACCGGTTCACTACCGGTTCACTACCAGATTAAAGCGCTTTCACTGCGGGTTAAGATCCGCGGCAACAAGCTTTGAACCGATCTCCAAGACCCTGTTTTCCAAGACCCCGATCCTCGCCTCCGGCTCTCCCCAGCAACCCACTCACAAACCGCTGGGATGGTCGATGAATTCCCAAGGCAACCCAAACTGGCCGGCCAACTTCTCGGCCAAGGCACGGACTCCGAAGGTCTCGGTGGCGTAGTGCCCCCCATAGAACACGTTGATGCCGGTTTGCTCAGCCAAGGCGTGCGTCCAGTGCGGCCCTTCGCCCGTGATGAAGGTGTCCACGCCCTCTGCGGCGGCTTGCTGGAGTTCGGCCCCGGCTCCCCCGGTGCAAATCCCCACCCGGCGGCACTCGGATCCCCCTCCGGCCAGTAGAATCGGATCGCGTCCGAGGATTTCACCCAAACGACGCCCCAAGGCCTCGCGGCTCAACGTCGTCTCGCCCTGCCAACCGATGCATTCACCTTCATGCCGGAAGAACGCCTTCAAACGCCGCAACCCGACCAACCGAGCCAATTGAGCGGCATTTCCGAGGGTTTTGTGGGCATCCAGCGGCAAATGCATGGAATAGATGGCCATGTCGGCCTCGACCAAGGCCCGAATCAAGTCCATGCGAGGACCGGTCCAGGGGCGGGTTTCCGTCCAGAACAGACCGTGATGAACCACCATCAAATTCGCCCCGGACGCGGCCGCCAGGCGCACGGTGGCCAGCGTACAATCCACCGCAGCGGCGATCTTGCGCACCGGACCCCGGCATTCGACCTGCAGTCCATTGCGAGCCCGGTCATAATCCCGGAAGCGCTCCGGAGTCATCCAAGCCTGACACTGCGCAACCAGGGAACTGAGGGCGACGGTCTTCACAGACCTCAGAAAACCAGCCTGCCACCCCGGAATAAAGACCCAAAAGAGCCCGTGCAGTCTTCGGTTTGGGACGTCACTGTAACCGAAAGCGGTCCGACACGGTCGCTTTCCAACAGTGAGGGGTGCTCTCCGATTTGAGCATGGACGAACCGGTGCTGGATGTGACCGCCTGCGTGGAGCGCGTGCGGGCGGGCGATGAGGATGCATCTCGCGTTCTCATGCAACATTTGCATGGATTGATCGTCAAAATCGTGAGGTCGCACCTCCCCCGAAGAACCAGCGAGGAAGACCTCATTCAAGCCGTGTACGTCAAGGTGTTCACCCGAATTGATCAATACCGCGGAGCCGTGCCCTTCGAGCACTGGGTCTCCCGGGTGGCGGTCAACACCTGCCTCAACCAGATCGCCCACGAGAAGATCCGGCCCGAGTGGCGGATGTCCGATCTCAGCGAAGACGAGGAACAAGTGGTGCAGAACCTGGCGTCCACCGACGATGACCTGTCACCTGAAGACGGACTGGCTTCCCGGGAGCTCGTCGAAAAGATGCTCGCCCGCCTCAATCCGGAAGACCGTCTGGTGATCACCCTGCTCCATCTCGAGCAGAAATCAGTCGAAGAGGTGCGGCAAATCACCGGTTGGAGCGGAGCCCTCGTAAAAGTGCGGGCCTTCCGCGCTCGGGCCAAGATGAAGAAACACCTTTCAGAATTGATGGAGGAAGTTCGCCCATGAAAACCCATCCGTTGGATCGCCTGCTGAAGTCCGCCGCCACGGCTCACCGACCCGCTGCGACCGCCGGCGCTCTCGACCCCATGCTCGAACATCGGGTCTTGGCCGCCGTGCGACGGGCCCGTTCCGAAGCCGAAGGCATCGACCTGCTCGCCGTGTTGCGATGGGGCGTGGCCTTTGCCGGTTGCGCCGCGCTCTGTGCCATCCTGCTGTCGATGAGCAATCCGGCCAGCAGTTCGGTCGACGAGGCCTTTGCAGTGCCCGAGCCCGAAACATATCTTGCCCTGCAATGACTCCTCTGAGCCGCAACGCGATCATCGGTTACTTGGCCGCCACGTTTGTCGCGGGCGCGGTCGCAGGCGTCTTTGGGGCCCGTGCCTTTCCGGCCAAGCCGGTTCCCCGGCCTCCGCGCGAAACCGGGGCGATGTCCGAACGGATCCTCAAACGTTGGACCACCGATTTCCACCTGAGCCCAGAGCAAGTCACCCAAATCGAGCCCATCCTGAAGGTCACGGACACCGAGGTCTCGGGCATCCATCAAGAAAACGAACGTCGGATGAAAGGTTCGTTTGAGCGGATGCATCAGCAGGTGTTGCCGTTGCTCGACGAAGAGCAGAAGCGTCTGTTCGAGGAGCACCGCAAGAAAATGGAACGCCGCGCCAGCGAGCGCCGTCACGGCGGTGGCGC
>JARXAF010000193.1 GCA_029865985.1 Verrucomicrobiota bacterium
TTGCGGCACGGTGAACATCAATGAAGTGCCGGGATTCCGGGTCGAAAGCTCGCCCTTCGGAGGCATCAAGGACAGCGGCCTCGGCATCAAGGAGGGCGTCATCGAAGCCATCAAGGGCTACAGCTACGTCAAGACGTTCAGTTTGCCCTGGTAAGCCGGTGATCCGCGTCAGGGCGGCCTGGCAAGGACTGGCTCCTGGAGTCCAAAACCATCCGCCCCGACGCTCTGGCGATCACCAGATCTTCGCGCGGTCTTCGGGTTTGCGCCACTGAGGCGAACCCTCGGTGATGCCCCAGGCTTGATAGAATTCCGGAAGGTTCACGTGCGGTCCAATGCCCCGGAATTGGCCCGGTGAGTGAGGATCGACCACCAGGCGGCGTTGAAGTTCTGCCTCGCGCCAGTTGACCCGCCAAAGTTGGGAGAGGCTGAGGAAGAACCGCTGTTCCGGAGTCAAACCGTCGATGAGTCGACGACGACTCGGGTCCTTGGCCAAGGCCCGCTGAAGGGCTTCGAACGCAATACTGGTTCCACCCAAGTCGGCGATGTTCTCGCCCAATGTCAGGCGGCCGTTGACCCGCTTTCCAGGCAACGCCTCATAGGAGGAATACTGGTCGATGACCTTGGCCGCCCTCCGATCGAACTCCTTGCCGTCGGCCTCGGTCCACCAGTCGCGCAAATTGCCCTCGGCATCGTACTTGCGGCCCTGATCATCGTAGCCATGGGTGATTTCGTGGCCGATCACCACACCGATGGCTCCATAATTCACCGCGTCATCCGTCTCCAAATCAAAGAACGGCGGCTGCAAAATGCCGGCCGGAAAAACGATCTCGTTCAAGGGCGGGCTGAAGTAGGCGTTGACCGTTTGCGGGGTCATGTGCCACTCGGTCCGATCCACGGCCTTGCCGACCCGAGCCAGATCCCGTCGGGATTCAAAGGCATTGGCCCGGAGCACATTGCCCAGGTGATCATCCCGTCGAACCTCCAACCCCGAATAATCGCGGAAGCTCTTGGGGTGCCCCACTTTCTCAGTGAAACGGTCAAACTTCTGGAGAGCCTGCCGACGGGTGGCTTCGCCCATCCACTCCAGCTTGGCGAGCCTCTCCCGGAATACGACGCGCAGGTTGGCGATCATTTCCGACATGCGTGCTGAAGCAGCTGGCGGGAAATGTTTTTCGACATAGAGCCGTCCCAATGCCTCCCCGAGCGCGCCGTCAATGGACTTGGCAGATCGCTGCCAGCGAGGCTCTTGCTGGGGCTGACCTCGCAGGACGGTTCCGTAAAACGCGAAGGCCTCATTGGCCGGAGCCGCATGCAAGTGTTCAGCGAGGCTGCTCACCAAATGCCACCGGAGATACGCCAACCAATGGGTCTCTTCGACCTCGGACACCATCAGGTCCAGTTCCTTGAAAAACTCCGGCTGACCCACGATGACCGTGGCCGGACTCGCAATGCCCGCCGCCTGAAAATAGGCACCCCAAGGCAACCGGGGCGTCAACTGATCGAGTTCGGCTCGGGTGAGCTTGTGGTAGTTCTTTTCACGATCCCGCAATTCCGTGCGTGTGCGACAGGCTTTGGCCAGTCGAGTTTCCAGAGCCAGAATAGCTTCCGCGGAGTCTTTGGCCTCAGACTCACCATCCCCCAGAAGCCTCAATTGGGCGGCGATGTGCTGACGGTACTGCTCCCGCTGCCGTGCAAAACCCTCGGCCAAATAGTAGTCCCGGTCGGGAAGCCCAAGTCCCCCTTGCATCAAGTGCAGGGCATACACAGAACTGTTCTTAGCGTCTGCTTGGACACCCATTCCAAAACCAGCGCCAATTCCCCGAAGGTGCCAGTCCGCCAAAAGGGCCATCGCCGACTCAGGATCCTGCACGGCTTTCAAGCGCTCCCATTCGGGATCCAAGGGCGCAAACCCCAACCGCTCGATGCGGTTCGTCTCCATGGCAGCGGCATAGAAATCACCCACCTGCCTCCGCGGAGAACCCGCTGGCGCATTCGTTTCAGCGGCGGCCGAAATGAGGATGCCCCGGATCAGCCACCAATTCCGCTCTTGAAGCTCATCAAAGCCGGCCCAACGCGATTTGTCGGAGGGCACCGGGTTGTTCCTTCGCCAGGCGCCGGTGGCATATTGATAGAAATTGGTCTTCGGATCGACGGAGCGGTCCACATAGCTCATCGAAAACCGAGGGACCGGCGGCGGGTTTTCGGCTGCTGAAACCCACTCAGTGGACAAACTGAAACCCAGCAAACCCCACAAGGCTTGTAGGGTGACATTCCATGGACGGCACTGCAGACGAAACATGCCGAAGAGGTTGCCTCGGGTGTCCAGGAAATCAATCAACCCGATCCACCGTGTCTGCGAATACTGTCTCGGCAAATACCGTCTCCGCGACTGCCGTTGAGACTGAATCGCGGGAGCCTGCGGCGCAGAGCAACGGAAGAAGCCTCGGTTGAAACGCCCGATCTGCTAAACCGAGGTCAACAACTCGGTGATCTTGATGCCGAAGCGATTCTCAACCACCACCACCTCACCGCGTGCGACCAACTTGGTGTTCACGTGCAAGTCCACGGGCGCATCCGCCACCTTGTCCAATTGAACGATCGATCCGGTGGTCAGGTTCAGCACCTCACGCATCGGCAGGTGGCAGGATCCGAGTTGCACGCTCACCTCGACGGGAACGTCCAACAAAATGGAAAGATCGGCAGTTTGGCTCATGGAAGGGGGGCTTGAGGGTTGTTACCCAGAGTGATTTCGTCGATTTCAACGGCCCACCGGCCGTCCACGGTACCGAGACGACCGTAATACCGTTTTTCAGAGGCCAGCTTCACCTGCACGCGTTCGGCAAATTCCGGCGGCAAAGGAACAACATCTCCCACACGCAAACCAACGACGTCCTTGGCCCGGAGCTTCAATCCGTTGGATTCGGCTGAAACCATCATCGGTGTGTCGTCATAATGGGAATTCCAGCTCCCGCTGCGTTCCGAAGGCGCATCCGGCAAATCTTCCGGGCCGGGCTTCAAACGAGAACTCAACATGTGAACGATGGGTTCGATCGTCCAGTAGGGGAAAGCGATTTGCATGGTCTCGGTGCAATCGTTCACCCGCGCTTCAATCGCCAAGACGAGCATGATGGCGTCGGGATCGACAGTCTGGAGGAAAAGACCGTTGCTCTCATGGCCAAAGAGCATGGGCCGCAAGTCTTGATAACGGGCCCAGTGCGTGCACCACTCCGTGAGCAGCAACAAGACAACCTGATCCAACAGGGTCACCTCGAGTTCGGAAAGTTCCCGGTTTCCGGTTACCGAATGTCCAGGGCCGCCCAACAGTCGATCAACAATGGTCAGACCCAGTCGGGGAGGAACATCCAACAGGCAAATGCCGCGCAACGGCTCCACCCGAAAAAGAGAAATGTGGGTGGGACTGTTGAGACTTTCGCACCATTGCCGGAAGGAAATCGTGTGCAACTGCGACATCTGCAAGACGAACTCAACCCGCAGATAGATTGAAAGCCGCGCAGAGAGAGCCTGGATGAATTCCTCGTGGTGGATGCGCAGTTTCCGCAGCTCGATCGGAGAGAGGAAGACCGGTGTCCGGAAGTCATAAGCTGAAATGGAGTCCCGGTTCTGGTTACTCCTTCGGCCGTTCGACTGAAGAACGACAGTATTCGATTCCTCCTCCTGAACCTGCTGCAGGAGACGCTCTACCTCTGACTGGGAGAGCACATCCCCCATGGATCCGGCGGAGTCAGACATAGAATTCGAGGCGAGAAGATTTACTGGACGGCCAGATCGGGAATCACGACGTCCGAAAAGGAATTCGGAGGCAACACCCTTTGGAAGGCGCTCTTCAATTCCGCTTTGATCGTCGTTCTGGCCCCTTGGCGCTCGATATCCACCAAGGTTTTGGTGTGAAGCAAGGCAGACGCTGCATCCCGCAGATCATGTCCCCGGTTTTTCACCAAATCCTCAAGCTTGGGGTTCGTGCCGCGAATCCCGATCTTGGCCATCAACAGGCGGGAACCCATGGTGCCGGCGACGTTGACCGTAACGGCGTCCAGCATATGGGTGGCATCGGACGAAGCTCCATGCCCCTTGGAATCAGACCCGTGGGAATCGCTTTTGGCCGGTGCCGAATGCCCAGTGTCGTGAGAAGCTGAGGCTCCGTGGGAAGCGTCATCTTGAGACGCTTCATCACCGTGGTCTCCTTGAGCTGCTCCAGGGGCCACGGCTGATTGATTCAAACGCGGCAACAACACGTACTGGGTCATCGCGAAAGCAATCACGGGCAACAGCACGATGTTGAGGATCAAGGGCAACATCGACTTGATGCCACCGGATGATTCGGGTTTCGAACCCTCATTCTTGTCTGAAGCAGGAGCAGCCATAATTTCCGGGGTTTATCCAGTCAGCCTATCAACGCTTGAGGTTGATCAGCTCCTGGAGGATTTCGTCAGAAGTAGTGATAATCTTGGCGTTGGCCTGATAGCCACGCTGCGTGACCATAAGATCAGTGAACTGCGTAGCCAAATCAACATTCGCTTGTTCCAGCGACTGCCATCGAATTTGACCACGTCCCCCTTCACCAGCAACCCCCAGACCCGATGGGCCGGCCGCGGCCAGATTGCTGAAACGGTTGTTGCCAACTTTGCTCAAAGCATTGATGTCCTTGAAGGTCTGAACTTGGATTTGGGCGATCTTGAAGGGGGCTGGGGGCGTGGCCGGCGGCGGAACCAACGTGCTCCGGAGCGTCAGGTTCACATCTCCGTTGGAATCGATCCGCCATGAAACCGCTTCGGTGTCGGCCGGAAGATTGGAAGGAGTCAACGTGATCCGGATATCGCTGGTCGTCGTCACATCGGGATCCGACGAGACACCCTGAACCCGCATCCCGTCAGACGTCGTGAGGAAACCTTGAGCATCCGCCCGAAAATCTCCAGCGCGAGTCGCGTACGTTGCGGTGGTGGCCGTGTCACGGACCACAAAGAATCCGCTTCCATCGATGGCCATGTCGTAGGGCTGGCCAGTAGAGTCGATATTGCCTTGGGCAAAGCTGTTGGAGACCTGCGCCAGCGAGACACCATTTCCGATTCCGGAAGCGGTCGTGTTGTTCGAAAACTGGGAGAGCTTCTGACTGAAGACATCGGCTCCCTGAGCACGTCCGGCGCGGAAGCCGACGGTGTTCACATTGGCAATGTTGTTTCCGATGACGTCCAGTTTTTCCTGCTGGAAACGCAGACCAGTAACGGCGGTATTGAGGGATCTAAGCATAGGATTCTTTGACTTGGATGTTTATTTGGCGAACGAGCCCAGGATCTGACCCAGTTTCTTTGGAAGAGCTTTTAATTCGGCTGCGCTGACCGGAAGAGACGGGAACCCCGAGGACGGGGTGGCGTCGGCTTTGGGAAGCGCCTTGTCTGCGGGAATCGCGTCGGTCCCTTCGGGAGATGGAGACGTGATCGACGGCGCGCGAACAATGTTCACGCGAGCAATATCGTACGGCACATCGTCCACGACCAACTGCGGGTTACCTCCGTTGAATCGAACCTCGGTCACGAGGCCCTCAACGGTATTCTTTGTCGCCGGATCCTGAAGAGAGACCCATTGACCCAGAAATTGATTGGCTTGGGAGCCCTTGAACTGCGAGCGGAGACCAGCAATGTCGGCCTGCATCAATCGCGTCTGGTCCAGCGTGTTGAACTGAGCCATCTGGGCGATGAAATCCGTATCCTTCTGAGGATTCATGGGATCCTGATAGGAAAACTGGGCGGCGATCAGCTTGAAGAAATCATCCTGCCCCAAGGTACGGTTGGGTTTCCGCCCGACGAACTGGGCTCCCGATGGATCCGTGGTCGCGGTGGAGCCAATAGGGCTCTGGGTCTCGTAGGAGTTGCCCAAGGTTCGGTTGGAAATATCGAGATTCATGGATCAGGCCCAGGATTCGAGAAGGTGGCGGTGGTCAGGCTTCTTGGCTGAAGCGTTGGCAGACCGGGTAGAGGCAGGCCGCATCGGCTGACCTGTTTCGCCTCGACCCCAGGAAGTCCCATTATGCGTTTCCTGAGGCGTCTGCTGGTTCTTTCCGCGGCCTCCCGAATTGGCAGAACGTTCCCCAGCAGAATCAGCGGAATCGCGGGAGGTCGAGGGTGGAGATGACGGACGTTCAAGAGGCAACAAGTGCACTCCTTGAGCCCGCAATTGTTGCTGCAATTCGGACCAACCTTCCGAGATGGCCTGCGAATCACCACGCTCCATGGTGGCTCGGATTTCGAGACGCCCCTCTCTGCGCCGCAGGTCTACCCGCAGCTCGGAATGGGCATCCGGTTTGAGAACCGCAGTCATCACGCCAGAACGAAGCCTCTGCATGAGGACCACCTCGCCGGAAAGTTGATCCGCAAGGCGACTGATGGATCGGGCCTGCGGCAGCTGAGGCGTCTCAGGAACTTCCGCCAGTTGGGCCGACTCGGTTTTACCGAGCGCCAACGAAGATATCACCGCCTGAGAGTCTACCGTCCGGGAATCAGACGCGTTGAAAGGCAATGCGCTGTGCTGCGATCCTTTTTCCGAAAGACCCGAATCGCGCTTCTGAAGCGCTCCCTCGGGGGCAGACGGTTGAAATCGATCGCTGGTCATCGCAGAACCCGGAGACGCAGAAGTCATGCCAGACCGTTTCATCGAAGGTGTCACATCCGAATCCACGCCTTTTTCACCCTTTGAAAATGAGCCGTTAAATAAGGGGTTTTCTAGGGTTTTTTGAGATTTGACCGGGCCTGAAGCAGGAGGAACAAACCCCGACGGTGCAGCCTTTGTTGCCCTTTCTTCGACGCTCGCATAGGCAAGGTCTGCCGTCTCGGATAGCGGCAATTCCGGTCGTTGCCGGGGATTTTCCGCCCCGTGGATCATGGACCGATCCACCAAAATGGCAGCCCCGGAATCCTGCTTTTCCACGGATTGGGAGGTGCTAGAGGTGAACGGATCCCCCTCCTTGCGCACCGCGTCGGCCTCGGGTGAACCATTGGATTCCTGTGGAAGTCTCGCATCCTCCCGAACCACGAGTGAATGATCGGAAATCCTGTCATGACCCATGGGGTACGGATTCAAATCCTGCTCTGCAAAGGGCGAGTTGAGAGCGAGTAGCGACTCCGAAGTCTGAGTCTTGTCCTCGCCCCTTGAAATCTCATCCTCGAAAAGACCCGCTCCAAAAGTCACAACCTCTGTTTCCTGAGACGGAGCAGAGGCTGGCGGTACCGCTTCCAAACCAGCCATGAGCGAATTCGAGAATGCTTGCCCAACTTCACGGCCAGGAATAACGCGACGGATCTCCGCCGCCCATCGGGTTTGAGCAAGCAATGGTTTTTGAACATCAGGTACCGGGATCGAGCCATCGGGTGGAGATGCCTCGGCATCAACCACCTTGAAACCCTCCAAGACCTCCCGTGCCGGCGATTTTTCAGCGGAATCACCAACCGGACTGGCAAACATCGGCCGGGTGGCCAGAGCCGCGGCCCCCACTTCTGGAGTCCAAGTCCTCTGCAAGATCGGGCGGGCTGCGCTCTGACGAGCCTTCAACTCCGAGCCCATCATGGCGGGTAAGCCCGCTTCTGACTCCGCCCGTTTTGCAGACTGCGCACTCGGCACGTCGGGTCCGGAAGTTTCTGGTTTGGTCCAAAAAAGGGGAGCGGATCCGACCAGCGGAAGCCGCTTCCCGTCCGCTGAGGGGAGAGAGTGGGTGGAACCGATTTGGGAGGCGTCAACGGCACTCGCGCCCACCTGTGGATTCGGCTCTGCAGGCAACTCTTGAGCAGGCAATTGAATGGGCTGGACCAAGATTGGAATCCACCAGTCGGGCAGCCTATCCATTGCGGACTCGGATAATTCTGCCGGAGGCAGGTCCTGATTCGCGGCTTGATCCCGGCGGTCGCCTCCCTCGAATGGTGTGGCTTCAGAACCCGTTGAATCTTTGCTTTGTAGCGGATCAGGGCTTTTTCTGACCGAAGGAGAAGGCATCCACGGACGAACTGACGGCGATTCCGCCCGGTCCACCAACGATTCCACCGGCACCCATCCCAGCTCCGATTCCTCTGAATTCTGCAGGGATACGCTTGGACTGGATTCCGTGACCGTAACCGTAGCCCTTCCCGAAGGGGCCTGAATCCTCAGAGGAACCTCTACCACCACAATGGGAACAACTCCTGAAACCGGAGTCGTCAGCTGAGCTTCTCCGTCTGCGAATTTCATGGCTCCCGACACCATCGTTTCAAAGGATGCCGTGGCCGTAGCCGCCGCGGGAAACTCTGCCAAGGTATTGGCAATGGTTCCACCCAAGGCAGGACCGCCCATGGATGGGGAAACCTCTGCCCCCAGGGTTTTCAGGGACATCATGGCTTTTTGGCGGTCGGAACCAGTCGAAGCTTGTCCGAAAGACTGGCCGCCAATTTGGCCCTTTGGGCATCAGTCTTGGCCAAAGCATCCAAAACGAGCCCATTCTGGTCGTCCTTCATTTGGCTCATGACCTTCACGACAAACTTCTCATCCAGTTCCGCAAAAACCTTCGCCACACTGGCCGGCTCCATTCCGGCGTAGGTTTTGGCCAAACGCTTCACATTGGCGGCTTCGTCACCCTGGATCTGTATGAGATGACGATCGATTTCCTCCCGAAGCCTGACCACGGACTGAGTCACCGAAGCCAGTTCGGCGCGCTCTGCCGCTATGCGCTGCCCCAACTCGTCGAGTTCCTTCTTCCTTAACTGGAACGTATTGCTCGCCTGATGAAGGTAAGTGACCAATTCATCGATATCCGCATTATAGAAGTCCCAAGACGGCCCCTGCTCCTTGGGGAGATCTTCAGCTGTTTTTCCAGCATAGGGAGACCCTCCAACTGTGTCGGTTTCGTTCACCTTCACCGTCTTCGAAGCGGGCGGCTTCGGCGGCTTGTATCCCTTGATGAGCACCGCCGCGGTGACCGCCAGATACATCAATGCCCCAATCAGGGATCCAACAATGGGAAGAATGTTCGCTTTCACAGGATCTGGAGAGTTTATTAATAGGAGAGGTCTGCCACACGACGTCGGAGCGCCATTTCATCCAGGTTCTTCTGATCCTCACGGAGTTGTTCGCGTTGGTGGTCCGCCAATTCCTTGGCGCAGAATTTTTCGACCACTTCTCGGTCGCGTCGTGTCTGCAAAAGAGCCTGAAGCGAGGCTTCTGTCGCTGCGGCCGCTTCAGCGACTTGTTGGCGGCTTTCCTGCCACCGTTGTTCGAGCAACAATCGATATCCATCCTGCTGAGCCAACCGGGACGCCGGACAACCATTCATCAAATCGGCCTGAACATCCTGGTGATGCTGGAAGAGCGCACCGAGGCAGGCCTGTAGGCGATCTTCGGCCGCCTTGCGGGTTCGCAATGCACGGGCATGCACTTGCAACGCCTCGTCTTCGCGACGTTGACGCAGCTCTCTGAGGGCCGTGACGCGGGATCGGAATCGTTTCATCGGAACCTGAATGGAAAGGGTAAGAGATTGGACTTCACGTCGACTTGCCTCCGCTGATGGCCGACAGCAGACCCGACCACGCCTGGTCGGGAGTCACACCGAGATCCACGCGCTGGCGGAGAAATGTCTCAATCGGTTCCTTCAGGCGTATGGCGGTATCCACGGCGGGGCTGGAACCGGCTGCATAGGCACCTAGGCTGATCAAGTCGGCATTGCGTTTGTAATTGGACAGGTGCTCTCGGGCCTGGCCTGCCAGACGGAGCTGATCTTCAGAACAAAGATCTCGAGTCAGACGGCTGATGCTCTGAAGGACATCGATGGCAGGATAGTGGTTTTGCTGAGCAAGCGTGCGGTCCAGCACGATGTGCCCATCCAAAATACCGCGAACAGTGTCCGCAACTGGTTCGTTCATGTCATCACCCTCCACCAGCACGGTGAAAAAGGCTGTGATGGCTCCGTTTTGACCGGAACCGGCCCGCTCGAGCAATTGCGGCAGGAGGGCAAAGACACTGGGGGTATATCCGCGGGTGGCGGGTGGTTCGCCGACAGCCAATCCGATTTCGCGTTGGGCCATGGCGAAACGCGTCACCGAATCCATCATCAGAAGAACGGATTTTCCCTGATCGCGAAAGTACTCCGCGATGGCCATGGCCGAGTAGGCTCCCTTGAGTCTCGTCAGTGCAGGTTCATTTGAGGTGGCCACTACGATCACCGACTTGGCCCGTCCTTCTTCCGAAAGGTCCTTCTCCAAGAACTCGCGCACCTCACGACCACGCTCACCGATGAGTGCGATGACGTTGACGTCTGCTTCAGCCTGAGCCGCCATCATGCCCAACAATGTGGATTTACCGACACCGGAGCCTGCGAAAATCCCCAACCGCTGTCCTCGACCCACGGGAATCAACGTGTCGAGTGCCTTGATCCCAGTTCCGAAAACCTCACGAATCCGCCGGCGCTGCAGCGGATGGGGCGGAGCAGCCATGCACGGAGCCCGGAAGACCGGCTTCACCGGAGGAAGGCCATCAATCGGTTCCCCAAGGCCGTTGAGCACTCGACCGAGCAGATCCGGGCCAACAGGAACTTCCAGTGGGTGCCCCATCGCGACGACCTCGGCACCTGGACGGATGCCATGAGTTTCGCCCAATGGCATCAAGAGAACCCTTCCCTGGCGGAAACCCACCACCTCGGCGAGGGATTCACCATTCTTTTGGCTTCCGACGATCCGACACAACTCGCCCACGGCACAGAGCGGCCCCTCACTCTCGATGACCAGTCCAATGAGTTGCACCACCCTGCCCCTATTCTCGACCACGCGGGTTCCCCGCACCCGCTCCAGGATGCTTCCCAAACGCTGCCCAGACGATGTCTCCGGGTTGCTCATGATTCTATCGACTGACGGAGCAGTTCGAGCTTCACCTCGCGACGGGCATCCACGGTCCCAAAGTCTGTATAGACGAGGCACCCACCGCGCCCGACCTCCGGTGAAGATTCGAAACGGATGCGTTCCCCGCCGAGTTCCTTCAGAAGGACCGGGCTGTTGACTCCCTCGATGAGAGACAAATCGGCAGCGTGCAACTGGACCCGCACCCGGCCGGTCTGCCGGAGTGAGGTCAACGCCTCATCCAAAGCCGCTTCGATCATCGACGGGGTGATCTCGACGCTGTTGACGACCTTGCGGGCTGTCTCCCAAGCGATGGCAATCAACGCCTGCTCACAATCGCGAACGACCTGCGGAATGGTGTTCTCCAGTTGGACGAACAATCGATTCTGGAGGTGCCGAAGATCTGCTCGCTGCTGCACCAACTGCTCGCTCAATGCGCGTTCACCATCCTCGATGCCACGAGCGTAGGCCTCTTGTTCACGCAACCGCCATTTACGCTCCAACTCCGAGAGCGAGATCTTGACGATCTGAACCTCGCGGAGCGCTTCGACAAAGGGAATTGGGTTGCTGTTGGTTTCCATGATCAGGATGAACTCATGCCTTCGTTGTCGGCCTCCGATTTGCGAACCAACTCGATGATCCGCATCTGAGCGGCTTCGATATCGCGCAGTTTCAGCGGACCCATGAAGCTCATTTCTTCCTGCACCGTCTCGGCGGCGCGTTTGGAAACGGCACTGAGCAAGGCTCCCTTGAGCGAGTCGCTGGCGGTCTTGAGGGCGATGGCCAAATCGCGCAAATCGACCTCGCGGAGCACCTTCTGCAGGACCGTGGTTTCGAGGGTTGCGACATCCTCGAAAGTGAACATCTTCTGGCGGATTTGCTGCCCCAACTCGGGATTGCGCTCCTCGATGTTCTGCAAAAGGGTTTTCGTCAGATTCTTGTCCAACGAGTTGAGCAAATTGGCGGCACTCTTGAGTCCTCCGGTCAGGTTGAGCGCTCGGGTGTGCTGGGTTCCCAGCTTGCGGTTGAGCTGTTCGACCACCTTCTCGACGATCTCAATGGGCGTCGGAGCCAAGGTCGCCAGACGCTCGATTACCTGGTCCCGCAGATCACCTCGAAGCATGATCAACAACTGCGAGGCCTTCTCCGGCGGGAGATAGGACAGGATCAACGAAATGGTCTGAGGCTGTTCCTGCTTGAGCAGGTTGAAAATCTGTCGCGGTTCCAGCTCCACGATTTGGGTCATCGACGAAACGGGAGTTCGGGTGGGCAAAACCCGACTGATTACCGTGGCGGCTTTGTAGAGTCCCAAGGCCTTCTCCAGCATCGACTGCGTGAAGTCAAACCCACCGCGCAGCGAAGTGCTCGCATGGATGGCCACATCCGTGAATTCCTTGAGAACGATGTTCTGCATCTCAATGGACATCATTCCCACCTTGGCCATCTCCGCACAAATGGCTTCCAGTTCGTCCGGTTGAAGCCCCCGCATGAACGAGATGGCTGTTTCTTCTCCCAAGACCACCAGAAGCATGGCGATCTTTTGGGTGCGGGTCAGTCGGGCAAAATCCGATGGGGTCGCAGCAAGAATCTCGGGAGCTGGGGCAGGCATGGTGGATTACTTTGCTTTCTCGTTGCTGCGGGTCATCCAAGTACGGAGGGCGTGAGTCATGTTGTTGGGGTTCTCCCGCATGAGCTGATTCATCATGTCAGCAGTCATCACGAAGGGTTGCACCTCCTCGGTCTCGTTGGCCGGATTGGTGCGCAAGCTGGCGGCAAATCCGTCCCCACCCCCTGCCCCGGCCGCTGAAGCGGTACCGATCGGGATTCCGATGGGGATCTCATCGATGCTGGTCTTCTGGAAAATGCGCCAGAACAAGGCAAGCACACCGATTCCCAACACCGGGAACACCGAATCCCGTGCCATATCAGTCCACATGCGCTGGCGTTCGCTCTTCTCCAGTTGCTGAGTCAGCTCCATGGCCGGTTGATCGTTGAAAGTGATCTCGTCGACCGTCAGCTCGTCCAAACGACCCGCGTCTCCCCTTTCCACAATGCCCAGGGCCGCTTGCACACCGCGGCGGATCTTCAGCATTTCGGCAGGAGAGCGGGGAACGGCCACCCGATTGGTTCCGTTGACGGTGTATTCGATGGGAATGAAGACCGCAGCGGAGATGCGCTTGGTCGAACCCGGAACCTGACTCTGGGTCGTGGTGATTTCGTTGATCTCGTAATTGTTCTGCGTCACCTTTTTATTGGTGTTGTTCTTGGTCAACGGTGCCGCACCAGCCGGACTATTGGTGTCGGCATTGGCATTGGTGGCCGCTCCGGGGGCTCCGGTTGAACCGGTCAGGGATGAAGTGCTGTTATCGGTCTTCTCGTCAGTGATGGTTTCGGTGCGTTTCACCTGACTCTCGGGATCAAACTTCGTCTCCTTGCGCTGCATGGTGGTGTAGTCCAGATCGACCGACACCCGCGCCAAGACCCGGGTGGGGCCACCAACGTAAGGCGCCAAGAACGACTCGACCTTTTTGGCCAAATAGCTCTCGTACTCGCGGCGCTGCTTGAGTTGGGAAGAGGTGGCCCCGGTGATGGGGTCGTTGTCGAAAGCTTCGGTGAGGAGATTGCCGATGTTGTCCGTGATGGAAACGCCATCGGGATTCAAGCCCTCGACTGCATTGGCCACGAGGAAACGGATGGCATTCACGGTCGCAGCGGAAACCGGGACATTGCCCCGAAGTTTCAGGAAGACCGACGCACTGGGCTTTTTCTGGTATTCCACGAGCAACCGGTTCTCGGGCATGACCAGCATGACCTGGGCGGATTCGATGCCGTCGACACGGGAGATGGTCTGGGACAATTCACCCTGAATGGCACGCAGGTAGTTGATCCGCTGGACGAAGTCGGAGATGCCGAAGTTAGGCTTGTCGAAGAGCGAGAATCCGGTCGTACCGCCCCCGGGAATCCCCTTGCCAGCCAGTTGAATCCGCAGGGAATGAACCTTGTCAGCCGGCACGGAAATGGTGCCGCCGCTGCGGGCCTTGTAGGGAATCTTGGCTTCCTCCAGCGCGTTGACCACCTTGGATGCCTCGGCATCACCCAGATTGCCGAACAGAACGGCGTAATCTTCGCGACCCGACCACATCGCAACGCCGGCCAAGCCGAGGAGAACGACCAATCCCGCCAGCACAATCGAGATGCGCTGGTTGATGCCGATCTCTTTCCAGACGGCCCCCAATTGCTGCCAAAGTTCTTGAAACGTGTTGTTCATGGCTTAGCGATCAAACCTGCATCCGCATCAATTCCTGATACGATTCGAGGAGCTTGTTGCGTACCTCGACCATCAGTTGAAAAGAAACACTGGCCTCCTCCATGGCGATCATCGCTTGGTGGAGCGGCACTCCCTGCTGGGTGACCAAACCCCGGACGGAATCTCCCGCGGCCACCTGCTTGTCGGCCACTTCGCCCACAAACCGGCCCAAAGTGTCGGCAAAGGCGTCGCGTCCACTGACACGACCCAAGGAGGGAATCCCGGAAGGATTGACTCCCGTCGGCAGTCCAGCGGCGTCGGGAAAGGCTTTGTTGAAAGGCTGGAGATTCCCCATCTCCGAGTCGGGGATGAGTTTCCCCAGATCGCCCATTCCGGCCTTCTGCATGGCCTCCGTCCCAGCCTTCCCGAGCGGAGACTCGCGAAGGGCGGCCGGATTGAAGATCTTGAGTGCAGAAAGCGCTTCCATGGCAGTCGGTCAGTAGGAGGTCAGCGCTTGCCGATCGACATGGCTTGTTGGGCCAATTGACGGGCATTTTTGACCACAGCCACGTTCGCCTCGAACGCACGGGATGAGGCGATGAGGTCCACCATTTCCTCGTGGACATTCACGTTCGGAAACCGAACAAACCCACGGCCATCGGCATCCGGATGATCGGGCTTGAAAACCTCACGGAAGGGACGCTTGTCTGATTCAATGCGAGAAACCCGCACGGTGGAACCGCCATCGGAGCTGGTCCCGGCATTGTTGACCAGCGACTCGAAAACGACCTGCTTACGCTTGTAGGGTTGACCATCGGATCCGCGAGTGACGTTGGCGTTGGCCAAGTTCTGGGAGACAATCTCGACCCGCGTCTGTTCGGCATTGAGTGCCGAACGTGTGCTTTGGATGCTGGGGATGAGTTGGATCATGATCTAGGGGGCTCGGAATCAACCGCGGCCGGTGATGGCCATCCTCAACTTCAGCATGGAACCGCTGATCAGCTGGGTTTCCAGGGCGTGGGCCAGACTGTTTTCATTCATGGCCAACATCTCCTGCTCCAAGTTGACGGAGTTTCCGTCGCGGTTAGAGGCCACCGCCGTGGGGTCCTCTGTCAAGGAGGGGGCCGCAACACTGGCAATCCGTGACGAATCACCCGCTTTCACCGCGTTGACCAATTGCGCCTGGAACGACGGTGACACATCGAGCCGCTTGTAGTTCGGTGTCTCGACGTTGGCCAAATTACCTGCAATGGCCTGATGGCGCATCACCGTGGCATCCAAGAGCTTCTTGGTGACAACGTAATTGGATTGGTTAAACAGCGATTGAATCATGGATTCGCCTCCGTCCCCTACGGAAAGCAACGGCCATGCCGATTGATGAAAACCCCTATTTCATTGGGTTTTTTGAGAATTGCCCCCTGAATTGAGTCGCCCCAAGGCGGAACCGAAGTCCACCTGCCGTCCTGAACGGGCAAAACTTTCCCCCCAACGGCTTCAGCGGCCGAAGAGGACGCCCAAAAGGCATGCCAAAGCCCACAACACCGCGACCGCCCCGGCCTTGCCGAGGCTTGTCCGGGCCAAACGGTGGCTGAGGTGGTTGGTATCACCCACCCAGAAGGGTATTCCTTTCCAAGTGCGCGAAACGACCACGAAGGCCATGTCGATGGCCGGAACAGCCACCACCGCGACCATGACGATCCATGCTTGAACCACTCCTTCCCGAGGCTGGGATGGAATCCCCGGCAACAAGGACAAGACCGACAGCACATAACCGACCCACTGACTGCCAGCGTCTCCCAAAAACACCGTGGCGCGGGGATAGTTGTAGGGGAGATAACCGGCGAGGCTTCCAGCGATTAGAGCGGCCACACAGGCCACCTCGAAGGATCCGTGGCCAAGAATTGTCGAAACCGACACGAACGACGCTCCAATCAACCCTAAACCCGCACACAGGCCGTTCATATTGTCGCTGAGGTTGAAAGCGTTGGTGATCGCCAGGATCCAGAACAGGGTCAAGGCGTACCCCAAAAACGGCATCCCGTCCGGAGCCGGCACCCGCACCCCCCATCCGGCAACCCCGGCAGCAATGCCTGCTTGCACGAGGAACTTCACCCCGGCCCTGAGGTCTCGACGGTCATCCCAAGCTCCCAACGCCATCATTCCCAACGCCCCCATCACCAGCACTCCGAAGCGGAGCGCTCCCTCGGTTCCTCTCCATAAGACTCCGAGCTCCCATTTTCCCAAAGCTCCGGAGGATTCCAAAGTCAGCATCCCGAGACCGCCCAGCAACCAACCGGTCATCACGGCAAATCCGCCCGCCAACGGAATGGGTTGGACGTGGATCTTCCGGTACCCGGGGTCATCGACATGCCCCCATCGGCGGCAAAGAGCCCGCCAGAGCGGCAATGACGCGGCGGAGGCGGCACAAGCCAACCCAAAGGCTGCCAAAACCCACATCCCTCCCGGACGCATCACGATGCCCCCCCTGGCCGACCCAGCAGTTGGCGGTACAAGGTGTCCAGCGATTGAACCAAGGCTTCTTCCGAAAAGCGCTCACGCACCCAGGATCGACCGACAACGCCCATCCTGTGGGCCAAATCCGGATCGACCGCCAATCGTACAACTCGATCCACCAACCCGGGCAAATCTCCCGGTTTGAGCAAAAACCCCGTCTCTTCATCCCGGCAAACCTCGGCAGCCCCATCGCAATCAAAGGCGATGACCGGCTTGCCCGAGGCCAATGCCTGAGGCAGCACCCGAGCCAATCCCTCGCGACGAGACAGATGCACCAGCACATCCATCAACCCCAGATACCGACTGACCTCGGAAGGTGGGACGAGACCAGCGAATAGGAATCGACCGGCCAATCCCGGCTCGGTTGCGGCCATGGCCTCAAACCGACCCCGCCAGGGACCATCCCCCAGCAGCAGGAAACGCACGTTCGGAATCTGACGCACCATCTCAACCGCCGCCGCAAACAGGTCGTCATGCCCCTTGAGTTGGAAAAGTCGGGCCACCTTGCCCACAACGAAGTCTCCGGGGCGGATTCCCAACCGTTCCGCCAGTTCCGGGTCCCGACGCACCGCCAGGAACGGCGCCAAATCGAACCCGCTGAAAATCCGGGTGTATTGGGATGGGTTACCGATCCCAGCCTCCAGGTACTGTCGGGCCATCGCCTCGGCCACCACCACAAAGTGATCCGTCTGCCGCCCGGCCGCCCGTTCCGCGCTACGGAAGGTCGCGTTGGCCATCGCACCCTGAAACGGCCCAAAACTGGGACCATGGATGGTGTGGATCACTCGCGGCACCCCGGCATGACGGGCCGCAAAACGCCCCACGACGCCCGCCTTACCACTGTGAGTATGGACAATCTGCGGACGCGTGCGGCGGAAGTGCCTCCGCAACCGCAGGTAAGCGAGGGCGTCCATGAGCGGGTGGACCGGACGGACAAGGCTGGGCTCCAGCTTCAGGAGTCCGGGCACCGCCAGGGCCATGGATTCCAGCGACCCTTCAGGCCCGCGAGTGGGACCGGAGATCAGTTCCACCTCCCAGTCGGGAATCCGACCCAGACCAAGGACCGAACTCAGGGTGTTTTCCTGTGCTCCGCCGACAATCAACCGGGTGATGACATGACTCACACGCATGGGCTCAACGGGTCGGATGCCGGAATGCCCAGCGTGCGGACTGGCACTGCGAGGTCAGCGCGCAGCCTTCAGTGCGGCCAGTCGGTTCACGACATTGGTATGCTCGGCCGTATTGGTGGGGGCCAGCGCGATGTACCGTTCCAAGTTTTTCAGTTCATCGGCCGGTTTCTTTTGCTGGCGGGCGATTTCAGCCAAACCGAAGCGAACTTGGAATGTTTCGCGGCCGTCCTTGATCAAGCGCTCGTAGTCACCCTTCGACTCCGGCAACTGATTGAGCAGCAGTCGGGAAATGGCCCGGTTGACCCGCGCCACGGAATTGTCGGGATCCCGGTCAAGCACCTTGGTCAACGCTTCGACGGCGGGAGCATTCCGGCCCAGTTGCATGAGGATCAGTGCCCGACGTGACATGGGCGCGGGATCCGACTTGGCCACCTTCTCCCAAGGTTCTGTCAGGGCCAGTGACTGATCGGTCTTGCCCAGAAGCAGGTAGAGGTACGACAAATAATCGTACAACTCCGGATTGTTCGGATTCAGGCGAAGCGCCTCCTTCAACGGAGCCTCCGCGGCAGCCAATTGATTCAGGGCGATGAGCACGCGCCCATCACTCTCGGCAAAGCCCGCCTTCTCCAAGGGAGTCCAACGCGGCCGAGACGGATCAGCCCGCAACTCGTTGAGGACGTTGGTCGCAGAACCCATGTCTCCGACCGCCAAAGCGGCCGCAATGAATCCAAAATGATTGAATCGGTTGGTGGGAGACAGTCGCGATGCGCGCGCGAAATTCACCGCAGCACGTCGAACCATGTCGTCCTTTTGGGCCAGAAGCGCCGAGCCGAAGAGGCGCAAGAACTCCGGTTCGTCCACCGGGCCGTAGAAATCCAGCAACCCGGGTTTGCCGTCCCAAATCTTGACCAGATCGGTCGAAAGCGATTTGCCCGTCATCAGCGCCTGGTTGACTTGGAGATTCACGTTTGCGGCCGCGTTATCAGCGTTCAGGCGCAAAGCCTCCTTGAAGAGAGCCGCCGCTGCCTTCAACCGGCCAGCCTCTTGCAAGAAGACCCCGGAGGCGTTGGCCGATCGGGACCACATGGCGGCCACGATCACCGAGTTGGAGGAACCGACCGATGCATTCTGCACCACCGCATCCAGCGAAGGCTGAACCTCGCTCCAGAACCGACTCACCTGCTCCAATTCCGCATCATTCGGCGCACTGGGCAGGAGGGCTTTACGCGGCAGGGCTCCGTGAAGAGATCCGACCGGACGAAAATCAAACGGTTCAGCGAAGAAACTGAAAACCGGCGTCGCGAAGAAGGTTTGGTTACTCTGGGCAACGCGTGTGGCCAGCGTCAGCCACTGACCGGCGATATTGTCGTTCGCGGTGGCAATCGCCTTCAAAGCCGGCCAACGCTCCGACTGCCGACTCGACAGAAACTGCCGATAGGCGCGGACCGGTGCCAATCGCGTCTCGACCACCAAATGCCCGCCCTTGCTGATCAGAGACTCATTACCCGCAATCAACGCCATGGAAAGCATCGGGTCATCGGAAAAGACGACTCCCGGAGTCCGATGGAGTGGAGCCAGCATGGTGAGCGTGTAATCACGGAGGCTGGAACCGTTGTCAGCCCGGATCGTTTTCCAGTTCTTCGCCACCAAAGCCGCCGGGACCACGAGTGCCAATGCAACGACCGAAACGCCTGCCAGACGCGACAAGCCGGAAGACAATGGTGTGATCCCATAAGCATGCCGAGGATCCGGCCGTCCGGTCCAAAGCAGCAGATAATACCCCGCGAAATAACCCACCGAAAGAGAGGCGCAGAAGGAGAAGGTCAACAGCGGCACCCCATAGCCCAACTGGCTTGGACTAAACTTCAAATCAAAGCCCACCGCGATGCAGAGGCCGAACCAAGCCAGCGCAAGCCCCTGCCACGCCAGCGTCGCAGCCAAAGTGTCCAAACCAGCACCCATACGGGACGGCCAGCGGATTCCGGCGCCCACCAACGGAGCGATCATCACCAAAAACAGGAACAGAAACCGACCCCGCGGAAACATCAGGAGATGGCCGACCTTCAAGCTCAAGCCCGCTTGGAACATGGTCCAGAAACCGTCATCGAAACGTCCGGTCATGCGCGCTGACAGCGGAATCCAAAGCAGTAGCGAAAGGCCAACGAGGCCCGCCAGCAGCATTCGGGAGAGGAAGCCCAAATTGAAGAAGCTCCAGCCACGGATCCAAACCATGGCCACCAGGAACATTGGCGCAAATCCGATGAAGGCGTGGGTGTTGGCAATGCCCACCCCGATGAGGGCCGAAACGATCCACAGGCGGGACTCCTTTTGATCCAGTCGATATTCGACCAGATTACGCACCGCCACCGCGAAGATGAGCAAGTCGATCATTTCGCCCGTGAAAGCCGTCGCGTGCTGCCAAAAGGTCAACTGGAAGGCCAGCAGTCCCACAGCCAAGACGGGAGGAACCCATGCCAACCGGATGCTCAGGAGCGCAATGTCGGAGAATTCGCGGATGCGTTCCTCATGGCGTCGGTCGTGAGGCAACAAAGCCACGCTTCGGGCGAGAAGATAGACGACAGCCGCCGCCATGACCGCCGTCAGGATATTGGCCTGCGCCGGGAACCGCGCACCCGCCAAAGACGAGACGATGAGACCGAAGATCTGGTTGAGGGGTTGTGAAAACGCATTTTCAAAGCCCCAACCAGCCGCCTCGTAGACGGGGCGTAGGCTGTTGACTCCGATCCAGACATTGCGCGTCAGCAGGAAGACGGCAAATACCGTTGCGGCCAAAATCCACGGCAATTTCCGGGTGACGAAGAGTCTCGATGAAACGGAGGCGTCATCCATAGGGTTGCTCATAGTTTGGAAAACCCGCAGGAAAGGCAAAGTCGTTTCATCATGAAACACGCAACCTTAACATTTCCTCCACTTCCTGGTTTCCTCTCAACCCAAATTCAAAAGGAGCAACTCCAGTCCAAAACGTCTCCCTAACCTCGAAAGGGATCCAAAGCCCCACTGCCCCGGGAATAAAAAAGGCGCCCGGTTAGCGGGCGCCCTGAAAAACCGATGAAATGGTCAGATTACTTGGAACCGAGGATCGCGTCCTTCGCGGCCTTGGCCACGCGGAACTTCACAACCTTCTTGGCCGGAATCTTGATCTCAGCACCAGTGGCCGGATTGCGACCCACACGGGCCTTGCGGTTGACCAAGACCAACTTACCGACGCCGGGGAACGTGAAGGTGTTCTTGGCGTTCTTGTAGGCCAACTCAGACAGCGCCTCGAGAACGGTCAGCGCTTGCTTCTTGGTGATCTCCGCCTTCTCGGCGAGTACGGCAGTAATCTGGGACTTGGTGAGGGCTTTAGCAGCTTTGGCCATAATTTTGGATTTTGTTGGGATGTGTGTGGAATTCCGAAACGACTTCGGAGCGGATTTAGCAACGCGCCCACGCGTGTCGCAAGAGAAAAACCCAATGAAAGCGCGGTTTTTATCCGTTTTGACGTCGTCTTGAATCTGGCAAATCGTTTCAAGTATCCGGTGACCTTGACTTGCAGCCTTCCCCCAACACCATCGGTTTCCTGATCCGAGCGCCTGCAGAAGAGCTGTCCACTCCACTGCAGCCCGGGAGATGAATCCTGAACGCCACCATGAACCCACGTCCCAAGACCCGAACGGTGACCCTCGGTCTTCTGCAACATGCCTGCGGGCCCAATCCTCAGGAAAACCTGAAGGCATGCCTCGAAGCGGGGGCTCGAGCCGCCAAGAATGGCGCCCAAATCCTCTGCACACAGGAGTTGGTCTGTTCCCAATATTTTTGTCAGTCGGAAGAGCACCGCTACTTCGAGTTGGCGGAGCCCATTCCCGGGCCCAGCACCCAAGCCTTCCAGAATCTGGCCAAGGAACACGGTGTCGTCGTCATCGCCTCACTCTTCGAAAAACGGGCTGAAGGCCTTTACCACAACACCGCCGTGATCATCGATGCCGATGGATCCCTGTTGGGAATCTACCGCAAGATGCACATCCCGGATGATCCGTTGTTCTACGAGAAGTTCTACTTCACCCCGGGAGACACTGGATTCCGAACTTGGGACACCCGCTTCGGCCGCATTGGCGTTCTGATTTGCTGGGACCAATGGTACCCGGAGGCGGCTCGACTCACCGCCATGAGCGGGGCTGAAATCCTGTTCTACCCCACGGCCATTGGTTGGCACCCCTCGGAGAAGGCCGAGTACGGCACCCATCAACATGGTGCTTGGGAAACCATCCAGCGCTCCCACGCGGTCGCCAACGGATGCTACGTGGCCGCCGTCAATCGAATCGGCCTCGAACAACCGATCGGCGGCGATGGCCTCGAATTCTGGGGCCAAAGCTTTGTCGCTGGCACCAGCGGCCAGTTGCTGGGCAAGGCTTCGGTGGATCAGCCCGAGAATTTGTTGGTCACGGTGGATTTGGCGAAGGTGGACGTCACCCGGACGCACTGGCCGTTCCTGCGAGACCGACGCATTGATGCCTATGGCGACCTCACCCGACGCTACCGCGACTAATCCCACGTTGTCTGGCGCATTGGACCGTCGGTGTCTGGTGATCATCGGAGGCACCCAAGGCCTCGGTAGGTCGGCAGCGGAAGCATGCCTGCGAGAGGGGGCTCGCGTCGTGGTGGTGGGACGGGATCCCCTACCCGATGTGGCCGCCGTTCACCGTGTCCGAGATCGGCTCGAGGTGATCATCGCCGATGCCCGGGAGCCCGAAACGGCTGAGCGGGCTATCGATCGCTGCGTCGAGCGCTTCGGAGGATTCCATGGTCTCTACCACGTCGCCGGAGGCAGCGGGCGCGCTTGGGGTGATGGTCCGTTGCATACCATTCCGCTGAGCGGATGGCAGCAAACCCTGGACCTGAACCTGACGACGGCGTTCCTCTCCAACCGCGCGGCCATCCATTGGTTTCTCCGGGGAAAACAACCCGGCTGCATCCTGAACTGCGGGTCGGTCCTGGCCAACTCCCCTTCCCCGGAACTCTTCGGTACCATGGCCTATGCCACCGCCAAATCGGCGTTGGTGGGAATGACTCAGGCATCCGCCGCCGCCTACGCGCCACACAACATCCGCGTCAACCTCGTGGCACCCGGGCTCACCGCGACTCCCATGTCCCTCCGGGCTCAAACCAACACCACGATCCAAGATTTCATCACCCGCAAACAACCGTTGGACGGTGGGCGCATGGGACGCCCTGAAGACTTGGATGCGGCGGTCGTCTGGCTGCTCTCAGAAGGCAGCCGATTCGTCACCGGACAAGTCATCGCCATCGACGGCGGTTGGTCGGTCTCAGAGGCGGCCGCTTCGACGGCACCCGACCGATCATCGCCTCCTTGCCTTCTACCATCACCATGAACACCGCATCCGAAATAGAACCGTATTTTCTGGGAATCGATCTGGGCGGATCCCGCATCAAGACCGTGGCCGTCAATGCGGTGGGGCAAACCCTCGAGCAGGAATCCATCCCATTCGAGGACCGGGAAATGGAATGGGCAGGCCGGATCCAGGAAATGGTCTTGGACCTGCGAATACGCCGGGGTTGGCCAGTCGCCATGGGCTTGTCGGCCCCGGGTTTGGCCGCACGGGACGCTCGATCCATCGTGCACATGCCGGGGCGCTTGCGCGGACTTGAGGGTTTGGACTGGCAACAGTATCTCGGGTTTCCCAAGCCCATCTTTGTCTTGAACGATGCCCATTCGGCATTGCTGGGAGAGGCTTGGATCGGTGCAGCTCAAGGCCTTGAAAACGTCTTCATGCTCACGCTGGGCACCGGCGTTGGCGGAGCAGCGATCGTGGATGGCCACCTGCTCCGCGGACATCTGGGGCGCGCCGGCCACCTGGGGCACATCACCCTCGATTCGTCGGCCAAAAACGACGATGTCGGCGCACCGGGATCGTTGGAAATGGCCATCGGCAACAAGACCCTGAGGGAGCGGAGCCAGGGACGATACACATCCACCGAGGCCTTAGTCCGGGATGCCCGGCAAGGTGAACCTCAAGCGAAGGCTCTCTGGCAAGATTCTGTCCGAAGTCTGGCGATCGGCATCAACTCGTTGATCAACGTGCTGGATCCCGAGGCTGTCATCTTGGGTGGCGGAATCGCTCAGGCAGGTCCTGATCTTTTCGAATGGCTCACCGAAGCCCTACAACGCCATGAGTGGTGTCCAGCGGGCTTGGGAGTCCGAATCTTGCCTGCCAGTTTGGGCGATTTGGCCGGGGCTTATGGGGCAGCGCGCCAAGCCATCCTTTCCCAATCAGGAAATGTCGGCACCGTGAGTTGCTGACCCCTGTTTGAACCGAACATGGGGAGTGCTTCACTACCCTGGCAGCGACTTCTGGCGGCGCACCGGCCAGCATATCTATCGCGGCAACCACCTGTTGCCAGGTTGAGTCATTGGGAAACTAACGGTTCCTAAAGGCAAAAGAACTCCTGACACGAGTCCCGATGTCGGGGCAGTCGCTTGGGGGAGAACGACTCGGATTTCGGAAGATTCCACCGGCCTTCCAAGGTTCTTCCCAAGCGCTATTACCATCCCGTCACGCCCGGTGAGGCGCATAAAGCAAAAAAACCACCTTGGTTACCCAAGGTGGTTTTGAAGGATCAAACCAAAATTACTTGCGACGGCGCAAGAGGAGCGCAGCGGCACCGAGAGCGCCGAGAGCGACGGTGGTCGGCTCGGGGATAACCGGGGCGCCGCCAGCAGCCAAGGCGAAGGTCTTCATGTTGCCCATGCCGCCCGGGATCGCGAGAGGATCGGTCGGGATGGTGTAGGTGAAGGTCTCGGAAAGACCGGTGCCAGCAGCCTTGGCGAGGGCCGAAGCGGCACCAGCACCAGCGACAGCGGAATCCCAAACGGCGACCTGCAAGGTCACGGTGCTGCCGGCAGCGAAGCCGTCGAGGGTCTGGATAGCGTTACCTGGGCCACCGACACCAGCGGGGTTCCAAGTACCGGGGGAGCTCGTCGTCGCAACGCGGAACGGAGACGGAGCGAAGTTCTTCGTCAGAGCGCCAGCGGAAGCACCGTACCAGACCTGAGCGACAAAGCTGGTGCCAGTGATACCGGCGGGCTGAGCAGCAGAGGTGACCAGAGCCAGGCCCCGGTTGCCGATGTCGATCGATCCCTGACCGAAAGCCGAAACGACCAAAGCCGAAGCGGCAACGAGATAAGCGAACTTGTTCATGGTTTTTTCTGTTAGGACTAATTAGTTGACAGAGAAATTACGGGAGTAGGTACGAGCGGCACCCTTCAAGAAGAAACCCTCGCCCACCTTGACGGTCGGAGCGGACGGGGCCCAAGCGCCGTCAACGAATTCCTTGGAAACGAACGAGGCACCGGTCCATTGATAGACGACGTCACCTTCAGCAGCGGTCAAGCCACCGGCAGCGGCATCGGTGAGAGCGCCAGCCAAGGGCACAGGAACCGACAAGAGATTGATACCAGCAGCGAGAGCCTTGCTGTTGTTCAGGCTGACCTCACCGATCAAGGTGATGGTGGTCGCGGCCGGAACCTTGATGAAAAAGCCTTCGCCCGGAGTCAAGGTCATGCCAGGAGCGTCCCAAGCGCCGTCAACAAAGGAGTTGAAGGTGTACTTGCCGTCGAACTTGTAGACGGCGGTGCCATCCGGAACGTTCAGGACGGTGCCAACCTTGTTGTCACCGTTGTTGAGCTGGTTACCGATCAGGTTGAAGCCTTGGTTCAGGCTCAAGCGGACGTATCCAACGATGTTCTGGCTGGTCACCTGGGCGGAGCCAGAGACAGCGCCGACAGCCGCGACAACAGCGGCCAAGAGGAGCGATTTGGTGTTCATTGTGGTTTGATTTGTTCCGTGTGTGTGGAAGTTCTGGCAGGGACGCAATCGTGCGTCAACGGATTTTTTAAACTTTTCTAAGTCTGTCTTTCGGCCGCGGTGACGGTGTTGGCCAAGAGCATGGCGATGGTCATCGGACCCACCCCTCCCGGGTTCGGCGTGATCCATAGACATTTGGGCTGAACCTCAGCAAAAGCAACGTCGCCTACCAATCGCGTTCCGGTGGGACGAGACGAATCACTGATGCGATTGACACCAACATCAATGACCACGGCACCGTCGCGAACCATGTCGGCCCGCAAGAACTCCGGCATCCCCATGGCCGCAATCAAAATGTCGGCCCGCTGGCAATGAACAGCGATATCGCGCGTGGCGCTGTGGCAAAGGGTGACCGTGCAATTGGCCCTCGGAGATTTCTGAATCAAGATCGACGCCATGGGCTTCCCCACGATGTTGCCGCGGCCCAGCACCACCACTTCAGCCCCTTGCAGCGGAACCCGGCTACGCACGAGCAGCTCGTGCACTCCAGCGGGAGTGCATGGCAAGAACCCTCCGGCATCACCCAGCATCAGGCGCCCCACATTGACCGGATGAAACCCGTCCACGTCTTTGCCCGGCAGAACGGCGGAGTAGATCACGGCCGAATCCATATGCCGCGGCAGCGGAGCCTGAACCAAAATGCCATGACACAGCGGGTCTGCGTTCAAGCGGGCGATCAGGGCGAGCAGCTCGGCCTGGGTGGTCTTCTCGGGCAGCACCGTGGTGTGGGATTGAATCCCCAGTTCCCGGGCCTTCTTCTCCTTCATGCCGACATAGACCTGAGAGGCCGGATCTTCCCCGACCCGAATGAAAGCCAAACCCGGTTGGACGCCGCGATGCTTCAAGGTGGAAACCCGAACCAAGGTTTCCTGATGGATGTCGGCCGCGATGGCACGACCGTCGATGAGATTGTTCATGGGATGAATCCTGCCGCTCGAAGCTTTCCCTCAGCGGGCAGAAGCTTCTTCGATAGACTGCACGCGCAGGATGACTTGGGTCCGGTAGCGCGGATCCACATATTCCTCGGCGATCACCCGAACGGTCTTGCCCCGAAATCCGCTGACCGGCGTCTGGGTGTCCTTCTGATCCAGCAAGAAGCCCAACATTCCCTCGCCGCGCTGAGGGCTGCGCAGTTGATAATGAGATGGAGACTGCGGCTCGAGGCTTCGGACGACTTTCCCCACCCGGCTGACAATGCGAACCTTCTCGGAATACTGGATGGACGACTGGGCTGAACCACCGCCCGATTCACGACCTTCCGGCTCCATCGTCACCGGAGCGACCGCGACCGGGGCCGGCGGAGTCACCGGGACAGGAACAGAAACCGGAGGGGGCACTACCGGGGCTGACACCGGGGGCACAACGGCCACGGCGGGTTTGGAATTGTTGGCAATGGGAGCAGCGAAAGAAACCGGATCACCATCGGCGGGAAGGATTCCACCGGTCTTGAGCGCAGCCACCTGGGGCGGGCGCGTGCCTGAGCTTTCGATGAACTGGGACCCTACGTAAGCTGACAAACCGGCGGGCGGCTCTACTTGCAACCAGCCGTCGGATTCACGGATCTCGGTCAGCGTAGCCCCTTTCTTGAGCACTCCCAGCTCGCCGTAATTACGGCCCGGCCCCACCCGCAGACGGGCTTCGGGAGCCTTGATTTGGTGAGCAGCCCGGTCGACCAAGGGCGCATAAACCCACACCGCAACCTTCGACGGCAGGGCGATCCGAGTGAAACCATCCTTGGCGCTCCCTTGAGTTTCCAGCGTCTCACCACGCTTCATCCAGACCAGGACTTCGCCATCCAGGGAGGGTTGCGAGCGGATGTTGACCCGGTCGCCGCGGATCACAACGGTGTCCGCCAAGGCAGGGATCACGCACGTCAGTGCGGCGAGAAACAGGGATCGAGGACGAGGACTGAAGGACAAAAGGGCCAAAACGGACGAGCAATTCATGCGTTCGAAAGCAATGACCGGATTTCGGTCGGCGTCAATGCGCGCCACTTGCCCAGAGGCAATTCTCCCAACTTGATGGGTCCAATCTGGGTTCGACGCAACTCGGCGACGGTGTGGCCCAGAACTTCGAAAAGTCGGCGGATTTCCCGATTCTTACCCTGAGACAACTCCAACTCCACCACGCTGTGGGAGTTGTTGGCATCCACCAATCGAGCCCGTTCGGCCTTCAAAAGATCTCCCTCGTGCTCAACGCCTTGGGTGAAGCGGGTCAGTTGCGAGGACTCCAGGCGCCCTTCGACCACAGCCACGTATTTCTTGCGCACTCCGTAACGCGGGTGGGTGAGCTTCAGCGAGAATTCGCCATCATTGGTGAGGAAAATCAGCCCCTGGCTGTCCCGGTCCAAGCGACCCACCGTGAACAAGTTGGACCACTCGGCAGGCAGCAATTGGCCGACCACGCGACGTGTTTCGGGATCGGTCCGGGTGCAAATGAAGCCCGGCGGCTTGTTGAGCGCGATGTAGAGCTTCTTGCGCGCCCGAACCGGACGGCCTTCCGCCGCCACCGTGTCATGAACCGGATCCACCTTGGATCCCAATTCGGTGACCACGCGTCCATTGACCGTCACCACGCCACGGGCAATCAACTTCTCGGAGGCGCGCCGGGAGGCGACACCGGCATCGGCTAGGAACTTCTGAAGGCGAACAGTGGGCATGGGATGGGGGAAAATCGCGACGCCGATTGCGGGTTTTCTACATCACCCACAATCGGCGTCTTTGAGAATGGCGTCCTGAACTCGACGTCAAGGGGATGGACGTCTTGGGAATGAACGTCCTAGGAATTGGGGCCAAAGCCCGTCACTGGAAGCCTGCCATTGATGATCGCATGGCGGATTCCTCCAGTCGGACCGGCCACCGCATTACTCCGGCGGACGGGTCTTGCGCAGACCGGTCACACGGTCGCCTTCCTTCCACTGGGAACGGCCCTTGAGAACGGCGACGCGCTCAAAGCGCTTGAGAACATTACGTTTGGCCCCGGTGGTCCCGGAGGCGCGGAGGCTGTTGTGCTGCGACATAAAATCGGATGTTCCGCTGACGACGATACAGGCCCCTCGAATGGGCCGACCGCAACCAGCGAGCCCGTGGTTGTAGCGGGAGGCGCAGGAGTTGCAAACCGGATTTTTCAGAGAAATCGCAATCGCAGTCCCAACACGGATCTGAAAACCGATCCAAAACAAGCCTGCCAAGACTCACTTTCCGGATGGTTTCCACACCATTCCGGAGGGATGGTCAGCGCCATGCCGCTGGTGGCCCGATCAACCTTCCGCCCACTACTGGGGCTGGGAAATGCCCACCTGCAAACCCTTCTTCCGGCCATCGCCCGGCGGCTGCCCCCATTGCCCTGGTCTCGCGAACGCCTCGAATTGGAAGACGGGGATTTCCTCGATCTGGATTGGCTGAACCCGGGCCAGCGGAGGTTGCTCATTGTTTCTCACGGTCTGGAAGGCCACTCCCGCCGACCTTACGTCGCAGGATTGGCCCGGGCCGCGAGCCGACGCGGCTGGTCGGTGCTGGCGTGGAACTTCCGCGGCTGCTCCGGCGAACTCAACCGCCTGCCCCGCTTCTACCACAGCGGCGCCTCCGAAGACCTGGCGGCCGTCGTGAAGCACACCGTGCAAACCCACCATTTTAAATCCATCGCAGTCGCCGGATTCAGCCTGGGCGGCAATTTGACGCTCAAATACCTCGGCGAACACCACCCCTCCAGCGCAGCCATCGCTGCGGGAGTTGCCCTCTCCACTCCTTGCGATCTGGCCGCGTCATCCGCTGCCATGGAAGCGGCGCACGTCCGGCCTTACATGGCTCGATTCCAAAGGGACATCCTTCGCAAGTGGGGCCTCAAGAGGACGCTGTTTCCGGGACTGATCCCAGAGATCGATCCTCGCCGGCAGCGCACCTTCCGACAAATCGACAACGCCTTCACCGCCCCGATGCATGGATTCGCCAATGCGGAGGAATATTGGCGAAGGTGTTCGGCCAACGCCTTCCTCCCCTTCATTCAGGTGCCGACCTTGATCCTGAATGCCGCGGACGACCCGTTTCTCGCGCCGAATTGCTTCCCCCGAGAGTTCGCTGCCCAGAGCAGCCGGATTCATTTGGAGGTTCCAGACCATGGGGGACATGTGGGCTTCATGGACCGCTGGGGTTCTCAAGCCGATCTTTGGTCGGAGGTTCGGACGCTGGATTTTCTGGAGCCCTTCTGCGGGTGCTGATCTCTGGCTGGTGGTCTCAAGATTCCTGCCCCGTCTCGCAAGGCAACCCAAACGCAGACTGCAAAGAGGGTGCGATGAGGACTTGCCAATCCGTCACAATCGTCCATGTACGCCGGGTGCCTCACCGACTCTTGCTCGCGTTGTGCCTGTGGGTCAGCCCATTGGTGGCTGAAGACTGGCCCCGACTCCTCGGGCCACGGCTCAATGCCACCAGTTCTGAGACCGGACTCCTGACCCGCATCCCCAGCAATGGCCCTCCGGTGCGATGGGACAAAGCCATCGGTACCGGATATGCCGCGCCGTCGGTGGCCCATGGCCGGGTATTCCTCTTCCACCGGCAAGGAAACCAGGAACTCACCGAAGCCTGGGATGCTCGAACCGGCGACCCGATTTGGAAACACACCCAGCCCAGCGCCTACCGCGACCCTTATGGCTACAACAACGGACCACGCTGCGCCCCCATCATCGACGATCACCGTGTCTACACCTTCGGGGCGGAGGGTCTCCTGACCTGTCTTGATGCCGAGACGGGAAAACAGCTCTGGCAACGCAACACGGCCGAGGAATTCGAAATTCCCAACGCCTTCTTCGGAGTCGGCAGCACCCCGTTGATGGAAGGCGGAAAACTCTGGATCATGGTGGGTGGCCAACCCAATGCCACGGTGATTGCTGTGGATCCGAAGACAGGGAAAACCCTTTTGGAATCCGTCGGTGAGAAGAACTGGACCGGCCAACCCATGCTGGGATGGCCCGGTGACCGGACCGTCCAGTGGCGTCGTTGGGAGAAGACGGCCAGCTACGCTTCCTTGATCGCCTCGGAGATCCACGGGCGACGTGTGATTCATGCCCTGACCCGTCAAGGACTGGCAGTGCTCGACCCCAAGGATGGGCAGGTGCTTTTCAGCCGCTGGTTCCGGGCCCGCGTGGACGACTCGGTGAACGCCATGACCCCAGTGGTCATCGGCAATGACGTCCTCATCTCCAGCGCCTATTACCGATCGGGATCGGTGCTGCTGCGCGGAAGCCCAGGAGCCACCAACTTCACGGAGGTCTGGTCGGGCCTTGGATTGGAAATGCACTGGAGCCAGCCCATTCGGGTGGGTTCCCACCTCTACGGATTCAGCGGACGCAATGAGCCCGATGCGATCCTGCGCTGCGTTGAATATGAGACCGGCAAGGTGGCCTGGGAACGCAGCGAACGCTGGCCGCCCCACAGCGCGGAACAGCCCCCGGTGTTTGGTCGCGGCTCGTTCATCCTCATTGAAGGGCGACTCCTAGCCCTGGGTGAAGGCGGCTTGCTCGGGCTCTTCCAACCTAGCCCGGAACGGTGCGAGGAACTGGGTCGCTGGCAAGTCCCCTCGCTGCATTATCCGTGCTGGGCAGGGCCGGTTCTTTCGGGCGGTCTGGTCTACTTACGCAGCGAAGACCACTTGGTTTGCCTCGACCTCCGTGCCAACCCAAAACGTTGAACTCCGGATTATTTCGACTCAGTGACCGATTCGACTCATCGATCCTTTCAACCCGCGCCCATGGATCCGTGGCCATCTCCTGAAATCCGCCACCGACTCGACCTCGCCTTGAACAGCCACAGGCACTGGACTGGCCGCGATTTGGTTCCCGGTCTGGCTCCCTCAGGCGACGACGCGCGATACCAGACGCTGTGGTCCATGCCGCGAGTGCTCGTGTCTCACGGAATCCAGGAGGATCCGGTGTTCTGGTTCGGAAACCAGGCGGCCCTTACCCTCTGGGAACTGGATTGGGCATCCTTCACCCGCACGCCCTCCCGCTACACCGCCGAAGCACCCTTGCGCGATGAACGGGCCCGACTCTTGGATCAAGTCACGCGCCACGGGTTCATTGACGATTACGCCGGGATACGCATTTCTCGAACCGGAAAACGCTTCCGAATCCGACAGGCCGTGGTGTGGAATCTGCGCGACGAACGCGGTGATTTGGCCGGACAGGCCGCCTCGTTCACCGATTGGGAATTTCTCACATGAAGACCGCCGCCATCCTTGGAGCCTCTGCCGACTCTGCCAAATTTGGACACAAAGCCGTGCTGGCCTACGCCCGACAGGGCTACGCGGTCTGGCCGGTGAACCCCAAGGAATCCCAGATCGCCGGCCACCCTGCCTATCGAGACCTCGCATCACTGCCGGGCCGACCGGATGTGATCAGTGTGTATTTGCCCCCTCCGGTCCTCTTGAACCAGCTGCCTGCGATCGCCAACCGAGGATGCGACGAGCTCTGGCTCAATCCCGGCACCGACAGTCTGGAGGTCGTTGCCGAGGCCGAACGCCTGGGTCTGCCCATTATCCGCGCGTGCAGCATCGTTGGACTGGGTCTGTCCCCAGCCCAGCTGGGCGCTTGAGACCTTGTGCATCCTGGCCGCCTTCACACTAGGGCTGGACTGCCGGCGCCGTTGGGCTTCACTCGAGCAATGGCTTCCCTGACTCACACGCTCATGACTGCCGCTGCCTTGGCCGCCCTGCCCCTCTCTGCTGCAAAACACCTGCTCTACGTCGGCACCTATACCGGTCCGAAGAGCGAGGGTATTTATGCGTTCCGCTATGATGACCGCAACGGGACCGCCGAACCACTCGGGCTGGCGGCCAAGTCGGCCAATCCCAGCTTTTTGGCCATTCACCCCAATGGTCGATTCCTGTACGCGGTGAATGAGACCGACCAATGGCAGGGCAAGCCCGGCGGGTCGGTCAGTGCCTTCGCCATCGACACCGCCACCGGAAAACTCCGGGAACTCAGCCAGCAGTCGACCCTGGGCGGAAGCCCCTGCCATTTGTCGGTGGACGCCAGTGGGCACCATGTCCTGGTGGCCAATTACGGGGGCGGCAGCGTGTTGTCCCTGCCCATCCAACCCGATGGAGGTCTGGCCCAACACACCTTCTTTGCGCAGCACACCGGCAGCAGCGTGAACTCCGCACGCCAGAAGGAACCGCACGCTCATTCGGTGAACTTATCGCCGAACAACCGGTTCGCCTATGTCGCCGACCTGGGAACCGACCGCATCCATCACTACACCTTCGACCCGGCCAAAGGGCTGACCGCGGTCACCCCCAACCTCGACACACGACTGTCCCCGGGCAGCGGCCCCCGCCATTTCACCTTCAGCCCCGACGGCCATCACGCGTATGTCATCAATGAGATGACCTGCACGGTGACCGGCTTCCGATACGAACCCGCCACTGGAAAACTGTCCGAGGTGGGATCGGTTTCCACGGTCCCGGCCGGTACGGACATGAACGGTGTTTCAACGGCCGAAGTGAGAGTCCACCCCTCTGGAAAATTCGTCTTCGGTTCAAATCGCGGCCACGATTCCATCGCCGTGTTTGCGCGCGACACGAAGTCCGGGAAACTCACTCCGGTCGAGGTGCGCAAGATGGGCGGTCAGACCCCAAGAAACTTCACCATCGATCCTTCCGGAAAATTCCTGCTCGCCGCAGGACAGAGCTCGAACGACATCCACTCATTTCGGATCGATGCGAAGACCGGTCAACTCACACCCACCGAACAACGCTGGGAAGTGGGCTCCCCAGTGTGCCTGCGGTTTGTGCCGCTGAAGTGAATCAAACCCGATCGGCCCAGCGCGGATCGGCAGCCAGCTTGCGAACCAGGTCCTTGATCTTTTGAGATTCGGACTTGGACGCCACCAGGGTCGCGTCGTCGGTGAGAACCAGAATACTGTCCTTCACGCCCACCAGTGTGATGGGCGTGCGGCCCCGAGTGCGGCCGTCGAAGACGATGTTGCGTGCGGCATCGACATGCACCAGATCCCCGATGGCGGCATTGCCCTCGGCATCTTGCTTGAGGTGGCGGGCCAGTGCTGGCCAGGCCCCCAGATCGTCCCAGTCGAAGCGACCATCGGCCACGACCACGTTCTGCGCCTTTTCCATGAGGGCGAAATCCACGCTGATCTTTCGGATCTCGGGGTACTCCTGAGCCAGGACCGTCTCGAGGCGCTTGGGTCCCTTGGCTGCGGCGGCAAACCAACGCTGACAGGCCTGGTGCATCTCCGGCTGGTGCGCGGACAAAGCATTGGTGACCGTCACAAACGACCAGACGAACATCCCTGCATTCCAGCGGTAATGCCCCGACGCGAGGTATTCCTGAGCCTTCTCCAGGGAGGGTTTTTCCACGAACCGTTCGACCTTGAAGAAGGGAGTCTTGAGCGCCTTGCCCGACGTGGGCGCAGGCAGAACAGGGCCGGAGTGGATGTACCCGTAACCCGTCTCTGGGCTCGTGGGCTGGATCCCGATGGTGACTATGACCTGACCTCGCGAAGCCACATCGAAGGCGTCCGAGAGGACTTGCCGAAACCCTTTCTCGTCATGGATGACATGATCCGCAGGCAACACGGCCATCACAGCCGTCGCAGAGCGAGCTCCAACCACCGCCGCCCCCAGAGTGACCGCTGCGCAAGTATCCCGGCCTACCGGTTCGCCGATCACATTTTCCTTGGGCAACTCCGGCAGTTGCCGACGCACTTCGGCCGCCTGGACGGCGTTGGTGATGATGAGAATATTGGCCGCCGGCACCAACGGCCGCACCCGATCCACGGCCTGCTGCAAGAAGGATCGATCTCCCAGAAGACGAATGAGTTGCTTGGGCGTTTTCTCGCGACTCACGGGCCAAAACCGCTCGCCGCGTCCGCCAGCCATGATGATGACAAAGCGGTCCGACGAAGCACCGCGGGTCTTGGAAGCCGCTGCGGAAACCTTCCGGGAAGCCGCCGAAGAGGCAGCGACTGGCACGGCCTTGACCGCTTTGGATGGAGACTGGGGAGCCTTGGCTTGAGTGCGAGGAGCCGGCTTGGCCTGAACGGCCTTCTTCTTGGAGGGCAAACGCTTCATGAATTGAAAGTGAGTTCATCCAACACCAGATGCGCTGGAGACTTCAACGGATTCCAACCGCGGAGGGGGCTCACGGACCCGTGTCCTATCCACTCGAGTCAGAGCGGTCGGATGGGCACCTGCCATTCCAACTCAAAGCCGTCGTCCCGAAGCCGTTTCTGGAATTCTGCGGTGAGGTCCGATTTGGCGTAGACCTCGGCTGGAGTCCGTTTTCGGTCCAAGCAAAACGCGGCCAAAGCCCCGGCGGCTTCTCCAATGTTCCACTCCACCGGATGCAACCGATAACACCCGTTGGCGATGTGGGTGACTCCCAAACACTTGCCCGCAGCGATGAGATTTTCCACCCGCCGCGGCAACAGGGCACCCAGTGGAATTTGAAACGGCAAGCTGGAGACATCGACATAGTTTCGCGCCCGGGTCGATGGGTGCAGGTCGATACGATAAGCCCCGACCCCCACTGAATCCGGGAATGGCGTGGCCCGCACGGTTTCGGCGGTGGCCCCCGTCTCCATCTTGCGCACCTCGGTGGACACATGGCGTTCGGTGACCGTGAATTTCGCGCGGATACGGCGGCTTTCGCGAATGTAGGGAGCGAGTGCGAATCCGTCGGAAGTGCCCAAAATACCGGCACTCGGCTTGAGCCCTGGCCAACCCGTGCCGCCATCGGGACGTGGCGCTTCGGTCTGAAGCCAATAAATGAGGCTCCGACTCAAGGCCTTGGCCTCGGCCTCGCGCTGACGGCGCTGCTCCAAACTCACGCCAGGCCCGACCAACGGAGCCAGCCAATGATCATTCTGAGGCCAATTGACCAGGCAGACCGAAGGGTGACTTCGGGGATCCTGGAATCGGGACGCATCCCGGATGCGCCGGTAGGTCCACAAATTAGGAAAGGCTCCCTCACCCACAGGATCAAAGGGGAGGCTGCGGGACTTGAGCGTGACCGGATGAGCATGTTCCCAAGCGAACAATCGCCCCGGCCAAGGCGGAGTCATCGTCGGCACATAATCTCGCCACCGAGCGTAATCATCGGGTCGCTGGAGAACGTGGTTTTGCCCGGCATGGTGTTCCAAAGCGAAGCACCAAGTGATGGCTTGTTGGTCGAGCGGGTCGGCCAATTCTGGTGCCGAGGGTTCCCCGGTTTCTGATCGCGATTCGGCTCCGGTCACATGTTCGACACCGGCCAGGGGCAGCAGGTCGCCCAGTTCCGTGGCCTCCAGGACCCAGGGAGCCGACACCGTCCGCCGCCGCCCGCCGGTCACCTCTTCAAAAACCACCGACTCGATGCGGTCTCCCCGGACGGATGCAGCGACGGGTCGATGACCAAGCAAGATCGTCAGTCGCCCGTTGGCGATATGCGGAGCCAACAATGATTCGAGAACAGCCAGGGCCAACCTCGGTTCATGACACAAACGGGAAACCCATCCCCCGCCCGGATTGACCCGCGCCGCGGACCGGGAGGCGGCATTCAGTGGAAAGTCCCTGAGAAACCGTTGTCGGACTTCATCACGAAACTGACGGTAACTCCGGGTGCAACCGGCCTCCTCGATCCAAGGATGCTCATCGGGAGGTACGGCTTGCGAAGTGAACTGCCCCCCGATCCACAAGGTCTCCTCCGTCAACACGACCCGCTGTCCGGCGCGGCAAGCCGCCAATGCGGCCGCAACACCGCCAGTCCCGCCACCCACAATCAGGACCGAAGCCGACAGGGAGGTCGTGCGGCGCTCGGTGGCACCGATTCCCGGAACCGAGAAACACCCACCGACCAGTCCCACGGCAGCCAAGAACGATCGACGATCCATGCTGGAAAACTGACACCTGTCTTCGGCATTCGCGAGCACTCTTCCTGCTGTCTTACGAACTCAAAAACTCAGATTTTCGGAAAATATCGGTTCGGTAAGGGTGTTACAAATTTCGGGGGGGGGTGTTACAAAATATATTTCAAAAACATCAACTTTTTCCCATCCGCTTCCAGCGGGTTGCAGTGTATCCCAACTGAAGGACCCACCAATCTTGTGATCGAAGCACCCACCACGAATGCCCAATGGCTCACCGCAGCCAAGGATTTAACGGATGACACGACTTGGAAACAGCTCTCCGAGACGTATCGGTTACCGATCCTAAAACACTGTGCCAACAGCGGTCTGACGCCCGCCGAGGCCGAAGAAGTGGTTCAGGAAACCTTCGCACAACTGGCCATACAAATCGGGAAAACCACAGAACCCTGGGAAGCCCCATCATTGCGAGCCTGGCTGACGGATGTGGTCAATCGCCACATCATCGACCACCACAAGAACAACACGGCCCACCGCCTCCCGGAACAGCTCCAAGCGATGGTGCAAGAGTGGGTGGAGTCTCAGGATGGAGGCGAATCATCGCACGCGGAGCGAGCCGAAGCCGAATCACACCTCTGGGCACTGTCACTCCATCGAGCCCGCAATCAGTTTTCCGCGCAGCATTGGCAAATCTTTGACGCCTATGCGATTCAAGGACTGACCTCCAAAAAAGTGTCTGAGCTTTTCAACACCAGCCACTTCAACGTCCGCCTCATCGCCCATCGAATGAAAAAGATGGTCCGACAGACCTACAATCAGCTACTGAAGGAAGAGATTCATCTTCCCTAGCTATGACCCGGGACGTCCCGCCGCTGCCCCCTGATTACGAGCTGATCCGATCCCTATCCCAGCGGGAGAAATCCTGGGTGATGCAGGTGCGCGACCCTCAGTATCGCCCCTGCTGCCTGAAGCTGACTTATTCGACGAGCCCGGCTCACCTACAAGAACAGATCGCCCTGCGGAACGATCTGATGCACCTGTCACAGAGCACCCCCGGCCTCCTGCCCATGCTCGACTGGGGTGCCAACACCGATGCGGGAATCCTTTGGGAAAAATTCCCACTGGCTGACGATGTGACCGGGTCCTCGCCCGAGGAGTCCGCAACCTACCTCCCTATGACCCTGGGGGAATGGTGCAAAGGACAAAACAACCCCAACACACTGACTGTGATCCGTTGGGGAATCCGTCTGGCCTCTGCCTTGGAGGCGCTGCATGGAGAAGGCCTGCTCCACCTCGACATCAAGCCGGCCAACATCTTGTTCATCGATGGGCTTCCAGTCCTGGGTGATTACGGATCGGTGAGTCGGTCCGTGCAGCCTCACCGGCATCTCGGTTCTGATGGCTACTACCCGCCCGACAAGAGTGGATCAGTGGGGCTCGATGTCTTCGCCTTGGGGCGGACTCTCTACGAAGTCTGGAGCGGTCTGGATCGATACCATTTCCCCAACTTGCCGGTACGTGTTCTCAATGATCCGCAGTGGCAATCCCATGGCTGGTTGCTCAACGAGGCTTTGATTCGGGCGACCGATATCCGCATCACCCGACGCCTTTCTGACGCTGGCCAGTTTGGCAAAGTTCTCTCTCAGGCTGAAGAAGGCCAAACCCGACTCTCCCGAAGGAAGGCCGCTGCCGCCCTCGTCACTCTGGGCGCCGTTGCCACCGGATTCTTCATCGCTCGAAATCTCCCGTCGCACCGTGCAGTTTGGCGTCATCACTCGAAGGCTCGGTTCGGCTACGAACAATGGAATGCCAGCGAACTGACCTGCGATTGGAAGACTCGGATGCTTTACTGCGTCACAGCCGATGCTCGAGGGTCCTTCTTCCAGCGGTATGACCTGGAACGCCTTCAGTGGAAGTACACCGCGTTCCCCAAGGGCCCTCATCGCATCCCCTTCTGCACCTTCGCTCCATGGTCCGAGGATTTGGTTTTCTGCGAGTCGGTGTCGGGTCAGGTCTTCCGCATGCCCATGGATGGATCCCCGCCAGAACCCATCCCCACCCAGGTTCTGAACCAGTTGGATTTCGCCGGTTCCGGCTACGTCAATCCGATCACGCGGCGACTCGGGATGTTTGCCGGATACGGCAATTTCAAGGTCAACAACCGCCGCTACGAATACGATCCCAAGACCGGCATCTGGGAGCGAGTCACCGAGAATTCAACCCAACGGCCGTGGCCGCGTGGGGGATCCATGATGATTCCAGGAAAGGATCGCAAAACCTGGTTCGTCTTCGGTGGTCCCGGAAATCAAGAAGGTCCGGAGGGACGGCGTGAACCGGGGCTGAAATCCTTCGGTGGCACCTACTACCCGCTCGATGATTTCTGGCAACTCGATGTGGCGACCCAACAGTGGCGACCCTTGCTGGGTGTTCAGGAGTGGACTCCGAAAGGCCTGCGGAAGGCCGTCTACCACCCGGGTCTCGATGGGGTCCTCTTCCTGACGGGCAACGAACCCACCCATCCAGCTGAAGCCCGATTCCATTTGTGGACCTCCTCTGGAGATCGCCTGCCCCAGGCCCTGCCCAATCGCGGTGATACCCCGCCCCCGCTCTTTCGCTGCTGGACACTGCTGGTCGAGCCCGATTCGAAGGCCCTCTGGGTTTTTGCCGACGAAGGAATCTTCACCGTCACCATCGAAGCGGCCTGATCGGCGCCGCGCCGCGCCCGAAAAACAATATCCGAAAACACTTGCTCCCGCCCCGCCTCATCCTTAGCTTCGCGGCTCCTTTGTGCACCCGTAGCTCAATTGGATAGAGCGGCTGACTACGGATCAGCAGGTTCCAGGTTCAACTCCTGGCGGGTGCACCAGGTTTTTCCCTCCACCGATTTTCGATCAATATTTCGATCGATCTTCCGATCACTCCCCGCAGTTTTTCGGACGATTTGTCTCTCTGATGACCCCGTTTCCACTGAACCGGACGATCCGAGTTGTGAGGTGATTTTTTTGAGTTCCATCCTGACGTCAGAGGATCACCCAAATATCACCCCACCCAAAATCTGCTCGATGCTCAGCCCATTCCTGAGCTCCAACGATTCAAGCCACCCGCCGTCCATCCAGAAGCCCGCCCTTCGTTGATCGATGGGCGAGTCCTGAGACAATGCGGTCGCCCTACTGGGCTTTCAACGCCGTCAACCCACCTGGCGGCGGTGCTGGGCAAAGGCGGGGCGCAACGAACGAGCCAATTCTTCCTGCAACTGCTGAAGCCCTTCATAGACCGCCACATGGGCCGCCTTGGGGGTCGTGGTCTCATTGGCGTTGACCGAAACAAAGCGGTCGGTGATTTCGGAAATACCGACATTCTCCCCTTTCTCCCGCCGCCAGCACCAGAGCGCCTGCAGAGCCGCACCGTAGGCTGCCCCTTCGGCGACCTTCAGGGTCACCACCTCGGCGTTGAAAACGTCGGCCATGATTTGCCGCCACAGCTTGGACTTCGCACCACCGCCCGTGGCCCGAACCTGCTGGGCAGCGACGCCCAGCGTGGCGAGGCGGCGCAAGCCGTAATTCATACCCAGAGTGACACCCTCCATGGCCGCCCGGGCGTAGTGCGATGAAGTGAAGGTCTTGGGACGAACACCGAAGAACACACCCGTCCCGTCCGGAATGTTCGGGGTGCGCTCGCCTTCCAGGTAAGGCAGGAGCATCAGGCCATCCGAACCCGCCGGAGCCTTGGCAGCGATCTTCTCGAATTGGGCATGATCGAGACCTGCCTCGGATCGAACCATCTCCGTGGCCACAGTGACATTCATGGTGCACAAGAGCGGCAGCCACCGGTTGGTCGAATCGCAGAAGGCGGCGATTTCACCCGCAGGATCCACCACCGGCTTCTCAGCGCAGGCATAGATGGTTCCACTGGTACCGAAGCTCGCCGTGACGACGCCCTCGCGGGTATTTCCCGTGCCGATGGCGCCCATCATGTTGTCGCCGCCGCCGGCGCTGACAATGACACCAGGGTTCAACCCCAAAGCCTTGGCAGTCTTGGCCGACAGTCGACCGGCCGGCCGATCGCTGGAGGACAGCGCCGGCAACTTGCCTTCCAATTCAGGATCGATGGCGCGGATCACCGCGGAAGACCATCGACGACGGCGGACATCCATGAGTGCCGTGCCCGAGGCATCGCCGTACTCCATGAACTTGTCGCCCGTGAGCCAAAAGTTGAGGTAATCATGCGGCAAAAGAACCGTCGCCAAACGGGCGAAGTTCTCAGGCTCGTGCCGCTTGAGCCACAGGATCTTGGGCGCCGTGAAACCCGGCAGGACAGCGTTGCCCAAGGCTTGGTGGGTTTTCTTGGCACCTCCCACCGCGGCCGTGATCTCGGCACACTCCGGAGCCGTGACCGTGTCGCACCAGAGTTTGGCAGGTCGGATCACCCGGTCTTGGGCGTCGAGCGGAACGAACCCATGCTGTTGACCGCTCACACCGATGGCGACGACTTCCGCCGCCTTGGCCTTGGCGGATTTCAAGGCCGCCTGAATGGCCCGGGTGGTGGCTCGAACCCATTGGGCGGGATCTTGTTCCTTGGCTCCGGCCGGGAGCCCGGACAAGAGACTGTGCGGGGCCGAACCCTCTCCCAGAACGCGACCAGAGACGGCATCAACGACCAACGCCTTGGTGGATTGCGTGCCGGAATCAATGCCAATGAGAAGTGAACGTTGAGCCATAGGACGTGGGAGGCATCGTGAAATCACCCCCACCCCGCTGTCGAGCCCACGGTGACACCCCAACGGGTCAATGCATGTGCAGCGGGGACATGAAATAGAGGCGTCCCTCCGGAAGCCTGGATTGGAGCGGCAGTCCCAAGTCCACCTTGACCGAACCGGAACGCGCCTGGCCCAGCAGCGAGAGGAAACCCGGGAACCGAAATTGCGGCTGATAGGCGACCAGCTTGGCATCCTCCAAGTGCACCAACTTCAAAGCCCGATCGAAGGCGACCTCGAAATTCCCCAACTCATCGACCAGGCCGAGATTCAACGCCTGCTGACCCGAAAGAATTCGGCCATCAGCGAACGCGGTCCAGTTGGGGGCCAGTTTTCGGCCGTCGGTGACCCCTTCTTTCTGGTTGAGTTCATCCGCACGATTGCGGCCCGTTCGGATGATGTCCTTAAACTTGGCAAAACTCTCGTCGATCATGGACTGAAGGATGGCGCGCTCTTCGGGCAGCTCCTCCCCGGGCAGCTTTTCGCCGCTCATCATATCCTTCAGCTTGCCGCTCTTGGTGATTTCGGGCCGAACGCCCACCTTGTCCATCAGGCCGCGGTAATTGTAGCTGTGGAAGATGACACCGATGCTGCCAGTCATGGTCAACTCATTGGCGACAATCCAACGACACGGAGCGCTCACATAATAGCCACCCGACGCCGCCAAAGATCCCATGGATGCCACGACAGGAATGTCATGTCCCTCCTGGAAATCCTGAATCAGGCGGTAAATCTCATCGCTGGCCAGCACCTCACCACCCGGAGAATCCACCTTGAGGATGACGGCGGAAACCCCTTCCACAGCCGCCCGCTCCAATTGGTCACCCACCAATTCCACCAGCGAAGATCCGACGTCGGAGAGCACCTGGCCACTGATGACGCCTTCAAGGCTGATCACCGCGACCTTGTCGTGGGAAGAGGACTCACGCACCACGACCTCGTGCAACTCGGCGGCACCGGGTGATTGAGTTGAATGATGGTGGGTCCAATTCAAATCCGACTTGGCGAACAAAACCTTGGCGAACAAAACGAATCCCAAGACCACCAAGCAAATCACCAGAAATGCGGGCACGCCGAGAGCCATCCACTTCCAGGCGCCACGGTTGGTTCGCTCCGGCCGTTCCGTCGAATGGGTCATGATGGGTTGCGGGCGCGGCGGAGGAGCACCGGGTATGGATCCAGACGTGGGAATCACCGGGGGAATGGCCGGCGGAACCGAACTAGAAACAGGCGGCACGACAGCACCTTCCGACGACGACGACTCAGACGAATCCATGTATGGACCACGCTAATTTCTGACAACGCTTCCTGCAAGGCCATCGGGACTCTTGGCCATCGGAGTTCATAATACCAACGGGTAACAGATAGTTCTGACGCACGGGCTCTGTCTCGGGCCCTGTGTGACGAATTACCCCGTGGCGATCACCATCGGAAGAATGTCGGCGCACTACGGGTTCCGATCGGGCGGCTCGACGCCTACTGGCTTGACCGCACCCCGACGGCGACGCGCTTCGTCCCATCGGCGACGCTGTTCGGTGCTCAGGAGTCCTTCAATTTCATATCTCGCGGTCTCGATATGACTTCGGGCCTGGGGAGCCACCGGAACCCACAAGTCACGCAATTGGCTTTGGGCTCGTTTGAGAATGGCTTCGATCTGCTCTCTCTGAGCGCTCTCCAACTCCAACTCTCGAGACCAACGGGCCATGGCCTCGAGTTGCGCATTTCCTGGGGGCTTGGCCAACACGCCGGCGGATCGGTTGGAAGCTCCAGCAGCGGGCACGGTGACAGGGCTGGATAGATCCCCTGATTGGGGACGCTGGCGCAAGATACGCCCTGCCAGACCTGCCCCCACCGTTCCCGTGAGCACCCCAGCCGCGAAGATCACCAAGGCTGCGAGAACGATCCGCGTGGTATTCACCAGAGATCTCCTGCTTCCAAATCTTCGATCAACACCGAGGCAATTTCATCTCCTGCCCCGTTGAACACTTCGGTCACCGGTCCCAAATCACGCGCCCCGCCAGGCCGATACTCTTGGGACCCATCTTCTTGAATCACGAAAACCACCGCTGTGAGGCAAACCACCGCCGCCACACCGGCGCAGGAAAAGGCCGCTTTCCAGAGGACAGAAGCGGAATGTCTCAACTGGCTCAGCGTTTCATCCGGCTCAATTTTCTGGATAGCCTCGAGAACCCGCGCATCAAACCCGGACGGAATCCCGTTCTCCACCTTCTCGGTGCGAGCCGCACGGATCAGGGTCTGGTAGAGCATGTTGCGATTCATCGCCGTTAATGCAGGGGTGGACGCTGGAGAGGAGTTACCGGTTACCCTAAAAGGGCTCTCGGCATTCGCCAACACGAGAAACCAGACACGTCACCGATGCATCACAGAACCCTCTGTCGACGAAAACACACGTGTGGGGATGCGGAAACGGAGCCACGACACCGCCGCATGGAAGCCGGGGAATCAGTGGGGATTCACAGGAAAGCATCCGTCTGCAACCGGCCCAAGACCCGCTTCATTTCGGCACGAGCCCTGAAGGCCCGAACCTTGACCAGCGTTTGCGACCAACCGGTGATCGCGGAGATTTCCTTCACCGAGCGGTCTTCCAACTCCAGCAGGGTCAGAACCATCCGGTGGGCGGGACTGAGTTGCTCAAAGATACGCCGCACCAGAGATCTGGCCGCCTCAGAACGATGATCGTTCCGTTCGGGACTAACGGCATGTCGATCGAGCCACTCGGTTTCCTCAGCCGACAGGTCCGTCAGGGTCTCTTCGCGGTGTCGACGCTGACTGCGGAGCGCATCCAAACAAGCACGCGTTGCCAAACGCATCAACCAATGCTCGAAGGGTGCCTCTCCCCTCCAGGAATCCAATCGGGAGAAGGCCTTCACCAACACATCCTGAACCAAATCGGCGACATCGTCTTCCCGACGCAAATAACGACGAACCAAGGCGAAGAGTCGGGTCTGATGGCGCCCAACCAGCACACCGAACTGCTCGGTGTCGCCCGCACGCACCGCGCGCACAATTTCCGCATCCGAGACCGATTCTAGGGCCACCGGGGCCTCGGACTCCACAGACCAAGTCTGGCCTCCGAAGGTTGGATGGATGGCAATATTCACGCGAAGCGCTTCGTCCTGAGGGTTTCTGAGCTTGTTTCTGCTCGAACCACGCTGGCTGAAATCAACACGACCCGTCTGCAAGGATTATGCCAATCGAGGAGTACGAAAAAACCTCAGAAATCGGTCCGTATCCGCTTTGAGGGACAGGCTCATCATCCCCCCGATATCCGCACCCTTGGGCGCTATTCCCCAACACCGATCTACCTGGGCCCATTCGCCCAAGGACTGGAAGCCTCATGGATCGATGATCCACTTGGGATCGGAGGATTGTCGGCCAGCGGTCCCACCGCCTACGGTGACGCCATGCAGTTGACCAACCGATGGGTATTGATCACCGGCGCTTCGAGCGGATTCGGAGCCGCTGCCGCCGAGGCCTTTGCCCGCGCCGGCTGTCGTCTGGCATTGGGGGCCCGCCGCCTGGACCGCTTGGCGCAGGTGACCGAAATTTGCCGCAAAACCGGGGCCAGGGCGGAGTTCCATGAACTCGATGTTTCCTCCACCGCTTCGGTGAACGCCTTCTGCCAGTGGTTGCAAACGCTCACGCCCCGGGTGGATGTGCTCATCAACAATGCCGGCGGGGCTCACGGCCTGGATACAGTCGCAGCTGGCAAGGACGAGGATTGGGAGGCCATGGTGCAGTCCAATTTTTTGGGCTTGGCCCGGGTCACCCGAGCGGTGCTGCCCCTGATCCCGCACCATCAGGGGGCCATTATCCTCAACATCGGTTCCATCGCCGCTCACCAAGCCTACGAGGGCGGATCCATCTACTGTGGGGTCAAGGCCGCTGAGCGCAGCATCACGCAGGCGCTGCGTCTGGAGCTGAACGGGACGGGCATTCGCGTGGGCTCTCTCGATCCGGGCATGGCCCTGACAGAATTCTCCGACGTTCGCTTCCGCGGAGATGCGGCACGAGCCGCGCAAGTGTACCGGGGAGTGGAACCGCTCGTAGCCCAGGACATCGCCGAAACGCTCGTTTGGATGGCCTCACGACCTCCCCACGTGAACATCGACGAAATCATCATCAAGCCCACCGATCAGGCCGCCATCCACAAGGTCCACCGACGCGCCACGGTCTGAGCCTAGCGCAGAACCAGGAACTCACCCTGAACGATCCAGCAGGGTCTCAGCCGGAACGATTCAGTTGGGGGGAAAGCGATGGCGTCGCGGATTCTTTCGCAAGACAAGGCGAGAGCGAGGCGCGGGCCGATGGAAGGCCCATGGTTGAGACCCGGATCGAGCGAGCAACGAAGCTCTTGCGGAAGAAGACGCAGCCAGCCCGACCGATCCCATCGCATCGTTCCGGCTGGCCGGAACGATTCAGTTGGGAGGAAAGGGATGGCGTCGCGGATTCTTTCGCAAGACAAGGCGAGAGCGAGGCGCGGGCCGATTGAAGGCCAATGGTTGAGACCCGGATCGAG
>JARXAF010000194.1 GCA_029865985.1 Verrucomicrobiota bacterium
CTGGAGGCGTTGGCGGAGGCACGAGAATGGCAGGCAAGACAACAGTTCCGGGATGATCATGGAGCGGATTCATTTTCCCATGGATTCGCCCAGCCAACGAAAAATCTTTCAGAACTTCGAAGAACGGTGGCCACAAAGTGATTCGGAACGCGGGTCGGTACCCCATGCTTGCCCCGGCCGGTTCGAACCCCGTGTTCGGGTGACTCTGGCCATGGCATCTCCTGAATGGGCGGTCCCTTGACTTCGCTGCACGGCGGTCGTTCTCTCCAGATCATGCTCCGCAGCGGTATCCTCAATCCCCACCTGCTGTCCCTCTTGGCCCGGGTGCGGCACACCAACCGCCTGGTCATCGCCGACTCCATGTTCCCGGCCTGGCCCGGCATCGAGACGGTGGACTTGGCGCTGGTCTACGGCATCCCGACGGTGCCGCAAGTGGTGGCGGCCATCGTGGCAAATTGGAAGGCTGGCCCCGTCTGGATGGCCTCGGAGTTCCACGACCACAATGATGCCGCCGTGCGCACCGAGTTCCTGTCGGCCTTCGGTGACACTCCCGTGATTTGGGAGCCCCACCTCGCCCTCAAAGCCCGCGTGCCCGGTGCAGTCGGCCTGATCCGCACGGGTGAACAGCGCATCTACACCAACGTAGTCCTCGAGTCCGCCTAGGCCCGATTGCGGCAACAGGGCGCCTCCGTCTTGATGCCACTCTGCCGGGCCTCACGAGAAACACCGCATCGGAGCCGTAACTCATGGAGCCGTAGGAAATTGGGAACCTCTGCACCAGGGCTGGAGGGGACCACAGCGGGCTCACTCAGTGGCCCATCAGGTCTTGCTACTTCTGCGGGTCAAGCGGGGTGACGAACACATCCGGGAAGCCCCAATTCCAAAACGGGAAGTTGCCGATGCTATCCGCCGTGTAGGTACCGGTCATGGCTTTCGCCGGATCCTGGGTAGGACGGTCACCGGAGGACTTGAACTGGGCCACATGGCCGTCAAGAAAGCCAAAGTTGACCTTGGAGCGGGAGACGTGGCGGGGCTGCCAATCCAGGTTGTCCCAGTCCACAACCAGTTCGGCCGGACGCATCTGACTCAAGCCCACCCGGCTGCCGATGATCTGCCCGAGCTCATTGGTCTGATAGAAGCGGGAACTGTCATTGAACTTGTAGTCTGTCACCCAAGAGCTGCCATCGGCGTTGGTGATGGTACAAGCCCGTTTGAGCGGCATCACCGGCTCGTAAGTCCATTCCGAGAGACTGTAAGGCCCCTTTGGAGACATTCCCTTCGCGGCCGGACACTTGAAGACTCCTCGGCTGCGCCCCACATAGTTGCTAAGGGCGGTCCATTGCCGGTATTGAGTCGCGAACGTGAACCAAGGATAGCTGTCTTGGTTGTCCCCCGCATACAAGGTCAGCGCCAACCCCATCTGCCGCTCATTGGAGGCGCATTGGACAGTGTAAGCCCGATCCATCGCCTTGCTCACGGCCGGAATCATCAACGCTGCCAATACCCCAATGACCGCGACTACGACCAGGAGTTCAATCAGGGTGAATGCTGATCGCGTTCGATTCATCAACCGTTTCCTCTCTTGAACCATTCAAATCATGTCCGGTAATCCGTGACTCCGGCTCTTTCGCAACGGAATCCCTACGATTCGTTGTCATGATTTGATATTGGGTATGCGTTGTAGTCGCTAAACCATATCAAAAAAGCAAACAATAGATGCGTGGAGTGCCCGGATACCGAAATGCCTCCAACTGAATGGATTCGGACCGGCGGACGGGCCATTGCCACTGATCCAACCTTCCGAATGCGTGGTTCCGACGGGGCCTAGGCCGCTTTCACACCCATTTCGCGCAAGGTCTCAGCGATGGCGTTCACCACGGCGCGCATGTCCTTCTCGAAGAGGCGGCCGATGTTGCCGATGCGGAAGGTGTCGGCTTGGCTGATCTTGCCCGGATACAGCAGGAAGCCCTTTTCGGCCACGAGCCGGTAGAACTCGGTCCAGACGAAGGCCGAATCCTTCGGGTACACGAAACTCGTGATGATGTGGCTTTGCACAGCCGCCGGAAGGTACGACTTCAGGCCAATGCCTTGCATGGCCGCGATGAGGGCGGCGTTGTTGGCCTGATATCGCGCGGCACGGGCGGCGATGCCGCCTTCGAGTTCCAGTTCCTTCAGCGCCTGCGCGAAGGCCAGAATACTGTGGGTGGGCGGCGTGTAGCGGAATTGGCCGTTCTTCTCGAAGCCCTTCAACTGGTCGAGCAGGTTCAGGCTCAGGCTGCGCGCCCAACCCTCGGTGGCCAAGAGCACCGCACGGCGGCAGAGCACGAAGCTGAAGCCCGGCACGCTCTCCACACACTTGTTGGCCGACGAAATAATGAAGTCGATGCCCGAGGCCTCCAGGTCGATGGGGTAACCGCCGAAGCTGCTCATGGCATCGACGATGTACACCTTGCCATGGCGCTTGGCCACCGGACCCAACGCCTCGATGGGGTTGAGAACGCCTGTGGTCGTCTCGCAGTGGACCGCCGCCACATGGGTGATGGCCGGATCAGAGGCCAGGAGGGCGTCGAGGGCCTCCGGAGTCGGCGGGGTGTCTTCGGCCGTGCGGAGCACCGTGTGGGCGATCCGGGCGTGCTGGAGCATGAGAATCATGCGCTCGCCGTAGGCGCCGTTGGACAGCACGGCCACCTTGCCCTGGGGCGGAATGGCGCTCTGGAACACCGCCTCAACACCGAAGGTGCCGCTGCCCTGCATCAGAATGGCTTCCCAGCCGGTCTCTCGGGAAACACCGCCGAGTCCAAGAATGGCCTGACGCACCTCGGCCACCAGCGTGTTGAACTCCCAGTGCCAGGAACCGGCGTCATGAAGCATGGCCTGCTTGACCGCGAGCGAGGTGGTCAGCGGTCCGGGGGTGAACAGCAGGGCGTCTTGGGAAGTGGGCAATTTCGGCGTCATGGTGGTCTCGAATGGTGCCCCGGGGAATTTCCCGCGGCGGGCGAAACCTTCCACCAAAAGGGGGGCATCAATCAATTCCCACGCGATCCGGCCTCGCGCTGAACGACGCTCACCGATTCGGCGACGGGGCCCAAGAATTGCGAGGGGCCTCGATACCGCCGCCTGACCAGTGCTCAATGTGAGTCCTCGATTGAAAGCCGACGGCGAGGTTCCTAGCCTCTGTCCACGGAGATTCCCAGAGCCAGATACGATCCCTCGATCCCCACCTCACCCATGAACCCCGCCCAACCCCGTCGCGCCTTCCTCGCCACCGTCGCCGCCGCTGCCGCCGCCACAGCGGCACTGCCGTGGACCGGTTGCAAACCCTCCGAGAGCGGCGCCGCCGGAGCGGCAGGAGCCGACACCATCAAGGTGGGTGAATTCTGCTCGCTCACGGGCACGGAGGCCACCTTTGGAGTGTCGTCGCACGAAGGCACCGCTCTGGCCATTGAGGAGATCAACAAAGCTGGCGGCGTGCTCGGCAAGCAATTGCAATTGCTGCACGAAGACAACCGATCCACGGCCGGCGAGTCGGTGACCATCGTCAAGAAATTCATCAGTCGCGACAAGGTGGTGGCGGTGCTGGGCGAGGTGGCTTCGGGCCGATCGCTCGAGGCCGGGCCTGTCTGCCAGGCGGCCGGCATTCCCATGATCTCGCCGTCGTCCACCAATCCCAAAGTCACCGAGGTCGGAGACTGCGTCTTCCGGGTGTGCTTCACCGATCCGTTCCAGGGCCGCCTCATCGCGGAGTTCGCGCGCAAGTCGCTCAAGCTCTCGCGGGTGGCGGTGTTCTCGGACGTGTCTTCGGCTTACGGCGACGGATTGCGCCAATACTTCAGCGACGCCTTCACGGCAGCCGGCGGCCAAATCGTGGTGCAGCAGAAGTACTCCTCGAAGGACAAGGATTTCAAAGCCCAGCTCACGGCCATCAAAGCGGCCAATCCGGAGGGCATTTGTGTTCCGGGCTACTACAACGAGGTCGGGCTCATCGTGAAGCAGGCACGCGAGTTGGGCATCACCGTGCCGATGTTCGGCGGTGACGGATGGGAAGCCCCGGAGCTCATCCAAATCGCCGGCGGCGAGGCGCTCAAGAACACCTACTACTCCACCCACTTCTCACCCATCCAGGACACCCCGGAAGCCAAGCTGTTCGTGGCCGCTTACAAGGCGCGCTATCAAGGCAAGACACCCGACGCGATGGCGGCCCTCGGATACGATTCGGCCAAGGTGCTGGCCGACGCGATCCGCCGGGCCGGCTCGGCCGAACCGGCCAAGATCAAGGCGGCCTTGGTCACCACCGACTTGGTCGCTGCCAGCGGCCGCACCCGCATGGATGCCCAGCGCAACGCGCCGAAGGCAGCGGTGATCATCACGGTCGAGGACGGGAAGTTCAAATTCCTGCAGACCGTTGAACCTTGATCGCCGGTTCGAGACTTCCCCGGGTGGAGATCCAAGGTGTCACTGCACCACCTTGGGTCCCAGCCGATAGCGAAGGTAGTCGCGGGACACGCCTAGTCGCCGGGCAGCAGCCGAAACGTTGCCGCCGGACTGTTCCAAGGCCGCTCGGATGATGTGCAAAATGGCTTCCTCCAGGTCGAAGCCCTGCTCCGGGAATTGAAAGTCGGGGTTCCACCAGGAATCCACGCCCGCGTGAGCCCCGCCAAAACCGGGGGCCGTCGCCGTCGCTATCGCTGGATCCCCCGCAGACCCTCCGCCAGCCCCCAGGAGCGAATCGAAGTTCAGCGCCTCGCCATCTTCGAACACCAAGGCTCGCTCCAATTCGTGGGCCAGTTCACGGACATTGCCCGGCCAGCCATAGCCCAGGAGACGCCGGCGTCCCGTCTCGGAAATGGACCGGACCGGCAGACGATGGCGCAACGCGATGCCCTCCATGAGGGAGGCCGCCAACGGGAAGAGATCGGCTCCCCGATCTCGCAACGGCGAAATCGACAGACGGAAGAGATCCAGTCGATGGAGAAGGTCGGAACGGAAGCTTCTCTGGGCGACGAGTTGGCGAAGGCCTTGATTGGTGGCCGCTATGACACGGACATCCACGGCGATATTCTTCGAACCGCCCACCCGACGAATGCGGTGGTCTTCCAAAACCGTCAACAACTTGGCCTGGATGGGGAGCGAGAGGCTGCTGAGCTCATCGAGAAACAGCGTGCCGCCATGGGCTGCCTCGAAAAGTCCGATGCGAGTGCTGCGGGCATCGGTGAAGGCCCCCTTCTCGTGGCCGAAGAGTTCCGACTCGGCCAAGTGCTCCGGGATTGCCGAGCAATTGATCTCCACCCACGGCCCCTCAGCCCGAGGACCTTCGCGGTGGATCCGCCGGGCCAGTGAGGTCTTGCCCGTGCCCGTCTCACCCTCGATGAGCACCGGCGGCAACTGAGTCTCCATCCGGCGATCGGCGGCGAGGATGCGTTCAATTTGTGTCTTGAGGCCCGAGAGCGCGGCCCCGAAAAAAAAGCCCGAGCTGTCGGTGCGTTGCTGCTCGGCCACGCGTCGGCCTGCCTGAGTGGATCGGGCTCGGCGGAGGGTCAGCGCCAAAGCCTCAGGCTCGAACGGCTTGGTGAGATAATCGAGGGCGCCCAACCGGATGGCCTCGACGGCCCCGGAAATCCCGCCCTCGGCGGTCATGATGACCACGCCCGTGTGAGCCGGAACGGACTTGTCGCGAAGGAGGTCCGGCCCCAGACCGTCGGGCAAGTTCACATCCATCAGGGCGAAGTCGAAATTCGACGAGCCCAGCGCTTTGCGAGCGCCGGCCACCGAGTCGACCGCGGTCACTTCGGCGCCCCACCGTTCCAAGCTGGCCACCAGATGGCGTCGCCAAAGTGGCTCATCCTCGAGCACCAGCACTGAAAGACCCGTGAGCACCTCGGAAGTCATGGTGCTCATCAAAGCCCCAAGCCGCCACCAAGCCCAAGCTTGAAGCGACCCGTTTTTTCAGGGTCGCTCCAAAAACTTTATTCGGCCGAACCGTCGCGACCCGAAGACGGAACCGGATCGGTGTCCGGGGTCTTCAGGATGAGCAGCACCAGGCCAACGCACGTGAACATGCGCGTGGCGGCTGTCTGGCCGTTCCACACCTGGGATTGCCACATCAAGAACCATTCGGCACCCACCATGAGAAAGGCCGTGAACCACAACACCAGATTGGCCGTGAGGGCGCCCACGGCCAGCGACTTGGCCGCATTGAAAGCGGCAGCAGATTGTCCACGCGCCCGCCACAAGACCAGCGCACCGGCCGCAATGCCCAAGCCCGAGAGCGCCTCCCAGGCGATGATCGTCCAGTAGAAGGCGTGGTGCAGGGCGGGCGTGCTGATGGCCCGCCACTTCAACTGGTTGCCCGGAAAGGTGGTATCCATCGAGAGCACATGCTGCACGAAGTCGAAATTGGATCCGTAGTCGGTGATGTTGTTGAAGGCGATCAGCGCCATGAACAGGGCGACCGCGGCCAGCAAGGTGATCTTGGAGAAACGTTCAATCATGGTCGGGTGGCTGTGGGGGTGTTGGTGGCGTTGCAGAACTCGCCGGTCCAGGCCGTCGCCGGATCGAATTTTCCGCGCAGGACGCCGAGTTTCTGGAGTGTCTCGAACTGAAATTTCCACCGAGCCTCCGACAGGCGGCCAGCCGCCTCGCCCTTGGCTGGATCGCCGTTCAGGAAAGACCCCTGCTTCAACGCCTGATGGCTGAAGTTCATCTTGGCCGGAGTGAGCTCGGGATTACGCCTGCGGATCTCGGCGTGCACCTCGGTGGGATCCTCCATGTAGCCTTTCCAGCCGCGCACACTCGCTGTTACGAAAGCCCGGACCCGATCGGGATGTTCGGTCGCGAATTCACGCCGCGTGAAGAAAACCCGGTACGGATCGAAACCGCTGCCACTGATGAGCAGCACGCGGGCCTTCACACCCGCCTCGGCCGCAAAGAAGGGTTCACTGGTGACGAAGCACATCTGGATGTAATCCGGATCCCGCAGGAAGGATCCGATGCTGAAATTGTGGGCGCGCTCACGGGTGGTCTTCAGGCCATAGCGCTGGATCAAATACGGAAACCATGCGGTGCCGGGGGTCACGGCCACGGTGCGCCCTTCCAGATCGGCGAAAGTCTTCACCGGCGAGGATTCGTGCACCATGATCGCCTGTGGATCGTGCTGCAGCGTGGCCGCAACGGCGATGATTGGGATGCCCCGATCATTGGCCAGGAGCACATCATCAGTGCTGCCCATGCCGAACTCGGCCGCCTTGGTGGCGATGCGTTGGATCGGAAACGCATTGGGTCCTCCGGGCAAAATCTCCACATCGAGCCCAGCCTCTCGATAGTAGCCCTTGATCAGCGCGAAGTAGAAGCCTCCGTGTTCGGGTTGGGGATACCAGTCGGTGATGAGTCGCACGGGTGCGCGATCGGCCGCCATGGAAACCAGAGCGACCCACAAGAGACTCCAACGAGCGACGATGGCGATCGGGCCAGGCATGGATTTCATTCGGAAATTTTGGGAAGTCATTTGACCACGCCGTCGTGGTAGCGGCGGGCCACTTTGCGGTGCTTGGCCAAGAGTTTCGGCAAATCCACGCCTACCAATTGTCCCTCACGAACGCGCACCTGCCCGTGGACCAGCAACGTGTCCACCTGACGCGCATGGCAGAGCACCAGTCCATGCACTGGATTGTGGGCGCCATTGCTGAAGAGGTCTTCCAGCGGAAAGACTGCCACATCGGCGCATTTGCCTGGTTCCAGCGATCCCAGATCAGCGAGCCGTCCGAGATTCCGGGCGCCATCGAGCGTGGCCATTTCCAGGGATGCTTCCGGCGTCATCGCTTCAGCCCCGTGGACGACCCGCGTGAGGAGCAACGCCAACCGGGCTTCGTTGAGCAAGTGACCCGAATCGTTGGAAGCCGATCCATCGACCCCCAGACTGACCGGGCTGCCACCCCGACGGAGGTCGTTGACCCGGCAGACACCCGATCCCAATCGCATGTTGGAGCAGGGGCAGTGGGCCACGCCGGTGCGGGTCTTGGTCAAGCGGGCAACCTCGCGATCGTTGAAGTGGATACCGTGGGCCAGCCAGACGTCCTCGCCTTCCCATTCGTGTCGGGCCATGTACGCAAAGGGGCGGGAGCCGAGTACCTTCACCGCGTCTTGGTTCTCGGGAATGGTCTCGCCGCAATGGGTGTGCAGACGGGCGCCGAGGGAACGACCCAGCCGGGCCGATTGTCGGTAATGTTCGCCGGAGCACCCAAACACCGTGCACGGGGCAAAGGCCACCTGCGACATCGCTCCGATCCCCCGCTGGTGGAACCGGTCGTGCAGACGCTGGCAATCGGCCAGGATCACATCGAGGTCCTGGCAGGCCCACTCGGGCATGATGTCACTGGGCAAATTCACCGAGCCCCGGCAACCGACGTAGCGGATACCCATGGCCGCCGCCGCATTGAATCCCGCATCGAGCATCCCGGCGCTACCATCGCGGGGAAACAAGTAGTGGTGGTCACTGGTCAGGGTACAACCGCTGAGCATCAACTCGGCACAGGCCACTTGGGTGGCCACATACAAGTCGTCAGGATTGAAATGACGCCACAACGGCATGTGCCCGGCCAGCCACGGCAAGAGCGGCAAACTGGCGATGGGCTCAAAGGCCCGCGCCAAGTTCTGGAACATGTGGTGGTGGGTGTTGATGAGCCCCGGCAATGCGATGCCGCCTCGGGCATCCACCACCGTGGCCTTGGCCACCCGCGGCGCTGGGCCGGTCCCCACGGAGCGAATCACGCCATCCTCGGCCAGCAACCACGCGTTCCGGAGGACACGACGATCCGGATCCATGGTGACCAGATGACCGATGTTCTTGAGGAGGGTTCGGGAAACTGGGTTCATGGCTGTCGATTCAACGTCGGGGGGCTACGGTTTTGGGGACGGCGCGGGAGAATTCGTCCAAAACGGTGGCGGCAAGGACGGGTCTAGACCCAAGGCCTGAGGCGTGAAAGCTGTGGAAACCACCGACTCCAGCGGCGGCACCGCTGGAATCACTCCGAGATCCTTCAAGATAAGTCCCAGCGAGCGCCAACGCTCCAAATCCACTGCCCCCATGGCTTCTGCACGGGTGGGATCACCCTCCACCAGACGGAGTTGGCGCAATGTCACGTAGCTGAAGCGCATGCCACCGTCTTCCATGGTCGGTGAGATCGAACGAAGGAAATCATGGATCGGCTGGGGATTGCGGTAGTACTCCTGCCAACCGCGATAGGCGCCGCGACTGAACCGGGCCACCAGCTCCGGATGTTTCTCAACGAGTTGACGGTTGGCGATGATCACGCGGTACGGATCGAACCCCGACTCGCTGATTTGGAGCACCCGGGATCGAACCCCTTCCTTCAGTGCGTAGTACGGCTCACTGGTCGGATAGGCCTGCGTGATCCAGTCGGGATCCTTGACGAAATTGGCCACATTGCCGGTCACCGGCCGAACGCGTATCCGGCTCAAGGCGTGCTTCTTCTGCAAGTACTGCAGCCAGGTCGCCCCGATTTGCATGGCGATGTCCCGATTCTCCAAATCGGCGAAGGTCTTCACCGGGGAGTCTTCGCGAACCATGATGCCCTGCGGATCGTGCTGGAAGTAGGCGTTGACGGCGACAATGGGCAAACCCCGTTCCACAGCCACAAAAACAGAATCGCCGCGAACAATACCCAAACCGAACGGATCCAGCGCCACCCGCTTCTCGATCTCAGAATTCGGCCCCCCAACCAGCACGTTGACTGTCACCCCCTCTGCCTTCCACAAACCCAGACGATCTGCGGCGTAATAGCCTCCGTGCTCGGGTTCGGGGATCCAGTCGTGGATGAAGTTGAGGGCCGGCCCGTTGGTGGTGCCCGGAGCGGTCTCCTTGGCGGATGAAACGGAATCCGAAGGCGAACAACCCGTCGCGGCTAGAATGAGAAATCCGGCAACGACCCGGAGACAAAGCCTATGTAAAAACGCCGACTCATTGGAGGAATCATGCATGGTTTTCATGGGTTCGAATTGAAAAAGACCCCCGGCCGCACACACCACAGCCGGGGGCCCGCGCACTCAGGAAATGATCAGAACCGGAAACGGACCTGACCACTGATCCGGAACGGTTGTTCCGGATAAATCACGTCATTGCCGGCGAAACTCGGATCAATGGAGGTCCAGTTCCGTTGGTCGGTAATGTTGAAGAAGTTGATTTGCACGTCCCACTTCGGCTGGCGGTAGAACACGAACGCGTTGATCACGTACTGCATAGGGATGCGAAGCGATCCCTCTTGGTTCTGCCACTGTTCACCGGTGACTTGCGGGCCGAAGCTGGCGCCAAAGCCGTTGTCCAACTGATAGGTGACGTAAGAGTTGAACATCACCTGAGGCACACTGGCCGCCCGAGTTTTGCCGAAGGCGCGCGCCGGGGTGGTAGGTCCTTGTGTGTTGTAGTTCGGAGCGCCGCCACCGGTGCCGGAGACGCCGTCGACCAGGAATCCGACGGGGTAACCGTCACGATAGTTGTAGGTCTGCTGGTATCCGAAGTCGTCCTGCTCCGCGTTCTGGTAGGTGAAGTTGGCGCTGGCGTTGAAGTTCCGGTTGGGCTGGTAGAAGGACTCCAGCTCCACTCCCTTGGTCTCGATACCAATCGGATTGCCGACCAACTGCGGGGCCAAGCGGGTTTGCTGGAAGAGCGACCCGCTCACAAACACCTTGTTCTCAAAGAGACTAGCCTTCGACCCCACCTCGATGAGCTCGCTCTCGGTGGACAAGGATTTCTTGAGCGAGCCCTCCGTGTTGCCCGTGCCATTCACACCACCGAAATTGGCGCTGCCCTGAATGGCGTTGATCACATTGTAAGTGGCATAGCTGGTAAGAACCGGCGTCCACTTGTAAATGCCGCTCAAAAACACGGAGGTATTGAAGACGTCCGTGGAGACATTGTAGTTCGAACCCGCAGCCTTGCCGACGTACTCCGGACTCTTGGCCTGCGCCCCGATGAGATCGCCACGGCCACCAGCGATGATGGAGAACTTGTCGTGCAGCTTCATGTCCCACTGAGTGAAGAAGCCGCTCTGAGCGATCTCGGAATTCTGATCGCCCGCTCCAAACCCGTTGGAGCCGTAGCCCGGAGCACCCGGCACCATGAGTGAACTTCCGCCGTAGGTAGTCACCAGCGGGGTGGGAGGCAACCGGAACGTTGAAGGCGGCTGGGTGACGTCATACAGGAAAAACGGTTCGACGCCGAAATCCTGATAGGAAACGAGCGACTGGTAGCGCAAGTCCACGCCGCTGATGGTCTTGATGGGCAGCTCGTAATTGGCGATAGCCGGCGTGATTTCGTAGTGGAGCTCCGAACGGTTGTTGGCCATCCAGTTTTCCGGCACCCATTCGGTGTAGCCATAACCCGAGGCCTTGCGGGACTCCATGGTCTCGCCGTAGGTCCGATTGACGATCTTTCCGAAATCGTTGATCTGGTAGTTGGCGATGAGCTGCGAAGAGAACTTCTGGCCAGCCGCGCTATCAAAGGGCGCGTTGATCGTCTGCCACGGATAAACCTTCACCCGCGTGGCCAGGTTGGTGTTGAGCAGCGCGAAGTTGGCGTTCTGACCGAATTTGCCAACGGACGTGAGCGGATCGCCGAAGCGGTTGTTGGGAAGCACCGGACCGGCGATGTACACCCAATCATCAATCAGCTCCTGGGTGACACGGTTGATGCCGATGACCTCGTTGAAGCGGGAGGTGTAGAACTGAGAATTCCAATCAATGGTCAGCTTCTCATTGGCCTTCCAAGTCAAGGCGGTGAAGATGTCCTGCGTGTTGTCGGTGACGTTTCGGTAGTAGCCGTCGGCCTCGCGTCCGAGGTAGCTCACCCGGAAAGCCAACTTGTCGTTGATGGGTCCTCCGAAATCGATGCCCCACTCCGGATTGAAGTAGCTTTGACCACCGGGAACGTAGGTTCCCCAGCGGCTCAGAACTTCTCCGTGGAATCCGTCGAAGTACGGCAGCTTGGAGACGAAGTTCACGTAGCCGCCCGGACCTTGTCCTTGTGGGCCATAGACCGCGGAACCGGGTCCCTTGACGATGTCCATGGCCTCCACGCCGTTGAAGCTGGCGAGCATGGAGTTGCGGCTGTAAATCGTCCGCTGACCGTTTTGGTAAATTTCCGAAAGGTCACCGCGGATGACCGGCACATTGGCCAAACCGTAACGGGACGGGGTGTAAACGCCCGGAGAGTACTGATTGAAATCCGTGGCGCGGGAAATCGCACGGGCTTCCATCTGGGCCTTGGTCACCAGAGACACCGAGCGGGGCGTCTCCAGAATGCTGCGGTCGTCACCCATGACCGACTCCACCGGGCGAGCCGTCGGTAGAACCGTGTCTTGGAGGGACAAACCTTCGACGACGACCTTGTCCAGGACGTTCGTGGAACCTGCACTCTGGGCCAAGGCCGAGGCTCCACTGGCCAAAGCCAAAGTGGCAATCGATCCAATGCGGATCGGCAACCATAGGGAGGTTTTCATTGAGGGATGGGTACGGAGGATGAGTTGGGTTGTTTGAGTGCAACGGGGGTCAGTCGCTGTGAGAGCCTCTCCGCATACCTCATGCCAGCTTCCAAATGGGTACCCACTGCCCGATCACTTTGACTGCACGATGGATCCCGCCGAGCCAACCGGCCGGACATCTCTTTGCATCGAATCCTTTGGATAAACAGGGGTTTGCACGGCATCGGCACCGGTGCATTTCATCTGTTGATGAAGCGCTTCAATGGTTGATCTAGCGTTTCATGAATCGATTTCAGCCTGCTCTGATTGGGACAAACAACCCGGGTTTCTCGGGAGGTGTTTTAATTTATCCACCGTGGGCAGAGACAAGACGGAAACGCGGTGCCCGACGGCGTCCAAATCGCAGACACGTTCTTCCTATCCGGTTGTTTTCGCTCAATTGCCGCGGTCCATGGGGAGTGGAACACCGTGTGCTTGAAAAAAGCGCGATGGCCCCAAACCACCGAATCTCCCGCGATCAGGATCTGGAGCAAATGCAGTCTCTGGTCGATTTCACCCGCGCCCGTCTCGGCACGGAGGCCCAATCGCCCTTCGGGTCTTCTGTGGTCGAAACTGAAACCGGCCGCTTGGTCCTGCGTCGGCTCAATGCTGTGCGCAAAGAAAATGATCCTTCGAGCCACGCCGAGGTTCGAACCATGCGAGCCGCCTGCAAACGGCTCAAGAAACCCAGCCTCGCCGGGCATACCTTGTACACGACCTGCGAGCCCTGCCCCATGTGCATGGCCATGGCATTGTGGTCGGGCGTGGATCGAGTGGTGTTTGGAGCGACCATCGCCGATGCATCCAAGCACTGCGCCCAAATCTACGTCTCCGCCAAGCAGCTCCAACAACGCTCTGACATGGATTGCCGGGTCGAGGGACCGGTGGCGCGGGCCAGTTGCGTCGCGCTCTTCGAAGATCCCCGGATGGTTGAGGCTATGTCCTTGTGGCGCAAATCGCGTCGGATGACATCCAAGCAAAAGCCATCGAAACGCTGAACGATCACCGTCCTTCCATTGCGAAACGATCCGAAGCCATCCGAAGCAAACCCTCTCACTGCATCACTTCCCAAACGCTTGCATGACCACTGCCGACTTCAACGCCCTGGCCGAACTCCTTCCTCCCGAGCGCATCGTCACCGCTGCCGAACGACTCGAAGCCTTGAGCCGCGACTTCTACTGGTACTCGCCCGTCCTCAAGCGGGATCTGTCCGACAAGCTGGCCGAAGTCGTGGTGCAACCCACCTCGCGGGCTGAAGTGGTGGCTATTGTCAGCTTCGCCTACCAACGGCGGATTCCCCTGACCTTGCGCGGAGCCGGTACCGGCAACTATGGCCAATGCATCCCGACGCACGGAGGCATGGTCATGGACCTGGCCGCACTCGATACAATCCATTCCATCAGTCCCGACGGCATCGTGACGTGTGATCCGGCGGCTCGACTGGGGGCCATCGAGCGGGTCGCGCGGCAGTCCGGCTGGGAATTGCGCTGCTACCCCAGCACCTACGTGAAGGCCAGCGTGGCCGGTTTCTGCGCGGGAGGCTCTGGCGGCATTGGCAGCATTCAGTGGGGAGCGCTGCGGGAGAATGGCACAGTGCACTCGCTCACGGTTTTGTCGCTGGAGGCGCAACCGCGCGAAATACGTCTGAGCGGTCCAGATATCTTTCAAGTGCTGCATGCCTGGGGCACCAACGGCATCATCATCGAGGTGGAGCTGCGTTTGGCTCCGAAAACCGACTGGGGACAACTGGCCGTGGCCTTCGACGACTTCGCCGAGGCTTTCGACTTCGCCGAGGCCATCTCCCGGAATGACTCCTTCCAAAAGCGCCTCGCCACGGTCTTCGAATGGCCCATCACCGCTTCGTTCACGCCGTTGCAGAAGTGGATTCCGACCGGGAAGGCGCTGTGTTTTTTTGAGATCGCCGACCCTCAGCTGCAACGCTTGTCCGATGCAGCGCGGAACGCCGGCGGATCCCCCTGCTTCATCGCACCATTTTCCGAACCCCGGCGCGGAGCTCAATTGAGCGACTACACCTGGAACCACACCACTCTCTGGGCACTCAAACAGGACCCGTCGCTCACCTACCTCCAGTGCGGGTTCTCGGCCACCGAAGCACGGAGCCAGTTCCGTGCCTTGAAGTCGCGCTATGGGAACGACTTTCTCCTCCACATCGAGTTCGTGCGATCGGGTGGTGTCATCACGCCAGGAGCCATTCCGGTCGTTCGCTACACCGATGACCAACGCCTTCAGGGAATGATCGATTTCTGTGGCACCATCGGTGTCTCGGTGGCCAACCCGCATGTGAATTTCCTCGAGGCCTCCGGGCGCTGGCGGCCCGACGATGCCAAACGCAAGGCCAAGGAACTGTACGACCCGCGTGGACTCCTCAATCCGGGTAAAATGCGCGACTTCAAGCCGGAGGCATCCAGCGACACCACGCCAGCCAACCCCACTCCGACTGGGACACCTCAAGAAAGTCTCACGACGGCCCGGGTTCAACCCGTTTCCGCCTGAAACCTTCCTACCAACCCCCCTTTGAAAACTTGGATCCCACCGGAACGTTTCCTGCCCTACCTCACCTGGAAACAGGTCGACGCATTGCCGCGTGACCGGACCTTGCTGGTGCTGCCCACCGCGGCCATCGAGCAACATGGGCATCACCTACCGCTGGCCACTGACACGCTCATCAACAACCTCCTGCTCGGGCACGCTCTCCAGAAGCTCCCCAAGGACCTTCCCGTCTTTGCTTTGGCTCCGGTGCATTACGGCAAGAGCAACGAGCATGTCGGCTACCCCGGGACACTCAGCCTGCACCGGGACACCTTCATCGCCGTGCTCCGGGACCTCGGGCGCAGCATCAAAGCCGCCGGTTTCCAGAAACTGGTGTTCTTCAACAGCCACGGCGGCAATCACTCGCTCATTGATGTCATGGCCCGAGACCTGCGAGACGAACTGGGGCTCCGCACCTTCTGCCTGTACGGAGGCGGGCCGGCCGAGGGAGTAAATCCTCAGGAGGCGGCCTATGGCTTCCACGCTGGCGAAGTGGAAACCGCTCTGCTGCTGGCCGGAACCCCGGAGTTGGTCCACACCGACCAGTATACGACGAACTACATCGCCCGCGTCGGTGATCCGGGACTCCTGAAGCCGGAGTTTACCAGCGCCACCTTCTCGTGGTTGACCCGCGACATCGCACCCAGCGGCGTGATGGGTGATCCCTCACCCGCCACCGCCGATAATGGTTGGCGCTGGTGTGAAGCCATGAGCGACCGGATCGCCAAAGCACTCATCGAAATGCACGATTTCCGGGAGATCCTGGAGCGCTGAGGAGCCACCGTGGCGAAACGCTCCCCAACATCCAGCACGCGCGCACGACAGCAACCTGTCGGAGAACGCGTCGCGGTGGGGTCTGGGGTGACGGTCGAGCGGGGGGTGCGTTTCCGACTACCTGACGGCACCGTTCTCATTTCCGACCACTACTACCCGCCCGAGCCGGGTCCGACCCCGACGCTGCTGATGCGTCAACCCTACGGTCGATGCGTGGCCAGCACGGTAGTCTATGCCCAGCCTGCGTGGTTTGCTGCTCAGGGCTACAACGTGGTCATCCAAGATGTACGCGGCCGCGGAGAGAGCACCGGTTCCTTTTATCCGTTCCGTCATGAAGGTCGAGACGGGGCTGCCACGATCCATTGGCTGGCCGGTCGCTCGGAGTGCAACGGTCGGATTGGCATGTACGGATTCAGCTACCAGGGCCTGACTCAACTTTTGGCAGCGGCCGAACAGCCGGCGGCCCTGCGCTGCATCGCTCCAGCTCAAACGGCGGGCGATTTGTTCTCTGGATGGTTCTATCATCAGGGTGCCTACCGATTGGCTTCCAGCGTTGGCTGGGCGCTGCAAATGCTCCGAGGGGACGCCCGCAAGCGACGACTCCGCTCGGCCAGTGGCCAACTGGAAGAGGCGGCGACTCGACTCCCGGCACTCATGGCCAGTGGGCCTTACTCTCGCATCGCCTGTCTCACAGCCCGCGGTCTCCCGACGTACCACCGCGATTGGACGATGCATCGTCAGGCCGGGCCCTGGTGGTCCCGACACGATGTCAGCACGCGGATGGATCGGATCCAAATTCCGGCTCTGCACATGTGGGGTTGGTTCGATACCTATCTCGATGGCAGTGAACAGCTCTACCAGCGCCTTCTGCGAGAATCGAAGGCTCCCCAATATCTGGTGGCGGGCCCATGGAACCACATTCCGTGGAGCCGGTACTCGGGCGAAGTCGACCATGGGCCAGACGCAGTCTTGGATACCGATCGCCTCCTGCTGCGTTGGTTCAACCACTGGCTGAAAGACTCCGGCGAGTTTGACAGCGAGCCACGCGTGCGTTCCTTCGCGCTGGGTGAGAACCGCTGGCATCCACTGACCGCATGGCCGCGGCCATCCCATCCAACCCGACAGGCCGAGCCAAACCCATCGGTCCAAAACTGGTTCCTTGATTCGGACGGGCGAGCCAATGCCATTCAGGGTGACGGGCGACTTTCGCTGACCGCACCCACTGGGTCCCGTCCGCGCGACGGATTCGTCCACGAACCAGAGGCACCCGTCGCCGCTCCGGGGCCGGGTGCGGCTCCGGGCGCTTATCTCCAGAACCGCCAGGACTCCATGAACAACGTCCTAGTCTACACGAGTCCTGTGCTCACCGAGCCGCTGCGTATCGCAGGACGACCCCGTGTTTGCTTGCACGCCACCAGCCGAACCGCCTCAGCAGACTTGGTGGCGAAGCTCGTCCGAGTGCTGGCCGATGGGCGCTCGTACAATGTGTGCCTCGGCATTGCCCGCAGTTCCTGGCTCTTCGGTTCTCAAGGGTTGATTCCGGATCGGGTGCAGTGCTGGGAATTCGATCTCGAGCCCTCCCATTGCGTCTTTGCCACGGGCGAACGCCTGCGACTCATCGTCACGGGCAGCGCCTTCCCGCTCTACGATCGCAACCCCGGTTCGGATGTCTCACCAGAAGCCGCCAGTTCTTGGGACTGGCAGCAGAACCAACAGCAAATCGTCCACGACCTGAATCATCCCTCCTGCCTCCAGCTGCCGCTGGAGCCCCGCACCGTCCACAACGAAGTCGGCACAACATGACACCGACAGCCACCTCACAGCCGCCCTTCATCACCCTCGAAGGGGTCACCAAGCGATGGTCCAATGGGGCGACGGTCCTGGATGGCATCACGCTTCGGGCCGACCGGGGGGAGTTCATTTCACTCATCGGCCCCAGCGGGTGTGGCAAGTCCACGCTCTTGCGACTGCTGGCGGGTTTGTCTCCTGTGAGCTCCGGTTCCGTGAAGCTCGACGGGATGCAGCCGGAATCGGCCCGTGAGATCATGTCGTTCATTTTCCAGGATGCCACGCTGCTGCCGTGGCGCACCGTTCGATCCAATGTGGAACTCGGCCTCGAACTGGAGGGCAAGACCACCGAATCACAGCGCCGAGCGACGTCCACGGCGCTGCTGCAACTCGTTGGTCTTTCCGATGTGGCAGACCTCCATCCACGGCAGCTGAGCGGCGGCATGCGCATGCGCGTGTCTATTGCTCGGGCATTGGCGACACAGCCGAAGATTTTACTGATGGATGAACCCTTCGGCGCACTGGACGAAATGACCCGGGATTTCCTCAACGAAGAAGTGCTGCGCCTGCGGGAGAACGATCGGTTCACCACCTTCTTTGTGACCCACAGCGTGGCCGAAGCGGTCTTTCTCTCGAATCGCATCCTCGTGCTGCGGGCCAAGCCAGGCCAGATCGCGGCCGAGATTCCAGTTCCCTTCCCATTTCCGAGAACCGCTGAACTGCGCAGTGCCCCGGAGTTCCTTCGCCTGGTCGGCGAGGTGAGTGCTGCACTGCGGGCGGTCCAAAACCCTGCAAGCCACGGACATCCATGAAGAGGCTCCTGATCCAGGCCGCGTGGCCATTGGCGGTGTTGGTCGCAGTGATCACCGCCTGGGATCTTTGCTGTCGGGGGTTTGCCATCCCCGCCTACGTGCTGCCGCCGCCCTCGGCGGTCCTACGGGTGATCTTGGAGCGCCACCAGACCCTTTGGAATGCGTTTCGCATCACGGCGATCGAGGCCGGTGGTGGCTACCTCCTCAGCATCATCGGTGGCGTGGTCATTGCCCTCTTCTTTGCCCAGAGCCCACTGGTCCGCCGATCGTTCTACCCCTACACCATCTTGCTCCAGACAGTTCCAATCGTCGCGATCGCGCCATTGATCCTGATGTGGTTCGGATCGGGCCTGCGCAGCGTCATGCTGGTGGCCTTTGTGATTTGTCTGTTTCCCATCATCGCCAACACCACCCAGGGACTCATCAGCGTGCCCCGGAACTTGATCGACCTCTTTGTCATGTCCAACGCATCGCGGTCTCGGCAGCTGTTGAAATTGCGTTTGCCCCATGCACTCCCGCACCTCTTTGTCGGCCTACGCATTTCGGCGGGCATATCGGTGATCGGTGCGGTGACGGGCGAACTCTTCGCCAGTTCCAACGCCGTCGGCGAAGGTGGGCTGGGGTATTCCATCACTTATGCCAACAGCCAGCTTCAGACCGATTACCTGTTCGCTCTGGTGCTGACCGCCAGTCTGTTGGGTTTCCTCTTCTTCTTCACCGTGACAGCTCTGGAATGGCTCTGCCTGCGAAAGTGGCATGAGTCCGCCATGAAGACCGACGCCGACTGACCGCACACTCTGCATCCACCCATGAAAACCTACCGAATGATTCTCTGCCTTCTGGCTCTCGCACTACGAGTCTCTGCGGCCGAGGCGGTTCCTGTGACCTTCCAGCTCGACTGGAAACCCACGGCCCAGTTTGCCGGCCTCCTCATGGCCCGCGAACGAGGTTGGTACCGGGAGGCCGGCATTGATCTCACATTGAGGGGCATTCCCCCGGATGAAGGGGTGGTGAGCAATGTCGTTCATCACCCGCACTGGATTGGAAGCATCGAGAGCGGGGTGTTGCTCAAGGAACGCTCCTCGGGGCGTCCGGTCAAGGCCATCGGCACCATGCTGCAAGGGACGCCCATTGGCTTGATCAGCCTCAAATCCGCCGGCATCCACCAGTTGAAGGACCTCATCGGAAAACGCATCGGCGTCCATGCCGACGGAAATGAAGCGGTGAAATATGTCCTGCACCACGCCGGCATCGGTGCTGGGCGCATCGAAGTCGAAGTGGTGGGCTACGACCTGACGCCGCTGCTCAATGGGCGATATGCCGCCGTCCAAGGTTACTCCATTGATGAAGGGGTCGCGTTGCGGCAAGCCGGTCACGACATCGATATCCTCCATCTCCACGACATTGGCTACGCCGCCTATGGTCAGGTGTATTTCACCAGTGAATCCTTCCTCAAATCGGATGCTCCGCTGCTGCGCCGCTTTCTGGAGGTTTCTCGTCGTGGCTGGGCTACAGCGATCCAGGACCCGGATGCCATCGCCACAATGGTCACGGCCACTGTCCCAGGGACCGATCGTCGTCATGAACGAGGCACGGTTGAAGCGCTCATTCCCATGCTTACCCGTGAAGGCGGCCCAGGTAGCATGGGGCGGATGAAACGTCAGACTTGGAAACAGGCCGTTTCCGATTTCAATCGACTACCCTCCACCACCTCACGTGTGAAAGTCTCCGATATCGCGACCTTCGATTTGCAGCCATGACCGTTCGGGTCCTGCATTTCTCGCCGGGCACGGCAACGGATCGCCATGACAGTCATCGGGCCGCTTTGGGGTTCGTCCATTACCTCCAAACGGTCGATCCAAAACCCTTCCCCGAGGTGATTTGCGAATTGGTTTGGGCTCTTCCGTCGATCGATCAAACTTCAAAGGTCCATGAACTATTGAGAGGGGCCGACGTCGTAGTGGTCGCCACTCCGGTGTACGGTCAGGGTTCTCCGTGGTTCCTGCGGAAATTCTTTGAGCAAACGCGGGGTCTGGAGCTGTGGGGAACTCTGGGCACCGCCTTCGCCACATCCGGCGGACAGCATACCGGCGGAGAAATGGCACTGCTGGACACCTTCCGTTCGCTCCAAGGCTGCGGAGCTTGCACCTTCACCTTTGCCCAAAAGTTGACCGTGATCGGGATGCAACAGCGTCCTCGACCCGACGGTGAATTCGACCTGATCGACGCTTGGTTTCTGCGCCAATTGGCCCGGACCTGTCTGGTGCAAAGGGTGGCACAGCGGGATCGATCGGAGGGCGCCATCTGGGCCCAACGGCTGGGTGTTCAATCGGCTTACTACCTCGACTTTCCGGACGCCGCACGTCTCGAAGACGAGGTGGGCGATGTGTGCCATTGGATGAATGAACCCTTGATCGATCCAGTATCCGCTTACGAGCGATGGTCGCAGCGATTGGGTTTTTCGGCACGCCCTCCTGAAGCACGCTCTCTTCCGTTTGCTGGACTCTTCCCGGAGCCCGGGGTTCAACGGCCGGTGGCGAAATGGGACTCATAGCGCCGCCGGCGCTGAAGGATTTGCTCCACGTATTGACGGGTACCCGGGAAGGTCATGGCGGCCATGAACTGCACACTATTGGTGCGTGCCTGTGGGGCGTTGGTGGCACTCATCCAACGCAAGACATTGCGACGTCCGGCATTGTAATCAGCCAACGCATAGGCCAAGGGATTGTCGGTGGCCGAGTAGCGTTGAAGCACCTTGGACAAATAGTACGAGCCGGCGTGCAAATTGGTGGAGGGATCGAGGATTTGTTCGTGAGAATATCGGGTCAGCTTGAGGGCATCAGCCCATTCCTGCGCAGCCACGGCGGTGACTTGCATGAGGCCGATTTCACCGGCTCGGCCGCGAACCGTTGGATCAAAGCGGCTTTCCTTCCAAACCACCGCTTTCACCAGCGACGGCGGCAGGCGGTAGCGTTGGGCAGCCAATTGGATTTGAGCGTCGAAACGGTTCTCATATCGCGAAATCCAGAACCAGACGATGCCCACACCGCCGATCAGCAACAACAGGATGACACTCCAACGTTTCAAAGTTCGACCCGGGCGATGGTAAGGATTTCAAGCGGATCGGAAAGCAGTGGTTCAGACGACAACGACCCCGGGTTGGTCCGCTTGCGATGACGTCCTCACCTTCCCAGGCACAAGTCATCCAACCCACGTTCCGGTTCAGGCGGCCTCTGGGGACCCGGTCTTTCGAGACGGATCGTCACAAGACTCCTGTGCTTCAACGGTTGATCATTCCCATTCCAGGGCGAGAATCCGGGGAATGAAGGAAGCGTACATCGCCGCCAAGGAGCGTTGGGCACGGAAGATGGCCGGTACGGGCAAGCCCGAAATCCGCTCCCAGGACCGTCTGCCGCCCGGGCAGCGTCAGGTGCATAATTTTCCAGTTCTGGATTTGGGTGTGAAACCCGAAATACCCCTGGACCGCTGGCAGCTCAAGATTGGTGGCCATGTCGAAAACCCGGTAACTCTGGACTGGAAGGCGTTTTTGGCGCTGCCGCAATTCACGGATACGAGTGACTTCCACTGCGTGACCACTTGGAGCCAATTTGATATGCTCTGGCAAGGTGTCGCCTTCTTCACGCTGGCCGATTTGGTCCGCCCCAGAGCCAGCGTCACCCACGTCTTTTTCAAGAGTTACGACGGGTACTCCACCAACAACCCCATCGACGCCTGCATGGACGACGATGTGCTCATCGCTCACCACTGGAATGGTCAACCGTTGGCCGTAGAACATGGTGGACCCGCCCGGGTCATCCTGCCCAAACGTTACGCTTGGAAAGGAGCCAAGTGGATTCGGGAAATCACCTTCATGGATCAGGATATTTTGGGATTTTGGGAGCTTCGCGGTTACTCCAACACCGCCGATCCTTGGACGGATGACCGCTTCTCCGGGGGCAATCCGACTGAGTAGGCCGGAGGATTACCGAATTCGGAATGACTAAGGTGTTTTCCTGCCAGTTTCTATTTGCGCTGAATGTGACAATTCCGTTACAGAAGAAAGACATTTATGAAACGGATCTCCGAATCCTTGGATAAACTCGCCCTCAACTGCCTCCTTTTTGGACTGATCTGCCTGTTGGCGGGTTTTGCCACCGTGGGTGGTGGCGTCTGGTTCGGTGGAGCCAGCTATGCAACCTTGGGGTTGGCGTTGGTGGGCGGAGGATCGCTCACTGCGTTCCTCTCCGCCTGCTGGGTGCATCGGGATTTCTGATCTCTCATAACTCGGCCGCTCTCTGGGGCGATATTTCCCGGGCAACTGGCACAGAATGACCTTTTATCGTCAACGTCCCCGGGTGTTTTGACGGGAGGTTAATGCATCGGTTCCCACCCGAAGATCACGGATAACAAAAAACGCCGCCTGGAGAGGCGGCGTTTTTGTTGAAAATAAGAAATCGGCTTGGGAATCGTCGACAGTGGGACGACGATCAGCCGACGATTTCGATGCCCATGTTGCGGGCTGTGCCAGCGACCGTGCGGAAAGCCGCCTCTTCGCTGTTGCAGTTCATGTCGGAACCCTTGGCCTTGATGATCTCGAGGACCTGCTTGCGGGTGACCTTGCCGACCTTTTCCTTGTTGGGGACCTTGGATCCCGAGGCGATACCGGCCGCCTTCTTGAGCAGCACGGAAGCCGGAGGGGACTTCAGGATGAAGGTGAAGGACTTATCCTGGTAAACAGTGATGACCACAGGGATCACCAGACCAGCGCGATCCTTGGTGGCCGCGTTGAACTCCTTACAGAAGCCCATGATGTTGATACCCTGCGAACCCAATGCAGGACCCACCGGGGGGGCCGGGTTGGCCTGACCACCAGGGATTTGCAGCTTAACGATGCCTGTAACTTTCTTTGCCATGTTCTATCCAGTTTGTTTGCGGCGGTGTACGACGTCGCTTGAGAGGCATCACGACTTCTCGACCTGCCAGTATTCGAGTTCGACGGGCGTTTTGCGCCCGAAGATGTCCACGGTCACCTTGAGCTTGCCCTTTTCGGGCTCCAGCTCTTCGATGACACCGGTGAAGTTGAGGAACGGTCCGTCGTTGATCTTGACGGTCTCACCGACGTCGAAGCTCACCTTCGGCCGCTCAGTGTCCTCACTATCCGAAATCTGCGCCTTGATGGTGGCGATCTCATCATCGGTGACGTTCATGGGGCGTTCGCCGCCCACGAAACCGATCACACCCTGAATGTCCTTGATGAAGTACCAGGGCTTTTCCATCGGACGCTTGCCGTCATCGAGCAGCGCCATGTCAATGTAGACGTACCCGGGATGCAGCTTGCGGTTGGTGACGGTCTTCTTGCCGCCACGCACTTCGACCACCTTCTCCATTGGGAGAAGCACTTCACGGATATACTCTTCCATCTCGTCGGTCTTGATCCGGCGGTTGATGGTGTCCCGGACCTTCTGCTCCTGACCGGCGAGGGTGTGCAAAACGAACCATTGGGTGTTCATGGGCAGAGTGCGGGACGGGAAAAATGTTGGGAACGTGGGAATGACGACCTCAAGAAGCCTGGATGAGCCACTTGACGAAGCTCAGTACCAACCAATCGGAGGCCATCGTGAAGACCCCAAGCATACCGATAACGACGAAAATCAGCACCGTGGACTGGATCAACTCCTCTCGAGTCGGCCAGTTGCACTTCTTGAGCTCCTGCTGGGTGGCGGCCACATAGGTGGTCAAGCGCGCCAGATGCCCCTGCTTCCAAGCGAAGGCGAAGATCGCGGCAATTGCGGCGAACCAGATCAGGAACGGAAGATATTCTTTCACGATAGTATATAACTATATAATGGCGGAGGGGGAGGGATTCGAACCCCCGGTGAGCGTCAGCCCACAGCGGTTTTCAAGACCGCCGCATTAGACCACTCTGCCACCCCTCCGGGAGGCTGGCAGGGCGTGAAGGACTTGAACCTTCAACCAACGGTTTTGGAGACCGCTACTCTACCAATTGAGCTAACGCCCTGTTCACTGACGCCGACAACTAAGACACAGAAAAAAGTGGGAGGGAAGGAATCAATCGCTAGGATTTATCCTTCCCTCCCTCTCGAAAACTTAAGCCACCACTTCGGCGACGCGGCCTGCACCGATGGTGCGACCACCTTCGCGGATGGCGAAGCGGAGACCCTTCTCCATGGCGACCGGGGCGAACAGCTCGACCTCGACCGACACGTTGTCACCCGGCATGACCATCTCAACACCTTCAGGCAACGTGATCGAACCAGTCACGTCGGAGGTACGGAAGTAGAACTGCGGGCGGTACTTGGTGAAGAACGGGGTATGGCGACCACCCTCGTCCTTGGTGAGGACGTAAACCTCGGCCTTGAACTTGGTGTGGGCCTTGATAGAGCCCGGCTTGGCGAGAACCATGCCGCGCTCGACGTCTTCCTTCTTGGTGCCGCGGAGCAGCACGCCGACATTGTCGCCGGCTTGGGCGCTGTCCAGCAACTTGCGGAACATTTCGATGTCGGTCGCCGTGGTCTTACGGGTGTCCTTCAGACCGACGATCTCGACTTCGGACATCTTGTTGATGACACCGCGCTCCACACGACCGGTCACGACAGTGCCGCGACCTTCAATGTTGAACACGTCTTCGATGCACATGAGGAACGGCTTGTCCTGCTCACGAACGGGTTCCGGGATGAAGGTATCCAGGGCGTTGAGCAAGTTGGCGATGGCCGCTTCGCCCTCCGGCGTACCGGCGATGGCCGCGGTGGCCGAACCACGAACGATCGGGGTCTTGTCACCAGGGAAGCCGTACTTGTTGAGCAGGTCGACGATTTCCATCTCGATGAGCTCGAGGAGGTCGGCATCGGCGAGGTCAACCTTGTTCAGGAACACCACGATGCTCGGAACACCCACCTGGCGGGCCAAGAGGATGTGCTCGCGGGTCTGGGGCATCGGACCGTCAGCAGCGCTGACGACCAGAATCGCACCGTCCATCTGGGCGGCGCCGGTGATCATGTTCTTCACGTAGTCAGCGTGGCCGGGGCAGTCCACGTGAGCGTAGTGACGGTTCGGGCTCTCGTATTCGACGTGCGACACGGCGATGGTCACGGTCTTGGTATCATCACGGACGGTACCGCCCTTGGTGATGTCCTTGTACTCGATCATGGGGGCGAGGCCCTTGCGATTCTGCACAGCGACGATTGCAGCGGTGAGGGTGGACTTGCCGTGGTCGACGTGACCGATGGTACCCACGTTCATGTGGGGCTTCGTCCGGTTGAAGGTTTCTTTAGCCATGTGTCGTATCGTTTTCTGTTCTTCGTTTCTGAAAATCTTAAAGCGTCGGAACCGACTCCGAATGGAGCCCGCGATCGGGTTTGAACCGATGACCTCGTCCTTACCAAGGACGTGCTCTGCCAACTGAGCTACGCGGGCACTGTTCGGTTGCGGCCACTCCACCCATTGACTGGTGATCCACCTTTGAAAGGTTCATCCATCAGTCTACCGGCTGGTCGCCATCTTTCGACGGCAAAAAGTCCGATCTCCAGTCCTTCACAGACCAGAAACCGAACACGGTGCATGCAACGCTTCGATTGAGCTGGAATTGATAGAAACGCCGAGGGAAGGTGTCAACTGCGTTCTCAAAAAATCCACGGGTCCGCGGATGATTCCACGGCGATATCGTCCTGACACTCCATCTCAGGACCTTCCTCACTCCAGAACCTCTAGGAACTGAAGACGGTGCTGCCATCGCTCACCGCGGGTTTAGGAATCTGGACGATGACCTTGAGGATGTCGGCCAAGACCAGAATGGGCTCCTGGGTCGAATCGATCTGATGGATCAAAGTGTCCGGATAGCATTCCAACACCGCCCGGGTCTCGCGCTTGTAGGTTTCGAGACGGTTGCGGATGGTCTCGACATTGGCGTCGTCGAGACGGTTTTCCTTCAGGGCTCGACGCTGCAACCGCACGATGAGCTTGTCCATCGCCGGGCAAAAGAGATTGAAAATCGCCTTCACGTCGATCAGGTCGCGCATGATCTCGGCCTGCCGCGGATTGCGCGGGATGCCATCGAGCAACAACGTATCGGCCTCGGGATTAAAGCGGCCCGTGCCCGCCAGCCCGTCCACCGATTGCTTCCACAGCTGAATAGTGGGTTCGTCCGGTACGAGTCGGCCCGTCGAGGCGTACTCCACGAACACCTTCCCCAGCGGGGAATCCACCCGCAGGTTGCGGAAGGCATCGCCACAGGAGAAATGCACGAAGTTCGGTATCTGACCGAGGATTTTACCCTGGGTACCCTTGCCGGCACCGGGTGCGCCAAAGAGGAGGATGGCCCGATATTTCATCGCGGTGATGGGCGACTTCAGGCGTTTTTGTCGCGGAGCGTGATCTCGAGCACCTGGACAAATTCCAGGGTGTTCTCGGTACCATCCGAGGCCTTCAAGGCCAAATCGGCGGCGCTGATGCGCGTGATCCGGGTGGCCACGGTCACACCGGCGGCCGTCGTGATCTCCAGCACGAGATCCTTGTCGGCCTCGGAGGCAACGACCTTGAAGAACGAGGGAAATTGCGTCTCAAAGAACCGGCGGTTGAAAGTGGATTCGCCCCGACGGAACGTCTTGGGCAATCCTTCATTGGAACCCGCCTGACTGCGGGCCGCCGTGGTGGTCGATCCCGGTGTGGCGGCCGCGGAAGCCGTGGCAACGGGCTGCGAAGGCACATTCAGGGACTGGGCCGCAACGGCCTCGTCGGTCGCGCTGACCACCACCTCTTCCTCACGTCGTGGAAGTGCCAAGAAAATGGTGGGTCCGATCACGGGCAGCACCGCCGAGACGCCGCAAACCAGCGGCACCGCGCGCCAACGGAAGCGGGCGATTTCGTAGGCGGCATAGAGATTGGCCAGATAGAGTGCCCCGAGGAGCATCAAGCCATTGGGGGAAGTCAGGGCCGCGTAAATACCCTTGCCAGCGATCTCGGCCGGCGGTCGCGCGACGCGATCAGGCTGGCGCACGTCGATCTTGCGGGCCTCGGCGCGGGCGATTTCCTCGGCCGGCGGCTCCAGGAGCGGTTCGACAAAACGTCCGGCGCGCGGATGACGGGCCAGGGATTTGAGCGTGGCTTCGTCGAGCTTGGCCCAGTCGACACGGGGCGAAAACACACCGGATTGAAGGCGGACAATGAGCCCATCAGCGTCGGCAGCGGACACTTCGCCCACATACACATCGCCGGTGATGGTACGGAATTCCCCACCGACAACCCGCGATACCAGGCAAAACAGCAACGTCCACCAACGAAGAAGGCGCATGATCCCGGTAGGGTGGCAAACCGATTGGGCGGGTAAACCAAATTTCTTGGGCAGCGGCAAGAACCAGTCCGCCCAGCGAGCCCACCCACAGCGCCATCGGAGTCCCGGATGAGGGCTAATCTCCGTTGTTCGACGGCACCAGATACGCTTCGAACTCATGCCGGAGATACGGTGGGAGCCGGACGCGGAAGCGGGCCTGATCGCCAGAATAGTCTTGTTCGACAACCTGGGCCACCGAGTGGAGACGGCTCATGGCCTTCTGCTCGTGGTGGGGAATCTGGATCTCCACAAACTCCCGGATGGGTTTGAGCATGGCCCCCAATTCCGCAAAGAGGATTTCGAATCCCTCCTTTTTCCGGGCCGAGACGGCGACCGCCTTGGGGAATTGCTGACAGTACATCGCCGCCAATTCGGCAGCCCCGGCTTTGTCGATCTTGTTGAAGACCATCAGCGTGGGTTTCTCTTGGGCGCCGATCTCGGACAACACCGCATTGACCGCCTCCATTTGCTGCGGAGCGTTGGGATGGCTGGTATCGACCACGTGGATGAGCAAGTCGGCCTCGACCACCTCTTCGAGGGTCGCCTTGAAGGCTTCCACCAGACCATGTGGCAGCTTGCGGATGAATCCCACCGTGTCGCTCAACAGCACGTTCTGGTTGGAGGGCAGGCGCAGCCGACGGGTGGTGGGATCCAGCGTGGCGAAGAGCATGTCCTCGGCGAGCACCTCGGCCCCGGTGAGGGTATTGAGCAAGGTCGATTTGCCGGCATTGGTGTAGCCCACGATGGACGCCAGCGGCCACTGGTGGCGCTGACGGCCTTCGCGCTGCGTGGAGCGCTGACGGCGCACCGTGGTCAATTCATGACGGATCTTCTCGATGCGCTCCTGGGTCTTGCGGCGGTCGGCCTCGAGCTGGGATTCGCCTTCGCCACCAATGGAACCGGTGGAGCCCCGCTGTCGTGAAAGGTGGGTCCAGTAGCGCGTGAGCCTCGGCATCAGGTACTGCAATTGGGCCAACTCAACCTGCAGCTTGCCTTCCCGGGTTCGCGCCCGCTGGGCGAAGATGTCGAGGATGAGCGCTGTGCGGTCGATGACCTTTGCGCTGAAAATCTCCTCCAGATTGCGGGCCTGGGCCCCGGAGAGTTCCTCGTCGAAGAGCACGGTGTCCGCATTGGCCTCCTTGGCGGCCTTGGCGAATTCCTCGGCCTTGCCCGCGCCAATGAACGTGCCCGAGTGCGGTGCCTCCAACCGTTGGATTCCCTGTCCCACCACCGCGACCCCGGCCGTGGTGGCCAGCTCGGCCAGCTCATCGAGGGAGTCGGCGACATCCCAAGCGGAATGGCTCTTGAGTTCGACGCCGACCAGGAAGGCGCGTTCGGATTTCTTGTCCGCGGTTTCGATGAGGGCTTTCACAGGGGATGACTCACGGTGGAGGAACCTTAGCAACGGACCGGGTTTCCGGCCACTCCCGGGATGAAGGACCTGTCTTCAGGGTCCTTAACCCGAAAGACTTCGGTCTTGTTCGCCCCACGGGGTGCGCCAAAGACTCTGTGCATGCACGTGCTGCTGGCGACCAGTGAGCTGAACCCCTATTCGAAGACCGGGGGTTTGGCCGACATGGTATCGGCCCTGTCCCGAGCCTTGGCGGGTTCGAATTTGCAAGTTTCGGTGATCACCCCGCTTTACCGCGGAATGGCTCAAACCCATCCGGCCATCGAAGCGATGTCCTGGCGTCTGGCCATCCCCTTGGGAGACGGTCTGGTGGAGGGGCGATTCCATTGCCAGAAACTCTCACCCAACCTCACGTTCTGGTTTGTGGAGCAGGCGGGTTTCTTTGACCGGCCCGGAATCTACAACGAGGCCAACCGGGATTATGCAGACAATGCGGCCCGTTTCATTTTTCTAAGTCGGGCGGCCTTGATCTTGGCGCGCCATCTGCCGAACCCGCCGACCGTCCTGCACTGCCACGATTGGCAAACGGGGTTGATTCCCATCCTGGCCCGGCACGCTCAATGGCATTCCGGCTGGGCCCAGCCCCCTCAAACCGTCTTCACCATCCACAATTTGGCATTCCAGGGATCGTTCCCGGCGGCGAGTTGGGGGCTGACGGGTCTTCCCAGCGACTGGCTTCACTTGGAAAGCGCCCTGCATTTCGAACGGGTGAATTTCTTGAAGGCCGGTCTCACCCAGGCCCAGGCCATCACCACGGTGAGCCCCAACTATGCGCGGGAAATCCTCACCCCCGAATACGGCTGCGGTCTCGATGGTTTGCTACTCAAGCGCTACAACGACCTGAGCGGCATCCTCAACGGGGTGGATTACGAGGAGTGGAACAGCGCCTCCGACCCGGCCCTTCCGTCAGGTTTCTCGGCTCAGGACCTTTCCGGCAAAGCGATGTGCAAGGCCGCGTTACAGCGGGAATTGGGTCTACCGGAGGATCCGGAAGTCCCACTTTTCGCCAACATCTCCCGACTCACCGACCAGAAGGGCTCAGCATTGATCCTTCAAACCATTCGGGCGCTGATCGATGCCGGTGAATCCTTCCAATTCGCTCTCTTGGGCAGTGGTGAACGGGCACTGGAAAATGCCTTCGCCGATTTGGCCAAACGATTCCCGAATCAGGTGGCTGCACGAATTGGTTTTGATCCCGCCTTGTCGCACCGCATCGAAGCCGGTGCCGATTTCTATTTGATGCCGTCGCGCTTTGAGCCGTGCGGTCTCAATCAATTGTACTCGCTGCGCTACGGAGCCATTCCCATCGTTCGAGCCACCGGAGGCCTTCAGGATTCGGTGATCGATCCCCGCGACAACGCCGCACAAGCCACCGGCATCAAATTCACTACTTATTCCGCAGCGGCGCTGCAAAAAGCCGTCCTCAAGGCGCTGGCACTCTGGAAGGAACCCGCGTGGCTACAGCACATCCGGCACAATGGCATGACGGCCGATTTTTCTTGGGAAAAACAAGCGGCCGAATACGTGTCACTCTACGAGTCGGTCTGCCGGGAGTAAGCGAGACCGGTTCGGCTTTTTCTGTCACCAAGCCGACTATCAGGCCGGCACACCGTACAAGGTCGTGCGCTGGCGTGGGATCCGTCCGACCGATCGGATGGCCGCTTCGATTTCAACCCGGGTGAGGCATTCTCCAAAACGCCCGCCGCTCTCACGGGTAATGCTTTCTTCGTACAACGTGCCGCCGAAATCATTGCAGCCCGAGCGGAGCATGGCCGCCGCGCGCTCGGGTCCGAGCTTCACCCAACTGGTCTGGAGGTTGGGAATTTCCTCACCGAAGAACAATCGGGCGAGGGGATACAATTGCTCCACTCGGCCAGTCCCGGCCTCCGCCAATGCTTCCGGGCTCACGCCGGCCTCCCGCGCCAGTTCACCGCCCAAGCGATTGCGATACGGCACGAAGGCCAAGGGCACAAACTCCGTGAACCCACCGGTGCGCCGCTGGAGGGAGCGGATGCGGTCGAGGTGCCGGATCAGGTCTTCCCACGTTTCCCGGTGGCCGAAGAGCACGGTGGCGGTCGAGCGAAGTCCGGTCTGGTGGGCCGCTTCGATAATTGCCTCCCACTCGGCGGCCCGGAGCTTGTCGGGCGAGAGCTGGTCGCGCATTGCGTCATCGAGGATTTCCGCGGCCGTTCCCGGAACGGATCCTAGGCCGGCATCGCGCAGGCGGCTGAGCACCGTGCGGGGATCCAGACCGCTCTTGCGGCACAGCGAGTGGATCTCCATGGGCGAATAGGCGTGGAGATGAACGCCCGGCATGGCGCGCTTCAGGGCGCGGAGCAGCTCTTCATAGTACTCCAGTCCAAGGTCCGGATGGATGCCGCCTTGCAGGCACACCTCGGTGACCCAGGGCGTTTGCAGCACGCGCTCGACCACGGCCCCGACAGTCCGGGTGTAGGCCTCGGGATGGCCCGGTGGGCGGTAGAACCCACAGAAGGAACAGTTTGTGGTGCAGACGTTGGTGAAGTTGGCATTGCGGTTGACCACATACGTCACGACCTCGCCATGGAGGCGCCGGTTCAATGCGTCGGCCGCCTCACGGATTTCTTCGCGCGCCGCGCCATCGGCCTGGGCCAACTGCAAGGTTTCGTTCACCGACAACGCCTCGCCGCGCAGGGCCTTGGTGAGCGGTTCAGCGGGTCCATGGGGGCGGTGCGTTTCGGGCATGGGGTGAATGGGGCCGACCGGACTGAGCCGAGTCCGACCGTCCCGGGCTTGGAGGACTGCGGCAACTCGAGCGGAAATCCAGCCCTTGTCGACATACGCATCATACACCGGCCACCGGTGGCGCAGTTCGGCTCCCTGACGCTGACAGGCCTGGGCGTACCGTTCGGGAGGGGCCCAGGGGTTGAGGGGATTGACCCAATCGCCGTCGGTGCTGATGCCGCCCAGGTCGTCGGTCCACGGCAGCAAGGCCTCCCAATGCGGATTGATGTTGGGCGGGATCTGGATGGCCACCCCGGGGGCTATGCGCCGCCAATGCTCGATGAGCTCCAGATACTCTTCCAGCGCCGGAGCTTCGGGCACGGAGCTGAGCCGCGATCCTTCGTTGGGGATGAAGTTCTGGAGAATGATTTCCTGCAAGTGCCCGTGGCGCGCGTGGATTTCAGCCAGGGCATCGAGTGAGCGCAGCCGGGACTCCCGCGATTCACCGAGTCCGATGAGAATGCCACTGGTGTACGGCACGCGGGCGCGGCCGGCGGCCTCCAATGTCTGCAGGCGACCCTTGGCGGATTTCTGTGGGGCGATGGTCCGGTTGAAGGTGTCGTCGATGTTTTCGAGCATGAGGCCCATGGAGGCATTCACGTCGGCCAACCGCTCGAAGTCTTGCGACGACATGGCGCCGATGTTGGTGTGGGGCAGGAAGCCGGCCTCCAGGGCGCGCTCGCAGGCCCAGCGAACGTGGGCGACAAAATCGTCGAAGCCCCGCGCCTTCAACTCGGTCCGCAAATGCGGCA
>JARXAF010000196.1 GCA_029865985.1 Verrucomicrobiota bacterium
GTCGCAAGTAGAATTGCAGGTCGCGAGTTAATTCAGTGAACTCAGAGCGATGGCTGTAACTCGAAATTAAAGTCGCACCTTGATCTTAAAGTCGCACCTTCAGTTGGCGGTGAGAGGTGTTTGGCGACTCCAAGACGGAAACGGGTTCAGGAAACGGGGTCAGGAAGAAATTTCGGATTTTGGAAGCACCCGTTCTCTTTGCCCAGAACTCGGTCAAGGGCCCCGCAACCTGAACAGGCTCTTGCTCAGGCATTGGGCGAAAGTTGCTGACACCCGCCTGAGTCAAATTCGGAAATCGTTCCCGGACCCCTGACTCGCTCATCGATGAGGGAGGAGAGATTCAGGTTGCTGGCCAACGGGGGCGTTGAGAGTTTCGGGAAAGTGGGAAGCTAGACTGCGTTTAGGCGGTCTAAACAACGTTCGACCAAGAGAAAATCAATGACTGGAACAATTGCCCAATTGGTTGCCTTGACCTGCTACGGGAACGCCTACCTGGCAGGTCAGACCACACCACAGTTCTATTTCACCAACTCTACCTTCCAGTTCTGCGAACGAGTCACATTCGTGACTCTCGGAAAAACCCTTTTCGGTAAACCGAAAGAAACAGAGGTCGCGCATGATCCCGACGCTTGGCTTGCCTACCTCAAAGGCCGTGGCGCGAACGGTTTTCGGTTGTCACTCACGCCACAGAACAAACCTGGCATCTCTGACCGCACGTCCTCTGGGTTCGTTGGTGGTGGAGGGGATTGGACGATTGAGGTAATACTCCCGAAGGGCGAATGCGAACTGTGGATGGCTCGATGGGATGTCGGCGACCAGAAAGCGCCGGACAAACGCATTTGGCGCGTCACATATGGACGAGTTTCGACAGGAACAACCGTCGTATCCCCTGCGCCCGACCTTACGAACGCAATGAGGGAACTCGGCAAAAGTCTCAAGGAGGTCCGATCGTTCGCTGTTCAACACAAACTGGAAGGCTTCACTAAGTGGTTCGATGATGCTTTGGACACCATTGAGTCAAAGGGTGAGAGACGACACGGCTACCACCAAGATCTGGCACCAAAGGGATTACTATCGGCAGAAGCCGGAACACTCCTTGACGCTTGCCAAAAGGCATGGGTCTTCGGCGGCATGGGATCATGGAACGACATGGGGTTTGATGGTGAAGAGCAGAAGACATACGACCTAGTTTCCGAGCATCTATTTCATGCCGTGAACAACGCAATCGCTCAGGCGGCAACAAGCACGATGAAGGATGGTCGAACCACCGGCGGGAGGTGACGCGAATACGTGCCCCTCCGCCGTGACGTTAGCCATCACACCGCACTTGGATTTTATGCTAAACTTAACCAAAGACGAGTTGCTCGTTCTCTTCGAGTGGTCATACAGATTTTGCGAAACCAACCGTTTGGCATTTTCACACCCTTCCGAGGTTGTCTTGATTGACAAGATTGCCAGCGAGTTGGAGTGGGAGCTTAAAGAGCCATTTGATCCATCATATCCGCTGATGATTAAGGAGGCGCAGCGGCGTGTTTTAGCCGAGTATGAAGCAAAGATGGGCCGGCATTCATGGATACACGACCAACCACTGACGCAGACGTGAAGCCGAACAATAAACGGTGTATTGCTGCGAATCCCGCAAAGCGGAGCGAAGCCAGCAACGACACCCTTGGTTGAACCAGCCCGGGGATGAGTGAATTCGCCGTGGAGACGCAACGGGCGAACGGGAACGGAAAACGGGTGGCATCGGGCAAACCTTCTCTTCGGGACCGTGATGACCGTCGCCGGAACTCCGTGCTCGGTTGAATTGTTCAATCACGGGAGACCGGCAGTTCCCGGCTACGGCGGCGGTATCGTGGTCTGGAGTTTGTTTCGTGGACCTGCGGCAGTTCGGGCAATTTCGGCTATCAGCCACACCGGTTCGGACGTGCCTGCAAAGAACGTCATCCGCAATCCATTCCACTCCCGAAATTCAACCGACATAGACAGTCCTCCGGGGCGCAGTATGCCACGGAACTGAAACCCTACGCCACCGGCCCCGCCTCAGGGCAGCAAGGAAACCCGGCGCCGTTTCGCCGCTTCGCGCAGCGGACCGTCCTTGCAGGCGAGGGGTATCTTCAAGCGCACGGCCAGTTCTAGGTAGGCGGCCTCATAGACGCTCAAGGCATTATCGGCGGCCAGTTGCGCCAGTTTGGTGAAGGCCAGGACCGACATTTCAGGGTCGGTTTCGAATGCCAGTCCGCGCAGCGCGGCCAGAGCGTCGTCGCGCTCCTCAGCCGTCAGCTTCTTCCGGCGTTCGAGCACCACCAGCGCATTGGCCGTCTCAACCGACCAGAGGGCGGGAACGACCAGGATGGCACCCTCGTTGACCTCGGCTAGCAACGCGTCCGTTTCCGGGGTCGCCTGGCCGGGATGCACCCAGGCGATGGCCACCGAGGCGTCCACGATCAGGCGGTCCATCAGGGTCGTCCTTCCTCGATGGCGGATCGGACATCGGCGTCCGACAGCTTTCCACGTCCCTTGGTCCGGCCGGCGATCCGGCGGCGGACCTCGTGCAGCGCCGAAACCGCCTGACGGACATGCTCCAGGTTCCGCAGACCTTCGGGGATGATGCGCGCGACGGGCTTCTCGTGCCGGGTGATGACGATTTCCTCGCCGCGGCTGACGCGGTCGAGGAGTTCGCCGAACCGGGTCTTGGCTTCAAAAGCGGTGACGGTGGCCATGGTGTTTGTTCCTGAATTAACCAGTCTTTGACTAGTTTACTACAGGGGTCGATGGACCGCAATGGATGCCGGGACAGGTCCCGTAACCCAGCAGCCCGCGAGATAGATGCTCTCGTCCAGCGCGATGCTTCGGACGATGAATTCGAGCCATTTTGGGCACGATTGGACGCCTGCGACAGCCGATACGACGACGGTTTGACCGAGGTTTATCCCGCGATACGGGCCGACATCCATAAACACCCGACGGATTAGCAACTCAAAGGACCCCGGACTCACTCTAATGGATAAGGGAGGAGAGATTCGGGTTGCTGGCCAACGGGGTCGTTGAGAGCTTGAAACACCCAAGAGATTAGACCTCGTTTAGGTCGTCTAAACAACGTTGGGCCGCCGAGACATGAAAAAAGCCAAGCCTATCGCCCTCAGAGTTGCGGAGCTGCTGCTGTTCTTCTTCGCGTTCGCGATGCTTGTGCCGCCAGTGCCTTCCGAACCTCGGACAGTTTACAGGCTCGCACCCACACTGGTTATCGGGGGAGCCGCTTTCGGGCTTTCCTTGTTTCTCGCCATTCTCAGGCGAGCAGAGCATTGGCTGACCGCGGCCCTCAAGCTGTTGTTCTATCTCGGACTTGCGCGGATTATCCACGAGCGAGTATTCGGATTCAGGTGACACTGTGGCCCAACCATGACGGTCCAGCGAACTGGTGCCAGCCGGCACGCCGAGTGGCGGTGCGGACGCGCTCGGTGGCTGGCTCCCGTCGCTGACCTTTGCGTTAGGCTGCGATGATCACGCGCACACAAATCTCGTTCGTTGCCGGCGGTGACACGTTTCGTCCTTCGACGATTGACGCACCGTTTTCGGAAGCCGAAGACCCTGGCACGATTGGTAAGCTTGGCCGTTATCGCAGAGTTCCAGTGCCCGCCGGTTCTGCCACGTTTTCTGTTCCAGAGAGTGAGAAGGATGGTATCCGGTATTTACACGCTTTGGCATTTCCCTTGATGCCCGTTCTTCGTGCTGCTGGCGCTACTGACTTTTTCATTCATATCACATATCATTACGACCAGCAGTGCGCTTTGGGATTTGATTCGGAGGAGTTACAGATGCTCGCAGAGTTTGGATGCACTGTGTCGATTGATTGTTGGAAGGATGACGATGACAAAAACGCAGCCTAACAATAACAGAGCGCTGCAGCGAACCGCCGCTCCGCTGGGCAGTCGGATGGTTCAGGCAATTTTGGCAGCGCTGGTCGAACAAACCGGCTGCACCGAACGCCGGGATCGCGTCGCGGTTTCATTCTGGTCACCACTGGCCCGGCGTTGGTGAGCCGGAACGTTGCCCAAAAATAGAAATGAGCGCTTCGAAAGAGTGGTGTGAGCTTCGAGATGCCGTTTGGCAGAAGGACTTCGACGCAGCGCAGCGTTTGATCACGCTTTATCCGAGCTTACCCCGAGCAAAAAACGGAATTGGAGAGTCCGTTCTTCATTTCCTCGCGGTAGAAAATGACGAGGTTGGAGTGTCATGGCTGAGCGCGAGAGGATTTGGGTTGGATGCCAAGAATGAGTTTGGCACGCCTGTCATTTTTGAAGTCGCGCAGCTACGATACGAAGCGTTACTGCGTTGGTTCATTAAATCCGGCGTCGATATGTCGGCTACAGACCGTGAAGGGCGCGACATCCGTGCCTATCTCATCGAGTATGATCGTCCAGATGTGGTTTCTATCCTCGATGCCCTCAACCCAATCAATGGACCGAACGCGGGTGGGCCACGTTAGTTTCCAATTCCGACAGCACCGGTCGCCCGCCGCTCGCGCCCGTCAATCAGCCGGCTGAGCATGTCATGAAACGACTCACACCCCCTTCTCCTCGCCCTGCTTCTGTGTGGCTGCTCGGGTCTACAGCGCGTGACGCCCGCCGAGTTCAAGAAGCAGTATGCTGAGGTCGGGATGCCCCAGTCGATGCACAGCGTCACCGACCTCGGTTGCCGCGACGGGTGGACATGGTCATCGACTACGAGCGGCCGGACAGCATCCGTCTTTGGACACCCGGTCAAACCGCACGCATCACCGCCACGGATCAGACATTGGCGACGGCGATTGCGAGCGCGACCCCCTAAGCGAGAGCTTGCAGTCGTGATCATTGGGAAGCCGGTGCGCTACGAGTTTCCAGAGCCACGGTTGCGTGCGAAGGTGGAATCGATGGAATTGATTCTGATAGAGCAGGGCTTTGCGCGGGTCGTTTTCCAGTTGGCAACGGCGACAGGGCGCTCCATCTATCCACCAGTGCACCCTGATTGAGAGTCGCTGTGCGGCGAAAACCGACTGTCGCTGGCGCAGGTGCCAAGCCGCTGACGTGGAACGTCGATGAAATACCCATGAAAGTGCCATCGCGAAGAATGCCCGCGGCTCCGGTTCACAAAACTCCTGTCCGGGCCTGGTTGTTTCTTGCAGCGCTGTTGGCGGGATTCACCGGTTGGATTTGGCAGCAACCCTATCTGGTGGGTGTTCTCCTGGCGGTTCTCGGAGTGTGCGTCGGGATCCAGCTGGTTTGGGATACGCGATCGCGTCGCCGGTTGGCCGTTGCTCGACAAGGGGGGAGCATTTGCGAGTTCGCGCGCTCCTTTGATCGGTCGGCCGACACTTGGTTGATTCGGGCGGTTTACGAGGAGATATCGCGACATCTGTCGGTGGATGGGAGAGCTGTTCCAGTTCGTCGCCAAGACCGGTGTGAGAAGGATTTACGGATTGATCCAGATGACTTGGACGACATTGCCAGAGACGCCGCATTCCGCGCACGTCGCTCGATGGAGGGGGTCGAGAAGAATCCGCTCTATGGACAGGTTCAGACGGTGGGAGACCTTGTCAGTTTTCTCGACCATCAGCCGCGAATCGTCAAACGAGAGGTTTCACCGGATGACGACTCCGCCATGATCGCGTCGTGAGGTCGGTCGGAT
>JARXAF010000001.1 GCA_029865985.1 Verrucomicrobiota bacterium
GAGTGGCCCCTTTTGTGTAAAAGTGTGGGACCGACCCCCAAATGGGGAAATGCGGGCTTCTTGACGGTCGGGGGTGTGTGCGGTTCTCTCGGGGTTTCGGAACGAATCCTGAACACGCAAATGAGCAATATCGTTGATATCCAAGCCCGCGAAATCCTCGACTCCCGTGGCAATCCCACCGTCGAAGTCGACGTCCTCCTTGATTCCGGCGCTGTCGGCCGCGCAGCCGTCCCGTCTGGTGCCAGCACCGGCGAGCACGAGGCGATCGAACTGCGCGATGGCGACAAGAAGCGCTACCTCGGCAAGGGCGTCACCAAGGCGGTCAAGAACGTCACCGACAAGATCGCCCCTGCCCTCGCCGGCGTGGACGCTTTCGACCAACTGACGGTCGACAAGACCATGCTCGAGCTCGATGGCACCGAGACCAAGGCCAAGCTGGGCGCCAACGCGATCCTCGCGGTCTCCCTGGCCAATGCGAAGGCCGCGGCCGCGACCCTCGGCCAGCCCCTCTTCAAGTACCTCGGTGGGCCCAACGCCAAGGTCCTGCCGGTGCCGATGGCCAACGTCATCAATGGTGGCGCCCACTCCGACGCCCCGATCGACTTCCAGGAATTCATGGTCATGCCCCATGGCTTCGCGACCTTCAGCGAAGGTCTGCAGGCTATCACCGAAATCTTCCACGCCCTCAAGGCCGTGTTGAAGAAAAAGGGCCTGAGCACCGCCGTCGGTGACGAAGGTGGCTTCGCCCCGAAGCTCGAGAGCGCCGACGCGGCCCTCGACGCCATCGCCGCCGCCGTCAAGGACGCCGGCTACAAGCTGGGCAAGGACATCTTCCTGGCCCTCGACGTCGCCGCCTCCGAGTTCTACACCGGCAACGAGACCTACGTGTTCAAGAAGAGCAGCGGCCAGAAGCTCAGCGGTGACGAGATGGTCGAGTTCTACGCCCGCCTCTGCGCCAAGTACCCGATCGTCTCGATCGAAGACGGCTGCGCCGAAGGCGACTGGAAGACCTGGAAGAAGCTCACCGACAAGCTCGGCGGCAAGACCCAGCTCGTGGGCGACGATCTCTTCGTCACCAACGTGAAGTTCCTCCGCAAGGGCATCGACACCGGCACAGCCAACTCGATCCTCGTGAAGGTCAACCAGATCGGCTCGCTCACCGAGACGCTCGACGCGGTCGAGTTGGCCCAGAAGAACAACTACACGGCCGTTCTGTCGCACCGCTCCGGTGAGACCGAAGACAGCACCATCGCCGACATCGCCGTCGCCACGAACTGCGGTCAGATCAAAACCGGTTCGCTCAGCCGCACCGACCGCACGGCGAAGTACAACCAACTCCTGCGCATCGAGCAGATGCTCGGCAAGAATGCGGTGTACGCCGGCCGCAGCGCCCTGCCCAAGGGTCGCTGAACGGAATGGTAGGGCTGCTCTTCACTGAAGCGCTCATCCTTTACCGCCCGGAGATCGCATCCACGATCTCCGGGCTTTTTTGTTTGCAGGCCTCTTCAAGATTCGGCTCGCCACATTTCAAGGAGCGGAGGCATTGGCCCCGGCCCTAACCGCTGTCGCCCGATGGCAAGCGATGGGCCTCAGCAGGGGCCGTGGTCAAACCCGTGGGCATCAGCCAGACCTCGGAAGTGGCCACCCTCGTGGTGTGGGACCTCACCACGGGCAAGGCACTCTGGACCCTGCCCCACTGCGGCGTAGGCACCCTGGCTTTCACTCCGGACGGACAGACCTTGCTGGCCTACACCCGCAACATCATTTGGGAAGAGCTCCGCGGATTTCATTCGGCACGGATCGCCGAGGAACGACTCATGTCTTGGAATGCCTCAACGGGCACCACCCATTTCATGTCTCCCATTCCGGGCATGAATCCGAGTCACTGGGTGGTATCGTCCAAGGCCGGAGCGGTGCTCGCCCTCTCCGGCGATCGGAACATCTGGCACGATCTCAAGACGGGGTCCGTGTCCCGGGAACAGCCCATCCAACTAGGGCGGTCACTGCATGTGGCAACCATCAATCGCGATGAAGATCAATTGCTGGTGATCGAGTTTTCCGGCGAGAACATGCACCGGGTCTGTATCGCCGATGGAGCCACCTCTGTCGCGGGCAGCTTCAAGGGACACACCCATCGGGTGATGTTCGCCTCGGTGTCCAGCGACCTCAAACGCATCGCCGGAACCCGTTCGAATCGACCGGTTTTCGTCGATCTCGATGCCGAGTGATCCGCCGGTGATGGCAGCCCGATCGTCCGCTATCGAGGAGCCACCGAAACCCACCGCACCGATCCATCGGCCGGATTATAGCTCAAGGCCTGCCCGGCCGGAGCCTCGGGCACCCGCGCCAAGAAGCCCGCCTGAACCAATTCCTGCAATTGGGCTGGGTACCGATCTTCAGCGACATGGAACTGCTGCAGTGCCCCGAGAACAGGAGCCAGATTGGCAGTCCGCTCGGCGGTTTTCTTCCCGGCGGCCGTGGCTCCGAGATAATCCACCGGTGCCAATAACGGGTTGGAGGCCGACTGTGCCGACTGGGTCGCCTTGCTTGAATCGGCCGGAGGTTCTAACCGCCCACACCCCGCCACAACCACGGACAACGCTAGAATCCTGAGACATCCCCGGTTCATAGAGCGCCACTGCACGCGCATTGGCGGTCCAAATCAAGCTCACCCTCTACTTCCGTTCAGAATGCCCATGGCGATGGGGATGCGCGTTAGCGCTCCCTGATTTATCTCGTGCCGGGCAATTGATGTGACCCATGGGCTCCGCCATGCTCACCGGACGGACACATGAGCGAAACCCTGGTCATCGGCCATCGCAACCCGGACATCGACGCCATCTGCTCAGCCATTGGGTACGCTGAATTCAAGCGACGGACCGGCTTGAAGGACGCCGTCGCCGCCCGCTGTGGCGATTGCAACGAGCGAACCGACTTCGTGCTCAAGACCTTTGGTGTGCCCGCTCCGCGCTTTGTGGCCGACGTCTCGCCACAAGTACGCGATGTCATGGTGGACAAAGTCGTGGCTGTCTCGCCACGCACCAGTATTTGCGAGGCCATGTCGGTGATGGATCAGCGCAACATCCGAGTCTTGCCCATCCTGGATGCCGATCATCGCTGCCGGGGTCTGCTGTCCGTCTTCAAGGCCAGCAAGTTCTTCTTCCCCTCGCCCAACCGCATCTTCGATTCGCGACGCATCGTCTCCTCGATCCAGGGACTGTCCAAAACATTGGGCGGAAGCATTTTGTGCGGTTACTCCGATGAGCTGGAGGAAGACCTCATCCTCATGGTGGCGGCCATGAAGCCCATCAGCTTCTCCGAGCGCCTGAAGAATTACACGGCCCAGAAGCTGGTCGTTGTGGTCGGTGACCGCGAAGACATCCAGCGGACGGCCATCCAGAACGGGGTTCGAGTGGTGGTGGTGACCGGAGGTCAGGCCGTCTCCGAGGAAATCCAAGCCATGGCCCGACACCACGCCGTGAGCCTGATTCTTTCGCCGCACGATTCGGCGACGACCGCCATGCTCTGCCGCGCAGCCATCCCGGTGGAACGATTGCTGCGCGATGACTTCCTGAGTTTTCGGGCCGACGAGAAACTCGCCGACATCCAGCGCATCGCCGCCGCCTCGGCGTTCCAGGCGTTTCCGGTGGTGGACTCAGACGACCGCGTGGTGGGCATGCTCTCGAAGTCCGACTTCCTGAAGCAAATCCGCCGTAGGCTCATCCTGGTGGACCACAACGAACTCAGCCAAGCGGTCCAGGGTGCCGACCAAATGGAGATCATCGAAGTCATCGACCACCACCGCATCGGAGCCTTCACCACGCACCAACCCATCCTCTTCCGCAATGAGCCCGTGGGTTCCACCAGCACCATCGTGGCCGATTGCTTCTTCCAGACGGGAGTGGAATTGCCTCAAGCCATCGCTGGACTGCTGTTGGCGGGCTTGGTTTCCGACACCCTCAACCTGACCTCACCCACCACCACGCCACGGGATGCGGCGGTGCTGACGCGCCTGGAGGCCATCGCCCAGGTCGATGCCACGCGTTTCACCGAGAAGCTCTTCAGCTCCGGCTCTGTTCTGACGGCCAAACCGGCCGCCCAAGCCATCACCACCGATTGCAAGGAGTACTCGGAACGGGGACACCGCTTCAGCGTGGCACAAATCGAAGAGGTGGGATTTGAGCAGTTCAACGCGCGCAAGACCGAGGTGGCTGCCGCTCTCGAAGCGTATCGCTCGAACCACGAATACTTGTTCTCCGCCCTACTGGTGACCGATGTCGTGGTCCAGAACTCCCTGCTGCTCGTCGCCGGTGAGGGTGGGTTCCTCCGGACCATCGGCTATCCGGAACGCGAACCCGGAGTCTTCGAGCTCAATGGCGTGGTCTCACGCAAAAAGCAGTTGCTCCCCTTCCTCACCGACTGCCTGTCATTGATGAGCTGAACGGGCACAATCGAAGCCCTCAATGGCTTTCGAGAAGGGGATTCAAGCGTTGAAGAATCTGGGGTCCTGAAAGGCCCACAATACGCACCTGCTTGTGCCGACTGGTGGCCCCGCGGAGGAGTTGCACAGTCCCTCGAGGCACATCCAGGATTTCGGCCAGAAAACGAATCACCTCGGCATTGGCAGCGCAATCCACAGGAGGCGCGGTAACCTTGAGCTTCAAGGCGTCTGCCTGAATGCCGGCCAGCGCGTTGACCGAAGACCTGGGGATGACCTTCAACGTCAACACTGCTCCCTCGGGCGATTCCCGCAGGTAGGAAGAACCGCCCTGAGGCGGGTTCATAGCGGGAGTCGGAGGAAGAACCGAGGCACGGCTCCCTGCAGGAAATACCCCAAGGCCCAATAGGCTCCCGCCGCGGCCAGGGGCCTGAAATCCACCCGCCCCCACTTCAGCGGCAACCAAGCCAACCACGCGGACAACCGGCCCCCGGTGCTGTGGGAATAATCCCAAAATGGCATGGAACCCAAATACACATGGTCGAGCAGGAAGCGCATCAGGCACAGCCCCACCAGCGGCCACTTCAATGCAGTGAGTCCGCCCAACGCCACCACCGCCGCCTGCTGGAAGGCATGAGATCCCGGCAATCGGGCCGGAGTCAGCCCCGCCGAAACCAAGGAGGGGGAAACCGCCCACCACAAGAACCCCAGGGCCACGAGGAACGGAATCAACGCAAGTCCCCCGGGCCACCGAGCCAGCACCCCCAATTCGGCACGCACAGAACGGGTGATGGAATCCGGCTCTCCATCGGATCGGTGCAGCGTGGCCAACAAGGCAAAGCACAGGTAGGCCTGCAAAACAAAATACGCCCAACTCAGGACGGAGTGGGCCAAGATGCGGCTCCACAGGTCACTGCGGAACACCACGGTGACGGCCCCGAGCGACCAAGGAACCGCTTCGGCAAACTGAGGGGAAAAGGAATGGTGCAAGAAGGCCCGACCGAACAGAAGGATGGCCAAACCCGGGAGGAACATCGGGCTTCTGCGCGTCGTCCGATCCGCAGGCCGCAAGTTGGACAACAGCGTCAATGCCGGGCGCGGAGACACCGGCAGCGAACCGAAACCCCGCCAAGAAAGCCAGAGCAGCAACCCGACAAGGTCGGTCATCCAGTCGAGCCAGTGCATCCGGGCAAAAAATGGCCGGCCCCGCGAACAATCCGCCAGGGCCGGCCAGAATGGACTACATCATCTTGAGCAGCGTGTCGGCCATCTCGCTGGGAGTGGCGGCCACACCGATGCCCGCCGCTCGGAAGGCGTCGAACTTGGCTTGGGCCGTACCCTTACCGCCGCTGACGATGGCGCCGGCGTGACCCATGCGGCGTCCCGGAGGGGCGGTCGCACCGGCAATGAATCCGGCAACGGGCTTGGTGCCGTGGGCCTTGATCCACTCGGCGGCCTCTTCTTCGGCGGAGCCACCGATCTCACCGATCATGATGATGCCGTGCGTATCTGGATCGGCCATGAACAGCTGAATGACATCGAGGTGGGAAGTGCCGTTGACCGGATCGCCGCCGATGCCCACGCAGGTGGACTGGCCGACACCGCGGCTGGTGAGCTGATACACGGCTTCGTAGGTCAGCGTGCCCGAGCGGCTGACGACACCGATATTACCGCGCTTGTGGATGTAGCCCGGGGCGATGCCGATGCGGCAGCCACCGTGGGAATCCTTGCCCTCGCCCGGAGTGACGATGCCCGGGCAGTTGGGCCCGATCAGGCGGGTGGAGACGCCTTGCATGGCGCGCTTCACCTTGACCATGTCGTTGACGGGGATGCCCTCAGTGATGGCCACCACGAGATCGAGTTGGGCATCCACGCCTTCCAGAATGGCGTCGGCCGCGAACGGGGGCGGCACGAACACGGCGCTGGCCGTGGCTTGGGTCTCACGGACGGCCTCGGCGACGGTGTCGAAGATGGGCACCTTCACGCCGCGGTGTTCGAAGATCTGACCGCCCTTGCCGGGGGTGACACCGGCGACGACCTGGGTACCGTAGTCGATGGACAACTGAGCGTGGCGCGCACCAAAGGCGCCCGTGATGCCCTGGACCAGAAGTCGTGTCTGCGGAGTTACGAGAATGGACATGCTATTGAGAAGATAAAGGGTTCGTGTGGTTGCGGATGGTCGTGTCCGGAATTAGGCAGCCACCGAGGCGACCACTTTCTTGGCGGCGTCCGCCATGGTGTCTCCGCTAATGATGGTCAATCCCGACGCAGCCAGCGTGGCCTTGCCAGCGGCGACATTGTTGCCCTCGAGCCTCACGACCAGGGGCAGCTTCAGGCCCGTTTCGCGCACGGCTTCAACGATGCCGGTGGCGATGACGTTGCAATCCATGATGCCACCGAAAATGTTGACGAAGATGGCCTTCACGTTCGGATCGCTCAGGATGATCTTGAACGCCGCGGAAACCTGATCCTTCGAAGCCCCACCACCCACGTCCAGGAAGTTGGCCGGCATGCCGCCGAAGTGCTGGATGATGTCCATGGTGGACATGGCCAGACCGGCACCATTGACCAAACAGGCGATGCTGCCGTCGAGCTTGATGTAGTTCAGGGCGAACTTGCTGGCCTCGATTTCCAGCGGCGATTCCTCGGCCAGGTCACGCATGGCCTGGATGTCGGGATGGCGATACAGCGCGTTGTCATCCAGACCGATCTTGGCATCCACGCAAATGATCGCCTCCTTGCCGGCCGGGGTTTCCACCACGGCCAAAGGATTGATCTCAACCATGGAGGCGTCGCATTCCCACCAGGTCTTGTAGACACCCATGATGAGCTTCACAGCCCCGTTGTACGCATCGCCCTTGAGGCCCAGACCGCTGGCGATCTTGCGGGCTTGGAACGGCTGGATGCCCACGGCGGGATCCACCCATTCCTTGATGATCTTCTCGGGAGAGTGGGCGGCGACTTCCTCGATATCCACGCCACCCTCGGTGCTCGCCATGATGAGCGGACGGCTGTTGGCGCGGTCGAGCAGCACGGCCAGGTAGAACTCCTTGAGGATCTTCTCAGCGGCAGCCACGAGAATGGTCTGAACCACGCGACCCTCGGGACCGGTCTGGACCGTGACCAAGGTCTTGCCGAGCATGTTCTCGGCGAAGTTCACGGCCTCATCCACCGACTTGGCCAGTTTGACGCCTCCCTTGAAGCCATGGGTGAAGGTGCCCTTGCCGCGGCCACCGGCATGGATCTGGGACTTGATCACCGCCAAGGTGTGTCCGGCTGCGAAGAGCTTCTCGGCCGCGGCCTTGGCTTCGGCGACGGTCTTGCAGGGTTCACCGGAGGGAACGGCGACTCCGTACTGCTTGAGCAACTGCTTGGCTTGGTACTCGTGGATATTCATTCAGTTCAGGCTGGATCTTCCAATGGATTGACTTCGAAAAGACAGGGGTTTTGAACGGGGCCAACACGGGTCTGTCTGAGGGACCAGAGCAGTGTCGGGTTGCTGCGGAATGATTCCGCAGCAGCAGCCCCGTCGATGGGTTCAGGCGCGCTCGGCCAGCGGAGTGACCGTCAACCCGACCGGACCGGTGTACACCGACTGCGGGCGGATCAAACGGTTGTCGGCCAACTGCTCCAGAACGTGGGCGGTCCAACCGCTCGTCCGGGCGATCGCAAAGATCGGCGTGAACAGGTCGGTCGGGATGCCCAGGCTGTAGTAGACGGTCGCGCTGTAGAAATCGACGTTCGCGTGGAGATTCTTCTCCGTGAGCATGATCTCGGCGATCCGCTCCGACATCTGGATCCACTTGGGCTCACCCAGCTTGGATGACAAGATCTGCGCCATGCGCTTGAGGTGCGGAGCGCGGGGGTCGAGCACTTTGTAAACGCGGTGACCGATACCCATGATCTTGCGCTTCTGGGCCAAACAGTCGGCCACATAGGCATCGACCTGTTCCAAGGAACCGATTTCCTTGAGCATCTTGATGACGCCCTCATTAGCACCGCCGTGCAGCGGGCCCTTCAGGGTACCGATGGCCGTGGTCACCGCCGAGTACATGTCGCTGAGCGTGGCGATGGTGACGCGGGCGCTGAAGGTCGAGGCATTCATGCCGTGGTCGGCATGGAGCACGTAGCACATGTCCATGGTGCTCTCCTTTTCGACGGAAGGCTTCTCGCCGTCGATCATCCACAGGAAGTTGGCAGCCTCTCCCAGCTTGGGGTCGGGCGGGACAATCGGCAGACCTTGGCGGGAACGATGGAAATACGCCGTGATGACCGGGATTTGGGCGATGAGGCGCAGGGCCTTGCGGCGCTGGGCGTCCATGTTGTCATCGTCCGCGGTGGTGTCGTAGCAACCCAAGGCACTCACGCCCGTGCGGATGGCATGCATCGGCGGGCAATCCTTCGGCAGGTTGGTGAGCATTTCGATCACCCCCTGGGGCAGTTCGCGGTAGCCCGACAGAACGGCCTTCAGGTCGGCCAGTTCCTTCGGGTTGGGCAGATGGTTGTGATACAGCAAGTGCACCACTTCTTCGTAGCTCACCTTCCCTGCCAACTCGTTGATGTCGTAACCGCAGTAAATGAGCTGCCCGATGTCTCCGCGCACGTCACTGAGCCGGGTATGGGCGGCAATAATGCCTTCAAGGCCCTTGGAAACGGACGGAGAAGCGGGAGGGGTGCTCATGTTGTTTAAGGAGGAAAGGAGCGCGTTTTGATCTATCCGCAAGTCTGTTGGGCAGATGAAACAGGCGTCAACGAATTACCCGCCTCGTTTTGAGG
>JARXAF010000049.1 GCA_029865985.1 Verrucomicrobiota bacterium
GGCTGGGAATTCGACGGCACGGCCACCCGCAGCAGGCCGTAGTGCGCGGCCTTGCCGCCGACCCAACGGACGTCGGCCGGAGACAGGGGCGCAAGGTTGGTGATCGAGCCCAGCGTCTGCCGGGGCACGTAGGCGATGGGCCGGGGTTGTTTCAGAGCCAGCAACTCTTCGCGCACGGCCCCAGTCAGACCGGATCCCAGGTCGAGCACCGTGGCGGTGGCGCCGAAACCCCGCTGTGTGCGCAGGGCGATCTCGCGGCCTGCCAGCCCCCGCAACCGTTCCCGCTGGGCCGCGTCGGCGAACCACAAGAAGGGGATCCCGTCGCCCTGGGCCAAGAGCGCGACGTGCGAGTTCGGTGTCGAGGGGCTCAGGGTAAGGATGCCCGCCACGGGCGGCAGTTCGGCGGGCACGCGGTCGGTCAGCAAGATGTCGATGGACCGGAGCCGGCCCGACGCCCTGGCTGCCGGGATCTCAGCCGCCGGGACCCACGTCAGGCGACCGACTGCCCACCCCTCGGAATAGACGGCATCTTGCGAGAGCCAACGCTCAACGGAGCCGATCGGGAAGCCGGCGGTGGCGAACGCTTCCCGGTCGGATTCGGCCGCAGTCGCCTGTTCCGGGGTGGGCAAGTACCACGCTTGCGTGCCGACCGGTGCCCGAACCGCAGACCGCACGAGCCGCAACCAATGGAGCACCTCGTCCAGGGGCCACGGCTGCTGACCCACGATCTGGATGCCGTATTCCGGGCGTCCATCCCCGGGGACTAGCACGGCGCCGAGGACGGCCTGATGGTTGGTGGGGTACAAGGTCCTGAGGTCGAACTCGGTGCGGCTCATGCCGAGGAACGGTTTCAACCGAAGGCGGGCATAGTCGTGGTGGAACGGGTAGCGCTGCGAATCCTGAAACCACACCCGGGTCGGGTCCTCGCGCAAGATCGCGAACTTGGCCCAATGAATTGGGTTCTCAAATAGCCCGCCCATCGGACGGACCAGGAACGGATCGTCCACGGCCTGCAACTGGTTGCGGCCATCATCCGCGCTGGTCTTCGGCCGCGAGGAGACCCGGTAAAAGCGAACGTGCTGGGTGGGGGCCACGGGATCGCGGAACTCGAAGCTCCCGCCATGGAACACGGCCGCCTCTTTCCAGGTCGCTAGGTCGCCAGACACCTGAAGGGTCTGGACACGGTTGGTCGCATCCGAGGAGCGGAGTCCCAGCCAACCCAGCGGGTCGGCCCCCAGCACCTCGAGTGGCCCGGCCAAAATCTGGCCAGACATCACACAGGCAACCAAAAGGGCGGACATCCAACAGGGAACCACCGAGTACCACGGAACACCACGGGCCGGGTCAGAACGGCTTGGAGAAGGCGACAACCTCCATTGGTCGGAATAAGCGTTTTGACACCCTACGATCAATCCCTTGAGTTGAGATATTAGCCTTTGTTGCATACTCGGGATTAAAAAAGTTTCTGACATGGATTGATCATCATCGATCGATGACAGCATGGGTCTATCGAGAACCCGCTTTACCACCCAAGATCCGACGATCCCGATATTTTGGATGCATCTTTTTTCGCTCGATAAACAGGAGGCAAAAATCCCATCAATGGGATTTTGGATGGTGGAACGGATGGCTCAACTGATCGAGAAATCCTTCCGGAACCGGATGTCCCTCGATTCCATAGCCGGAAGGCCACTTCCCCGGCGGTGCGTAATAAGTTCCGAAAAAACGATCAATCCAAGGGAAGTGGACCGCAAAATTCCGGTCAATGGCCTCTCGTTCAATAGCATGGTGCCAATGGTGAAACCGAGGAGTGACCACCAGAGCCTCCACCCATCGGGGAAAGTTCCAGGACACGTTCGCGTGGATGAACACGGCATGGATGGAGACGAATCCGAGGTAGGCGATGAGCGGAGTCTGATCGAAGCCGAGCAGGAACAACGGGATGAAGGTCACCGCCCGAGTGAACACCACGTCCCCCAGGTGCAGACGGGAACCTGCCAACCAATCCATCGAAGTGCTGGAGTGATGCACCGCGTGGAAGGGCCAGAGCCACCGGCGATGGTGGAAGCAACGATGCACCCAATACTCGGTGAGGTCCGCCGCGAGAGCGCATCCCAAGAATTGGACCAGGGCGGGTTGCGAGCGGACCCAATCCTGAAGACCGGGATGCACCGCCCATGCGAAGAAGACCTTGGCGGGCAACAGGTTCAACCAGGTGGACACCTGCACCAGAAGGTGGCTGACCAGAAAATAGACGGTGTCGACGGTCCAGCCAGGGCGAAAGACCGACTGGCATCGCAAGGGCCACAGGCGCTCCAGAGGCACGAAGATCACCGCCAACAGCAGGATGTTGATCAGAAACCAGTCGAGCCCCAGATGGATAGGAAGTGAAGCCACCGATCCCGCGGTTGGAACCCTCCCGCCTCCCGCCAAGGAGGCCGCGAGAGCCATGGCCATCCCGGCGAACCCCAGCACCTTGCGGTGGCGCAACAGCGTGCTGGCCAACCCCAGCAGAAATCCGAGGCCGATGACGCCTTCGATCAGGGCCCGGACCCAGGGCAATGGCAGGAGGGCCCGGATCTCTGGGCTCGTGAGGGTCGCAGGCAGGTGGAAGCAGGCCACCCCTCCGGTCGCGATGATCCCGAGGAACACCGAGGTTGTGCCACTCATCCATCCGGATCCGAATCGGGTGGGTTCGTTGTCACCGAAAATCCGGGCCACCCGTTCATCGAGGTTCATTGCGGAACGCTGTTGCATGGGGGAATGCGCGACAAGGATCGGACCATTGAACCTTTCGATGGCCACAGCAAAACTATCGATGCCCACCGAGTCCGAGAGGGCTTGTTCCGCCGCCCGACCGTCGATCTCCTTGTTCCATGATGCTTCAATCCGATTCCTGCAGAGGCCTGGACCGGACCCATCCGGAACGGTCGAGCGGATCCGAATGCGATGGGTCGATCGTCCGCCTGCCTGGTCATGATGAGTTCTCGCCGGCGATACGCGCCTTCGAGATCACCTCGATTCTGGTCGCGTCGGCACTGCTGGCAGTCCTGGGGTTTCGAACGTTGCCGCTGATCGTGGGGAATCCCGCCTGGGTGTTTGTCGGGTTGCTCGGCGTGCTCTTGGCCGACTTCGCTTCAGGCCTGATCCACTGGTTCGCCGATACCTGGGGCCACGAGACCATGCCCATCCTCGGACGGCGTCTCCTACGTCCCTTCCGGGTCCATCACCTCAATCCGAGGGATTTCCTCCGAAGGGATTTCATCGATTGCAACGGCGACGTCGCGTTCCTGCAGATCCCGATGCTCGCATCGACCCTGTTTCTGATGGAGCACACCTCATGGGGCGGGGCTTTGGGGGTCTTCGGCCTCGGTTTGTGCGGCGTGGGCCTGTTCACCAACCAGTTTCATCTGTGGGCGCATCGCGCGTCCCCTGCCCCCATCATCCGATGGCTTCAGGATCGCGGTCTCATCCTGGGTCGCGCCGAACACCGCAGGCATCATCGGCAACCCCATCAGACGGCGTATTGCATCACCACCGGATGGTGCAACGGGCCGTTGGACCGCATCGGTTTTTTTCCGCGACTCGAACGGTTCATCACGCGTTGCACCGGCATCCCACCTCGGGCCGACTACCACGGATTCGTTTCCCAACATCGGGGACGTGCTGGCAACCACCCTCACCATCATTGATCCCGGGTGGGCGACGGATCATCCTGTTGCCCGAGCCCATGACCTGTTCGTCCTTCCTTCGAAATCTGAGCGGCATCCTGATCATCTTCTCTCTCTGGACGCCTCCGTCGCTGGTGGCCCAAACCCCTCGGCCCGAGGTGCCCGCCCCCCTGAGTGTGCCCCGCCCAGGACCCACCAACGAGGCTCCCTATGCGCCGCAGCCCATCGTCCAAGGCGGGATCGTCATTCCGTTGTACCCGCCGGATTCTCCGCAACTCGACGCCCGCCGCGTCCGCGAAGCCGAGCATTACAACCTGAGCAAATCGGTGGCCGGACGGATCAGTTGGATCACCAACATCCACAACCCCTCCATCGAGGTGCACACCGTGGAAGGCGGGCTCAACACCGGAGCTGCGGTGATCCTCGCGGCCGGGGGTGGGCATCGGACGCTCAATGTCGGGTCCGAGAGCGCCGACTTCGTCCCATTCTTCCATCAATACGGCGTGAGCACGGTGATCCTGCGCAACCGCCTGCGGGCCGATGGCTACGATGTGCGCACGAATGCGGTGAACGATGCCCTGCAGGCCATCCGACTGGTTCGGGCCCACGCCCAGCGCTGGAACATCGACCCCAAGCGCATCGGCATCATGGGGTTCTCGGCGGGCGCCGAACTGTCGTCGGCGGCCGCCGTGTTCTATCCCGAATTCGATCGCGCTCGAACCGAGGGTCCCTGGAACGATATCTCCTCGCGTCCCGACTTCACCGTGCTGGTCTATCCCGGCCCCTCTCCGTTCGCCCGCGGGGCCCGCCCGGAGATCCCCAAAGACGTCCCGCCGGCGTTCATCGTTTGCCCGGGTTCCGGTGATCGCGGCCATGCGATCTGGGCCTTGGAATACTACGACGCGATGCTGCGGGCCGGTGTGCCCAACATCGAGATGCACCTCTACGGGCATGGCCGCCATCCGGGCGAGGTGCTGCCCGACGGATCCCGCATGGCCGCCGGGTTGGCCGATCGCAACGGTATTCCGTTTGGCCAATGGCAGGCCCGGTTCATCGACTGGTTCCGCGACTGTGGCTTCCTCCAGAAACCGGGTCTGGAAACCCGTGCGGCGCGGGAATCAGCCGCTTTGGCCGCACCCGCCGCCAAGCCGCCGGCCAAGTAATCGAGGATGACCATTTCCTTGGCAGTGAGGGGTTGCTACGGCCAGCATGAAGGGACGACCGACGAGGGGACTTCCGGTTCTCGCGCATCGGCCGAATCGCATCGATCCATCTCAATTCCATGAGCACTCCTTCGAGCCAATTCTCCCACGTGGTCATTTTCTGGACCGACCCCGCCAACCCCAAGGCCGCCGACGAACTCATCGCGGGCGGCGAGAAGTACCTGAAGCCGATCCCGGGCGTGATCCACTTCCACATGGGCCGCATGGTCGGAAGCCACCGTCCGGTGGTCGACCAGTCCTACCAGGTGGCGCTCAATCTGATCTTCCCGAGCAAACAGGCTCAGGATGAGTATCAGATCCATCCCGAGCACGTGAAGTTCGTCGAGCAATGCCGATCGCTGTGGCAGAAGGTCACCGTGTACGACTTCGCCTGAACCGGTCCACGCTTTCGCAGGGGATCCGTGACGCACTGGTGGTGCCGCGGGCCCCCTGTTTGCTGTTCGGACAAGCCCATTACCCGCCCCGGCGACTTACTGATGATCCGGCAGCAGGAGATCCATCACGCTGTACACCGTCGTCTGCGCTTGGTTCGGGATGAGTTTCACGGTGTGCTCGACGACTCCGGTTGTCGCCGGGGTGGCTCCACTGAACGGGATGAATCGCACCTCGCTGCTTCTCAACCAGACGGCGGCCTTGCTGCTCAAGCCACAGGCCTGGATGAATCCCTCCCGGTCGAGCATGGGGTGGTTGGGATGGGACAACCGGTACGGGGTGTACTTGCGTTGGAGCTCCTCTTGGAAGCTCGGCGCCTGAAGCTCACCGGCCAACTGCTTGGCTTTGCGTAAGGCCTTGAAGGCCGCCGGGGCGATCAACGACATGAGGATGCCGATGATCGCCATTACGCAGAGCAACTCGATGAGCGTCACCGCCGCGGCGAGCGGACGGGTACCCAGGGCCCGCCTTCGACCGTCTTCGGCCGAACCGGACACAACCACCCAGGTCAGCCCGGTCGACCGTCGCCGGCACGGAATCTCGGGAACCTCCGGCATGGGGTCGGACGGACCTCAGTTGGTCTTGAGCACTTCGACGAAGGCCTCCTGCGGGATGTCCACCGAACCGACGGACTTCATCCGCTTCTTACCCTCGCGCTGCTTCTCCAAGAGCTTGCGTTTACGGCTGATATCGCCGCCGTAGCACTTGGCCGTCACGTCCTTGCGCACGGCGCTGATGGACTCGCGAGCGACGATCTTGCCACCGATGGCCGCCTGAATGGCCACCTGGAATTGCTGCCTCGGAATGACTTCCTTGAGCTTGGCCGCCAGGTTGCGCCCCCGGGCCTCAGCCTTGGTGCGGTGCACCAAACTGGAGAAGGCTTCCATGACCTCGCCATTGACCATCATGTCGAGCTTCACCATGTCGCTGGCCTCCATTCCATCCGGTTCATAATCCATCGAGCCGTAGCCACGGGTGATGGATTTGATGCGGTCGTGGAAGTCGATGAGGATCTCGTTCATCGGGATCCGGCAGGTCAACATCACGCGCCGCGTGTCGAGGGTCTCAGTGTTCTTGATGAACCCGCGTTTCTCGGAAATGAGTCCCATGATGTCGCCCAGGTTTTCGCCCGGCGTAATAACGAACGCCTTCACGATGGGCTCCAAGACCGTCTCGATGTAAGTGACGTCGGGCATGAAGGCAGGATTGTCTACCTGCTTCATCGTACCATCGGTCATTTGGACCTGATACACCACGCTCGGGTAAGTCGCGATGATGTCCATATCGAACTCGCGGCGGAGGCGCTCCTGGACGATCTCCATGTGGAGCAGTCCGAGGAATCCACAGCGCAGTCCGAAGCCGAGGGCGGCGGAACTCTCGGTCTGGAAGGTCAGCGCCGAATCGTTCAACTGGAGCTTGGCGATGCTGACCTTGAGGCTCTCGTAATCGGCCGTGTTGATCGGGTAAATGCCCGAGAACACCATCGGATGAATCTCTTGGAAACCGGGGAGTTCGGTCGACGGATTGCGCGGGTCGGTGATGGTGTCGCCCACCTTCACTTCCCGCGGCGTCTTGATGTTGGCCGTGATGTAGCCGGTCTCACCCACCGTCAATTCATCGCGGGTGTACGGCTTGGGATTGAAGGAGCCAACCTCCTTGATCTCAACCGTGCGGCCGGAGTGCAGCAGCTTCACCATCATGCCCGGCTTCAAGGTCCCGTTGGTCACGCGGACCAAGATCACCACGCCTTTGTAGGTGTCGAAGTAGCTGTCGAAAATCAGCGCCTGGAACGATTTCGCCTCGGTCGGCTTCGGTGCCGGCAAACGGTGGATGATCGCTTCCAGAATGTCAGAAATGCCGATGCCCTCTTTGGCGCTGGCCATGATCGCGTCATCAGCAGGAATGGCCAAGATTTCCTCCAACTGCTGCTTGGCCATTGGGATATTGGCGTGCGGCAGGTCGATCTTGTTGATGACCGGAATGATCGTCAGCCCCTGCTTCATGGCCAGATGGACATTGGCGACGGTCTGGGCCTCGACGCCTTGGGCGGCATCGACTATGAGCAGCGCTCCCTCGCAGGCGCTCAGCGAGCGGCTGACCTCGTAGGCGAAATCGACGTGTCCCGGGGTGTCGATCAGGTTCAGCTCGTAGCGCTCCCCGTTCTTGGCCTTGTAATACATCGTGACCGGATGGGCCTTGATGGTGATGCCACGCTCCTTTTCCAAGTCCATCGCATCCAGATGCTGCGCCTGGAGCGTACGATCCTCGACAGTTCCCGTCGACTGGAGCAATCGGTCCGACAGGGTGGTCTTCCCGTGGTCGATGTGGGCGATGATGCTGAAATTGCGAATGTGTGCGGCGTCCATCGTGGTGCAGAACCCATCGGATGCGGTCGAACCTTCTAGGGCTCAATCCACCTCCGCTACGGGAGCGGGGAACATACCGGTCAAGCCCCGTTTGGAAAGCCCAACATTGGCCCAACCTCGGGGCCCATGTTGGCCCAACACTGAGTATGGGCGTTCGAGAGTCGGTCTGGTCTCTGCGTGGATTCAGCGCTGGCTGGACGGATCGGGCAATTCAAGCCGTTTCCAACCCTCAGGCCCGAGCCGGCGGACCGTCGCCTGGTTTCGCGCCACAATGGTCTCCGCATCATCACCGCTGCGGACGGCCCGCTCGACCGAGGATTCCCGCAAAAGGTGCAACATCGGGTAAGGCGATCGGTTGGTGAAATGACTCATGTCGGCCGGGTCTTCGCCAGCAAACTGATAATGAGGATGGAAGCTGGCAATTTGGATCACCCCTTCCAACTCCATTTTGGCCAACAGGGCCTCGGCCTCACCGAGGAACTCGTTGTAATCGAAGAAATCCTGAAGAACGTGCGGGTGGATGAGGAGCGTCGTTTCAATGGACGACGGATTGGCTGCAACCAATTCTTGGAGAGCGGCCACCAACTGCGACAACAGGGTTTCCGTCGTCTTGGCCTCGCTCACCCGGAAGGCGATCCGGTTGCGGACATATTCCGCCCGGGCGAAGGGACAGAGATTCAATCCGATGACGGCGCGCTCCAACCAGATGCGGGTATCGGCAATGACCTGAGCTTCGGATGCGTTTTCATTGAGGCGGGCCTGCAACGCCCCACCCAATGGGTCCTCTGAAGTGCCTGAAGGGTCCGTGCCACTCATCGGGTCAGTGATTCGATGCGGTACAAAGACCGGTCGGTCCGAATGAAGAGCGATCGTCCGACCACCGCGGGTGTGGCCATGATCTTGCCGTTGAGGGTATTGGTGGCGATGGGTTTAAATTGTTTTCCGGGCTGGATGACCATGACGCTTCCCTCCCGACTGGGCAGATAAATCTGACCTCCGGCAAAAAACGGGGAGGCATTGTGGTTGCCGCCCAAGCGTTCCCGAAACTGTTCAGCTCCGGTCTTCGCATCCAGACAGGTGAAGAACCCTCCGGAATCCGATACGAAGTACAGTTCATTTCCCACCAGCAGGAGAGAAGGCATGGTCGGTGCGCCCTTGGAGTACTTCCATCGGTGCTTAGGCTCCGGCTGGGCGTCGAGTTGGATGGCCTGAATTTCCGGCTTCATGAAACCCGTGCTCAAGTAGGCCATACCGCCGCCGAAAACGGCCCGGGAAGAAAGGGAAAATCCCAACTGGCCGTAGCGAACCTTCCACAATTCCTGGCCGGTCGCAGGATCGTAGCCGTAGATCCAGTCAGCCCCTTGCGAAATCAATTGCTCACGCCCTCCGAGTTTCAGGATGGCTGGGGTCGCATAGGACTTCTTGAGCTGCAGGTTGCTGGCCAATTCTCCGGACCGCGTTGTCCGCCACGCGACTTGTCCCGTGGTCGTATCTAAAGCGGCCACCGACTGGGTGTCGCTGCCGTCGAGGTGGAAGATCAGCCGATTCTTCCAAAGGATGGGAGAACTGCCCGGACCGTTCTCGTGCATGATGCGTAAGCTGCTGTTCGTCCAAAGGACCTTGCCGGAACGGGTGTCCACGCAAGCGGTGCCGAAGGTGCCGAAATGGAAGTAAGCGCGACCGGACTCGAGGACCGGGGTCGGCGAGGCGTAGCTGTTGAGCTCGTGAATCCATTGAGGTTCTTGCTCGGAGAACAAACGGATGTCCCGAAGGATCTTGCCGCTGTTGCGATCCACACACACGGCGTGCAAATCCACTTTTTCGAGGAGCACCAGCGGCTGGTCGGCGGTGTTGGCCGTCAACCGACGCTTGGCATCCTCGGGCTTCGCAGGAGTTTCGTGGGCGGTGGTGAGCCAAATTTGTTTACCGTCGATGACCGGCGAGGACCATCCACG
>JARXAF010000165.1 GCA_029865985.1 Verrucomicrobiota bacterium
ATCACCCGCCAAGGAACGCTTCGATTTGGAAAGCCGCCGCAAAGCACAGGCGTGGCTTTGGGAACCGCCGCAGCGTCAGGAAATCCCCGCGATCCGCCGGACTCAGTGGGCCAAGGACCCGGTCGATCACTTCATTCTCAAACCCCTCGAAGAGCGATGGCTTCGACCAGCGGAACCTGTCAACGACGCCGCCTGGTTGCGTCGGGCCAGCTTCGCCGTGACCGGGCTCCCGCCCCAGCCCGAGGATTCGTTGAAGCAGAATTCCGTGGCGGGCTCTGAAACCCGCGAACAGGCCGTCGATCGACTGCTGGCCTCGCCTCATTTCGGTGAACGCTGGGCCCGGCACTGGATGGACTTGATGCGCTACGCGGAATCTCGCGGCCACGAGTCCGACTACGCCATCGCCAACGCCTGGCAGTATCGCGACTACCTCGTGCGGGCCTTCAATGAAGACGTGCCCTACGACCGCTTCCTGCAAGAGCACCTCGCTGGCGACTTGCTCTCCCCTCCCCGCCTTCGTCCGGGCACCGAACACAATGAATCGGTCTTGGGCACCGGTTGGGCATTCCTCGGCGAGGAAGTGCATTCGCCCGTCGATATCCGTCAGGACGAATGCGACCGGATCGACAACAAGATCGATGTCTTCACCAAGTCGTTCCTCGGCCTGACCGTCGCCTGCGCCCGCTGCCACGACCACAAATTCGACCCCATCCGCAGCCAAGACTATTACGCGCTGTCGGGTTTCGTCCTGAGTTCCAGCTACCGGCAGGTCCGCTTCGAAGGCATGGAGAACAACCGGCGGATGGCCCGCCAACTGGCGAACCTTCGCGAAAGCCAATTGCCCCCGCTGGTCCGCCGAGCCGGGGCAGCGATGCGACCTGCTGCCGGACGCTTGGCGGAGACCCTCGTGACTGCCTTGGCAAACCCTAGCCCCAACGTCTCACCCTTGGTGCAAGCCTGGGGCCGCGAACTGGGGCTGGCAGCCACCAACAGCCAACACTTCCTACACCCGCTGGTTCAACCAGAAGCCCGGACTAACCGCGTTGAACCCGATGCCACCGAGCCGTTGGGAGTGCGAGTCATCGCCGATTACACGCGGCCTGCTGTTCAGCCTTGGAAGGCCGACGGCGAGGCCTTCGGAGCGGGTCCGCTTGAAGCCGGATCCGTGGTGGCCGGCCTCAGCGAGGCACAACCCATTACCCGGATCCTCGATCACGGTGCCGCTCGCCGCGATGCCTTTTGGAACCGCCTGGCCAACACTCCAGGAAACGAGAATGACTCAGGCCGCATCGGGTCCGCCGCCCGCGCGGGCCGCATGCTCCGCACCCCGACCGTCACGCTGAAATCCGGCAAACTCCATTACCTCGTCCGCGGACGGGCCAAGGTCTTCGCGGCTGTGGATTCACACCTGATGGTCGAGGGACCGCTCCACGGGGCGCTAAACCAAACCTTCGACACGGGAGATTCGCTGGAACCCCGCTGGGTATCCCACGGACTCGAAGCCTACGCAGGGCATCGAACCCACATCGAGTTCGGACCCGATGGCGACCGGGATTTGGAGATCCTGAAGGTGGTGGAATCGGAGACGGTTCCCATCTGGAAACCAGTTTCCTTGTTTACGGCCGCCCGTCGGGACACCCCGGTTCGGGATCTGGCTGAAGCCCTTCAACAGCGGGCTCTGGAGGCCTGCGATTGGCTGGAGGGACGGAGCACGAACACACCGACTGCGGCGACACTCCGATGGGCCGACTGGTGGATCCGGCACCCGCAGCTTTCCGGTTTGGCCACCGATGCTGAGTACCGCAAGCTCGCTCGACGATTCATCCGAGGCCAGGACGAGTTGGCCCAACAGGTTGTGTGGCAATCGCGGACGGCGGTCGCTTGGATGGATGGCACCGGCATCGACGAGCACGTGCTCGTGCGCGGCAAGCCCTTCAAACCCGGCATCTTGGCGCCGCGGAGTCTTCCGGCGGTCTTCACTGGGTCCAAGCCCATCCAACCCAGCGATTCCAGCGGCCGCCTCGAACTGGTGCGCCAGTTGGCCAACCCGTCCAACCCGCTGGTGGCGCGCGTCTGGGTCAATCGCGTCTGGCACCACCTCTTCGGACGCGGCCTCGTGAGCACGGTGGACAACTTCGGCGCGCTCGGAGAACGCCCCACCCATCCGGAATTACTCGATCACCTGGCCTGGCAGTTCGTCCATGTGGATCGTTGGTCCACCAAGCAGCTCATCCGCCGTCTGCTCCTCACCCAGACCTACGCCATGGGCAGTCGGGATGCCGATGCCCGGGTTCAGGAACTTGATCCGGCCAATCAGTGGTGGCACCGCATGCCCGTTCGTCGCCTGGAGGCCGAGGCTATTCACGATGCCCTGCTAGTGGTCTCTGGACGTTTCGATCCCGCACTGGGAGGCCCGCCCGTGCCGGTGCATCTCACCGAGTTCGTCATTGGCCGCGGTCGTCCCGACCAGAGTGGCCCTCTCGACGGAAACGGCCGCCGGACCCTGTACACCGCGCTTCGACGCAACTTCCTGCCCACCACCCTTCAGGCCTTCGACTTCCCGACTCCGTTCAGCACGGTCGGTCGGCGCAACGTGACCAATGTGCCCGCGCAGTCCCTGGCCGTGATGAATGATCCGTTCTTCCACCAACAGGCCGAAGCCTGGGCCCGGCGGCTCCTCAGGGAATGGCCGGAGGCGGACGCACCGACGCGGATCCGGGCCTTGTTCCACCAAGCCTACAACCGTCCTCCAACGCCGTCCGAAGCGGAGTCGTGTGTGGCCACGCTCGCTGAATTGAAGGCCCTCCACGCAGCGAATCCATCGGGACCAGAAATCTGGACCGATCTCTGCCACGCGCTGCTCAACGCCAACGAGTTCATTTACATCCCCTGAACATGATCCATCCCCAGTCATCGACAGGGACTCCCGGGGTCCGAATGAGTCGACGGGAACTCCTGCGCCTCGCCTCCAACGGATTCGGCACACTCGCCTTGGGAGCCTTGATGGCACGAGCCGATCGGCCGGGCTCGCTCACTGCAACGGCCAGCCCTGCGATCGGTGTCTTGCCCAGCCCCCATGTTCCGGCCAAGGCCCGCAGCGTAATCTTCCTGTTCATGGAAGGAGCCGTGTCCCAGGTGGACAGTTTCGATCACAAACCCCTGCTGGAAAAGTACCACGGCCAAGAGGCGCACCGGGTGATGGGGCGAATCGAGAAGACCCAGTTCGACAGCATCGGCAAGATGCTCAAGTCGCCGTGGAACTTCCGTCAGCACGGGCAGAGCGGACTTTGGATCAGCGACCTCTTCCCACACATCGCCCGCCAGGCCGACGACCTCTGCGTGCTGCGTTCCATGACCTCCACGTTCCCGGAGCACACCAGCGCCAACTACTTCCTCCATAGCGGCATCGGCCTGCAGGGACGCCCGAGCATGGGAGCCTGGGTGAACTACGGGTTGGGTTCGCTGAATGACAATCTGCCAGGCTATGTGGTGCTCAACGGCGGTCAGATTCCCTCAGGCGGGCTCGACAATTTCGGTAGCGGCTTCCTGCCCGCCACCCATCAAGGTTCCCTGATCCATGCCCAAGGGACTCCCTTGGCCAACGTGGTTCCCTCGGAAAAACAGGCCCAGCTGCAACAAACCAAGCAACGCCTTGTTCGCCGGCTCAATGAACACGGACTGGAACAAGCCGGTGCCGTCGACTCACTGGAATCGGCCATCCGCAACTACGAGCTGGCCGCCCGGATGCAGGTGACCATCCCTGAGTTGATGGACGTGTCCAACGAGACCGCCGCCACGCGGGCGCTGTACGGCCTCGACGCTCCGTACGAACACACGCGCACCTACGCCCGCGAGTGCATCCTGGCGCGCCGCATGATCGAGCGCGGGGTACGCTTCGTCGAACTCACCATCCCGATGGTCGATGGCTACAGCCGCTGGGATGCCCACGGCGGACTGGTCAAAAATCACGGCGACAACGCCCGCGCCGTCGACCAACCCATCGCCGGGTTGCTGATCGACCTGAAGCAACGCGGACTTCTCGAAGAGACCCTGATCGTCTGGGCCGGTGAATTCGGCCGTACGCCCTTCGCTCAAGGAAACGACGGTCGCGACCACAATGAGTACGGATTCTCCGTGTGGCTGGCCGGCGGCGGCATCCGAGGCGGCATGGCCTACGGTCAAACCGACGAGTGGGGTTACAAGTCGGTGGTGGACCGCCTTGAAATGCACGACTTGCACGCCACGGTCCTCCACCAGTTGGGAATCCAACACGAGCGACTGACCTACCGCTTCGGCGGGCGCGACATCCGGCTCACCGACGTCAAAGGCGAAGTGATCCGGGAAATCCTCGCGTGACCCGATCGCCCCATTGCGTTTTCAATTCGTCGACTCCACATCCCGCATCGCAGACTCGATCATGAACACCCACAACCCGCTGACACGCCGGAGCTTCCTCCGCAACTCCATCGCCGCGATGGCCACCGTGGCCATTGTTCCCCGACATGTTCTCGGCGGCGCCGGCCACACGCCCCCGAGTGAAATCCTCACCCGCGCCGTGATCGGCACCGGCGGCATGGGCATGGGGCACGTCAATTCCATCAACACCACCTGCAAGCTGCTGGCGGTGTGCGACGTGGATTCCAACCATTTGGCGCAGGCGGTGAAGGCCGGCGGCCCCGATTGCAAGGGCTACAAAGACTTCCGCGAGGTGCTGGCTCGCAAGGACATCGACATCGTCCACGTGCCCACCCCGCCGCACTGGCATGCCATCATCTCCATTGCCGCGGCCAAGGCGGGCAAGGACATCTGGTGCGAGAAGCCCATGACCCGGACCATCGCCGAAGGCCGGGCGGTCGTCGCCGCCGTGAAGAAGCACAAGCGCATCTTCCGCCTCAACACCTGGTTCCGCTTCCAAGACAACTTCTACGGCATGGGCGTCCCGGTGAAGGACATCCGCAAGGCCGTGATGCACGGGATGCTGGGCGACGGACCGCTCAAGGTCACCCTCAACGCCTCGACCGGCTTCGACTGGAAGTTCTATTGGATCGGCCGCACCGACCTGACGCCGCAGGCCGTCCCGAATGAACTCGATTACGACTTCTGGCTCGGGCCCGCACCGTACAAGCCTTACCATCCGCACCGCGTCCACGGCACCTTCCGTGGATACTGGGACTACGATGGAGGCGGCTTGGGCGACATGGGTCAGCACTACCTCGACCCCGTGCAGTACATCCTCGGCAAGGACAACGAGAGCCCGGTGGAAATCGAGTCCGACGCCCCGGTGCAGGATACCGATGCCGTCGGCACCTTCCGCACCATCCGGATGAAGTACAAAGACGGCACCGAGATCATCTTGGACGGCGACAACAAGGACAAGCAGGCCGCCTTCATCTCCGGTTCCCAGGGCAAGATTTTCAAAGGCATGAAATCCGACATCCCGAATTTCGAGCAGACCCTCAAGAGCCTGAAGGATCCGGAACCCATGGTCACCGACTTCGTCCAAGCGGTGAAGACCCGCTCCAAGTTCGCCTTGAACGAAGTCAACGGTCACCGCTCTTGCACCTTGGTGAATCTCGCCAAGATCGCCCTGCAAACCGGCCGCGTGCTGCGGTACGACTCCAAGAAGGAAACCTTCATCGGCGACAAGGCGGCCAACGCCTACCTCGATCAGCCGATGCGCGGAAACTGGAAGCTCAGCTGAGCTGAATCTCCGCAAAACTCCGAAGGGTGGGATGTCGGTCGGTCTGTCCGGGTTTGTTGCCCGGGCGCACGACCCAGGCCGTCTGGCATCCCGCCTCGAGTGCCGCGTCCAATTCCTCGGTGATATCGCTGAGGAACAAGATCTCGGAGGCCGGCAGACCTGCTGCCTCGGCAATGGCCCGATAACTGGCCACCGCGCGTTTCGGTCCAGTGGTGGTGTCGTGGTACCCCTCCAAGCAACCCGTCCAATCGCCGCGATCGCTGTAGGCGAAGAACAGTCGTTGTGCGGCGATGCTGCCTGAAGAATAGATGCGCAGCCGCAAGCCGGACCGATGCCAGAGCTGGATGGATTC
>JARXAF010000054.1 GCA_029865985.1 Verrucomicrobiota bacterium
GAATCGGAAGACCTCGCGATCGAAAACAACCAACAATTCGAAGCCCCAGATGCGCCTGTCGCGGTCTCTGGCATGACCGCCCCACCCCTGCGGTTGACGGCCACAGTACGCCCCGATGGGAACCGGCGGGTGATCGCCCTCATTGACTCCGCACCGCAACCGCTGGCTCCGGCTTTCCAGTCCTTCCTGCTACCCACCGTGGATGTGGTTTCGGGGGGGGCGGCCTCGGGCGGCCCATCGCACGGCACTTCCATGGCCGAAGCGATGGTTCGCGGCCTGAGCGCCGGATCCACCGAAACCAGCACCCGGATCCAGCCTTACAATGTTTATGGCGCCAGCGAGTCTGCGTCGACGTGGGACGTGGCCCGCGGGATCACACAAGCAGCCCAAGACGGCTCCACCATTATCAACTTGTCGCTCGGCAGCGCCCAAGACAGCCCATACCTCCGGGATGTCATCCAGCAGGTCACGGGTCAGGGGGCATTGGTCATCGCCGCGGCGGGCAACAATGGCAGCATGGATCCATTCTACCCGGCTGCCTATGAGGCTACACTTGCGGTCACCGCCACAGGACGCTCTGGGCAACTGACGCCCTACGCCAACCGGGGAGGCTTCGTCGATCTGGGGGTACCGGGTTCGACGGTGGTCCAGATGGATGGGCAGTCGTGGGTGGTTCAGGGCACATCGGTTTCCGCAGCCTTCGCCTCAGGCATGGCCGGAGCCTTGGCTCAAAACCCGCAGACGCCGCTCGCTCCCGTTCGTTCCAAGCTGATCGAAACATTCCCGATTCACCTGCCCAAGAGCCCTTGAAACTCGGGCCCTTGAATCCGGGTCTGCCACAAAGCGCGGGATACGAATCTCCCCCGGCAAGGACGCAGTCCTCAGATCACGGCAACGGTCGCACTCGGTAAACACGACCCGATCCAACGATGGGATCGAACAGCACGGTCCCGCCCAACTGGCTCATCATCTCGACATGAACCGAGAACGGACCTGGCATGGCAGCCGCCGACTCGATCGCATAACGGCGCCCGCTCAGCCCATTGAAAGACAGCCTCAGGGAGTCCGAGACGAGAGTGGGTGAGTCCCACACCACCGGACCGGCCACAGACACCGTCGCGCCGTCGCTGTCCACGAATCCACCCGGGTTGGTGATCCGCACCCGGTACTCCCCGGCCGCAGTCGCGGTGACATTCGTCACCACCAACGTCGGTCCCGGGGGGCCAGCACTCCCGACCGCCACACCATCCCGCGTCCAGACATAGGTCAGGTCGGAGCCTGTCGCAGAAACACCCAACGAGAACCCTTCGCCCGCATGCAGCGCCCGACCTACGGGCTGGGTCGTGATCACCGGCTTGGCCACCGCCGCCTGCACGGTGAGGGTCGCCCAGTCGCTGAAGACGGTCGCCAAACCGTTGATCAATCTGAGGCGATACCGGCCGGAGTCCGCCGCTTGGGCGCTGGGCAAGGTCAGGGTCGCATTGGTGGCATTCTTGACTTCCAGATCCTCCTTGAACCACCGCAGCGCCACGGGTTGATCCCCCGAATAGGCAACCGTCAGACTCGCCGGTTGGCCCGGGGCCACGGTGAGGCTGGCCGGCTGGGACGTGACCACGGGCGGATTGGCACCGACCACTGTGAGCGCCACGTTGAGATCAGCCCAATTGCCCCCCAAGCTGGTGGTCTCCCAACCGCGGATCATCAGGGTGAACGGCCCACTGGCGGTGGGGGTTCCCGTGAGCGTTCCACGCGTGGAGAGAGTGGTGCCCGGCGGCAATCCAGAGACGGCGGAATAGGATCTGGCCGTTCCGTGGGAAGAACTGGTGATCGAAAACGTCACCGACGTGCGAATGCCATTGGTGGCTCGAACGGTTGCAGGCACCACCCCGGTGGCCCCCGAAAGCCCATGCATGCTGCCCGCAACGGCGGCAGCACCGAAGACCCACCGAAGGATGAAGAGCGTAGGAGCGGCGACCACACCAGGGGCTGTCTGGGCCACCCGCACCAGCGGTGCCAATTGAAGGAAGGCAGCCAACACATGGGAATGAATCAAGATGCGTTTCATAGAGATCTATCCAAGCCAACGAGCGTTTCTGAATCGTCCAATCGTCCAATCGCAGACCAGGAATTAGTTGCAACCGCAACCACCCCCGCCAACCCCGCGTCCGCCAGCTGCTGCCTCACGGCTGAACCACATGTGTTCGGCCAGCAACAAACCTGCCGGATCCCGGTCTCCGCGCATGGTCGCATCCGATAACGTGCGACGCTGCCACGGCTCAACGGTGGAACAACCCGTGCCCAAGGCAATGATCACTACCAAGGCCGCCAGCGCCATCCCACCCGTACGGGAGGAACAGGCTCGTTGAAAGGGGAGTAAATTTCTCGAATTCATGTGAATCCTATCAATGGAGTTCAGGCTTTGACCAATTTCAGCAGGCGCTCGATGATTTCAACATACTTCTTGCGAGTGGCATCCCCTTCGTACTTGGGGTGCACCGAATCCAGACGCCCATCCGGCCCGAAGAAATAGGAAGTCGGCATTCCGGGAGGGCGCACCTTGGAGGCGAGCTTTTCCTGGGCATCACGAACGGTGGCAAAACTCACCGGGTTCTTCTTGAGGAACCGATCCATGTCGGGCTGCCGATCGTCCATGGAGACTCCAATGAGCACGTAGCCCTTGGATCCGTAGGTTTTGTGAAGAGTTTCCAGCACCGGGAAGGACTGACGGCAAGGCACACACCAGGAGGCCCAGAAATCGAGGTGAACCACCTTGCCGGACAAATCAGGCAGAGCACCCTCGAGTTGCAGGCTCTTAAGATCCGGAAGGGCGTCTCCGGGCTGGAGCCCGGCGGCCCAACTCAGCGGCGCTGTGGCCGACAGCGCCAGCCAAGCGGCCGAGGCCCGCAGGAATCGGCGGCGTGGCAAGGAGGTTTCAAGAGGCGACATGTTCATAGAATCGGCGACTGCTGAGTTTGGATTGAGGCCCATGGAGAAGCCCCTCGGCCCCGGCTTGAGATTCGATCAGGCGAAGCCCCTCATCGGGTCCCAACACCAGCGCAGCGGTGCTGAGCATGCCCGCCAGCGTGCAACTTGGGGCCAGCACATGCACAGCCCGGCACCCATTTTGGACCGGACGCCCCGTGCGCGGGTCGAGGATGTGTCCCCAGCGCTTGCCTGCTGCATCGAAGCCGCGGTGATAATCGCCCGAGGTGGCCACGGCAGCCTCCCGGACCGCCAGTCCGCACCAAGCCCGACCGGGTTGGTCGGGGTCTTCGAGCCCCAGGTGCCAACCGGGACGTCCATCGGCCGGCAAGCCCATCACCCGGATGTCGGCTCCGAAGTCCACCAAGGCCCCGGTTAGTCCGCACTGACGCGCCAGAAGCGCCACCTGATCCACCGCGTACTCCTTGCCCATGCCGCCCAGATCCAGACACATGCCGGGCTCACTCAGGCGCACCGAACCCGGTCGGCGCTGGACCTTGCGCCAGCCGACGCACTGACGGGCCCCTTCGATCTCCGCGTCGGTGGGAATTTTTGCCCGGCGCCAATCCCACAATCGGATGAGCGGCAACGTGGTGGGATCGAACACACCCCGGGTGAGAAAATGCATCTCGTGGCACAGCGCCAGAATGCGGTCGATCTCCGGATCGGAGGCCACGGCGGCACCGCCGGCGGATGCGTTGAGAACTGAGATCCAACTGTCGGGCAGGAATCGCGAATACTTGGCCTCGAAGGCTGCGAGCCATCCCAAGGCCTCGGTGTCGAAACGGCGAATCGCGTCCGAAGAACCCACCGTGACCCAACGACACGTGGTGCCGAGCGCCATGCATCGCAACTCCCGACCGCCATCGGTTCGCGACTCCTGACAAGACTCCCGAATCCGGCGAAGGACCGCCGAAGCATTCCCCCGGACCACGGCCACGGAGGCTGGTTCGCTCGATTGGACTGGGGCGCTCACCATTGGAAACCAATACCCATCGTGAAGACATTCGCCTGAGGATAGGCCGCCGACAAGGTCACATCGTCGAGGCCTTGCATCAGGTAGCGCTTGTAGGCCAAGTCGACGGAAACGTGCTCGTGCACTTGCCAGCGAATGCCGACCCCGAGCGTCCAGGTCTCCAGGTGGCTCAGGCGATAATCCGCCGAATAGTGCTGAGGCCATGCCGGCACCGAAAAGGCTCGGCCATCCCCTGGAAAGCCGGCATCCCCTTCAAAGAGGAGGCTTCCATCCGATTGAAGGGCCGCATTCACCCCATTGGGATCCACCAGCGTCCCATTGAAGACCGGCGCATAGAAGTCGGCCGCCGATTGGACATGGTAGCGCACCAACGGGGAGATCAGCAGCTTCTCGCCGACCTTCTGGTTCCATTGGACAGTGGCTGTGTTGGCCCAGATTCCCCAGTCATCGTGGTGGAGTCGGTAGTTGGCATCGACGCTCCCGTTCAAGGGGCTCACGAAGTGGGTGACTCCCAGATAGCCGACCTGCTTGATGCGCTGGTTCGGGCGATTCTCACCGACCGCGGCCGAGGGATCGGCGTTGTAGCCATCCACCGGAAAGTCGTAGCGAAAATGCACCCCCTTGTAGGGATCGGTGAGATAGCCATCGGCCAAGCCCACGGTAAAATTGGCCGTCACGTAGGTGTTGGGCCCCAGCAGTTGGGTCACGCCCAAGAGACCGTCCCAAGTGTCCTTGTCTTTCCACAGCGTCTTGTTGCTCAGCCAAAATCCGGTCACCTGGTCAAAATTGCGCGACACTCCCAGGTTCAGGATCGTGTTCTTTTGGTTGAACTCGATGCTCTGATTCCAAGACAGCCCCACCGAGCGGTAATCACTTTCTTCGCTGTATGAAATCTGGGGCCGCGAGATGAACCGGCCTGCGGTCCAATCGAGCTCCACCGACCCAGCCCTGCGGATGTCCTGAAAGTTCTGGACCGGCAGGCGATCGGTTCCTGGTGCGGCGGCGGCCCCGGTCGGGGTTGCACCGGAGATGCCGTCATAAACGAAGTTTCCCTTCACCACCGCCTGGGCATTCAAAGCCTGCTCGGCGTAGACGGCGTGGGTCCGGATGTGGATCCGATCGTTGTCCTCGATGTAATCTTCGTAGCGGTAATCCACCCGATTTTCGGCCCTCGACCGGACCAAGGAAACGCATTGCAGCAACAGAGCAGTCAGAACGGGACTGATTCGGGCCATGAGGCACCGGGACCACAGAGGCATGGTGGGATCAGAAGGTTGAAATGGAGGACAATCAACCCTTTAGACGCCATCAACTCCTTACCGGTTTCACGAGCATCGCGTCTTCCCAACTCATCCACGCATCGTCCGTGGCAGAACCTGAGTCATCCCAAAATCGAACTTTGTGGCAGGGACGGCTGTGACTCAGGGTTAGGCACCGATTTCGGGATTGGGTCTGCCAATCGGGCCAACACTCGAGCAGCGGCGGCAAAACCGAAGGTGCCGGTCACCTGAGTGGCGGAACCGAAGCCCGATTCACAGTTGAGCCGCAGGGGCAATTCGTTGTCCGAGGCACGGGTCGCACAAACCTGGCCATCACGGTCTGGGAAGACCGGAGCCTCGGCCGAGTGAACACATTCGATACGCAGCTTTTTGGAGGTCCGCGAAAACCCATGTTCCCGGCGGAGACGCTTGCGCACTTCACTCAACAATCGGTCGTGCGTCACGGTGGCCAAATCGGCGACTCGAACCGCGGTCGGATCACGGCGTCCGCCGGCACCACCGCAAACAACCAACGGAATCCCGGCACCCTGACACAAGGCGATCAACCGCACCTTATTGGACATGGCGTCGATGGCATCCACCACGAAGTCTGGGCGGTCTTCGGAGATCGAATCGGTCTCCAACCCCAAAAGGCGCGACGCCGTATCGGCCGTGAAAAACTCCACGCGACCTTCCACCCGAGCCTCCGGGGAAATCGTCCGAACCCGTTCCACCATGACCTCTACCTTGGATCGTCCCACCGTGGAATCCAGGGCATGCAACTGCCGGTTGATGTTGCTGACGCACACTTCGTCCAGATCGACTAAGGTGAGTCGACCGATACCCGAACGGGCCAGTGCTTCCACCACCCAAGAGCCCACGCCACCGATCCCAACGACCATGACGTGCGCAGCGCGAAACCGGCTCAATGTGGCCGTCCCATAAAGCCGGGCGATGCCTCCAAATCGGAAGTCAAAATCACTCATCATGGAAACCCTCGAGCGACAATGGATGCCAGAGATTGAACTTCTGGAAGGCTCCATCCGCTGCCGATCACCCCAGACCACCGCAGATCTCTGAAGCGCCGACTCCGGCGAATTTCAGAGCTCCCGCCAACTGCGGTGACGGTAGTTGTTCCAAACCCAACGGAAGTCCGGGTTGTTGGGCCCACCACCACTCCAGCCGAAGCTGGAGATGCCGACAGCGGAATCCTTGGCGGCCTTGATGGTTCTGGCTTCGATCCAGCGGTGCCCTTCGTAGTGGCCGTCTTGGAAGGAGAAGGTGCTGAAGTTGCCGTGGAAAATGGCGAAGGGATCGATCCAGCTCTTTTGAGAAGTGCTCAACACCCAAGTACCCAGGTTGGAATTGCGGGGATCGGATTCCTCGATGAACACGAAGGACTGGGACGGGGAATTCACCTCAGAGGCCTTGAGGTACGGCGGTTGAGTGTCCTCCCATCCGAGAATGCCGTTCATGCCGTTGGCCTTGGAATAACTGTCGTAGGCCCACCCGGCCCCGGGACGCCGTTTGGAACGCAAATCTCCCGGACAATGATAGGCGCCAAAGGCCGTGCAATACTCCCACATCGGAGAGTTGGTCATGCCCCGTTGAACCCGCCTCAGGGCTTCTTCCAAGGTGATGCCATTGGCGATGTCCGGGACAGGGCCCTGCCAATATCCGCCACCCGTGAGCGCCACGACAGCACCGGCTTTGTTTCTCCAACCCTCGGTCGGAGCCAAGAAGTCGTTGTTGTCCATCGAGTACATCTGCCACGCCAAAATCAACTGCTTCTGGTTGCTGGCGCAGGCGGCACCGGTGGCTTTGGATTTAGCCTTGGCCAAGGCAGGCAAGAGCATGCCGGCCAAAATCGCGATGATGGCGATGACCACCAGCAACTCGATGAGAGTGAAGCCGGCAGAAATCGAACGACCAGCCCTGCTGCGAGGGGAACTCGAAATGGGTTTCATGAGAAGGGTATCAACGATGGAGTCTCAGGCTAACCCCACCGCTGAACCGACTCCAAGCTCATAAGGTTCACCGGGAGTCGCGCTGACCAACGGTACCGCCGGACAACGTCATGGATGGTGCTGCTGTGTCTGGGAATTGTGGGCGTTCTTGATTTGCCGGGTGCCTCGGTCCTCTCGCAGGTCTCGTGATCCGAGCTTGGCCCGGGTCGCGGCTTTAGGTTTCGGCTTCACCTCCGGCGGTTTCTCAATTGCGTGGGCCGGGCGCGGGTGGTTGTAGATCGGTTCAGTTTTCATGGTATGGGGATGTTTTGGCAGCGGAAAGAGGTCCAATATCGACCAGAAGAAGGCCGCAGTGGGGGTCAGGAGGAACCGCCTCGAGCGCGTTTCCAACTCAGCCACAAGGTGGAGATAAGACTGGCACCCTGAAGGAACCGTCCGCCCCATGACGCGTGCTTGGATGCGTCACCAGAGGTGTTCTGACGCAAAGCGCTGAGGCCAGTCATCAGCACGGCCAACGATGCGACCAGACCGCTCCAAAATCGGGCCCGGACCGCAGATCGATCCCAGGCGGATTTCAACCGTTCACCATCCTCGGACAACTGCACCCGGAGGAGGTCGCTTTCAGCAACCAACAAGCGTTTGCGGGTCTCCAAAGGAGTCATGGAATGAAATGATCCAAACATTGGCGATCCTTGCGCAGTTGTTCGAGAGAAGCAGAGAGCACCTGCCACGCCCTCAGTCTGCGGTTGAGGTGAACGAACAAACCCACCCCAACCGCTCCATAGACGGTCATCAAACCCAAGAGCACCGCCAGCGCGGAGTGAGGCCAGAACATCACCACGAGCGCTGCCGAACCGGCCAGCAAAGCGATCATGGCAAACCCGGCAACCGCCAAGGCGAGCAAGAAGTCCTGGATCAGTCGATCACGCCCCTCCTGAACCTCGACTGAAAGGAGTTCCAACCGATTCTCACCGAGCGCGAGAAGTCGTCGGATGAAACGCTTGAGGATGGGCCCCCAGTCCAATGGGTTGTCGTCGGTTTGCTCCATAGGGTTCATCCGCCATTTCGGCCGGATTTACGGGACATCCAGTACCCCAGCAGAGCTCCGACACCGACTCCCACCAAAATGGCTTGATAGGGGTGTTGGTGGATGACGGCATCGGTGACCTTGGCTCCCGCTATGGCTCGGTCCCGGGCCCGGTGATAGAGTTCCTCACCGTTTTCAAGGGCGAGGGTCAGTCGTTTTCGAGCCTCTCCAACTTTGTCACCCGCCACGTCTGCGGTGGCGGTGATCAGCGCTCGTGCGTCTTCAGCCAGTCGATTCATGTCGTGGCCGATATCCGGTGTAGTTCTGTCCATGGTGGTGGGTCTTTCTGTTGTCCGGTGGTTTGTGGGGTTCCGGGAAATCATTTTCGGGCTGGGGAGGATCCGTTGCGCGATGCTGAAACCATCAGCACCGAATTCCGTCCCCCGAAGGGATTGGGCCGAGATTCTTGAGCCACCGGATCGGGCATCCAGTGACCATCCACGACCATGCAATACTCATGTTGTCCGGGGTGGAGCTTGGCTTCGCGAAACCAGACTCCGTCCCCGTTGTGTTGAAGGGTGTGTTTCTTCGGATCCCAATCGTTGAACGTGCCGGCTACGGCCACTGAAAGTGCGGTGGGATCCCGGAACTCGAATCGCACCGGAACCGGCTTCAAAACACTCTCAGGGCGAGACGACACACTCGAGGTGGGGGGCAACAAGGTGGAGCTGGACTGTTTCATAACTGGGTTCACCGAGCGGACTCTCGTGCATCGAAGGAGTCCCTGCTGGCTCTTCCAAAAATGCTTGCTGGGCGCGCGTCCCGCCATCGGTGGAAACCCGCTACTCCGATGAGGTTACTGTCGAGGGCTTACCCAAGAAATCCCCCTACTCCTTTCGGGAAACAGGAACCCATCACCGTCCGCTGTTTTTCCGATCCAAAGTTCCGGTTCTGAGTTCGCGCCCCGGCCAAGTTGGTCAGTGCTTCAAAGCACGCGAAATGGGGGCAGAAAGACATTGCGTCCTGCGACCGCCTTTTGGGTCACTGGTCGAGTGAATTCCGCGGAGCGTGTCATGACATTGTTGGTCGGCCTGTTGTTGGGCTTGGCGGTAGGCTGGATCGTGCGAGGCCTGCGCCGCGGATCGGGTTCAACCGCCTCGGCACTCGAGGCGGAACTCCGCCAACAGTCGATCCGCCGCGAGACCGAAGCCCAGGAATGGCAAACCCGGGCCGCCAACGCCCAGGCCGCCGCCGCCGCCGCAGAGGCCGCCCGCGATGCCGCGCTTCGGGAGGCCAAGCAGGCCATTGAATCCCAACGGGAGAAGGAGACGGAATCGGTCTCCCTCCGCAACGATCTGGCCCAAACCCAAAACCGTTTGGCCACGGCCACGGCGGAAGGGGCCGCTGCCAAGGCCAACCTCGTCGAACAGCAGCGTGTCCACGAGGAATCCGAGCGCAACTTGCGTGAAACCCACACCCAATGGGTGACCGAATTGCGAAACTCCCAGGAGAAAGCGCTTCACGAGCTCAAGCAAAGTTTCGCAGGCCTGAGCGCCGATGCCCTCAAGCAAAACGGGCCCGAGTTCCTGCGTCTGGCCAATGAAACGTTCACCCGCTTCCAGGAGTCCGCCAAAGGAGACCTGTCCTTGCGGGAACAACGCATCGAATCGCTGGTCAAGCCGCTGGAAGATCAGCTCAAGGTCTATCAAGCCCGACTCCAGCAAAGCGAATCCCTGCAATCCACCGCCCTGGGCGAGGTCCGACGGCAAGTGGAGCAGCTTTCGACGCACAGCCAAACCCTTTCCAGCGAAACCCACCGGCTCCGCGCCGTCCTCTCCTCCAATCAGGCCCGGGGACGTTGGGGCGAGGAAACCTTGCGACGAGTGGTGGAGGCTTCCGGCATGAGCGCCCACTGCGATTTCGTGGAACAGGTCCGCGAAGGAGATTCCAAACCCGACCTTATCGTCCGACTTCCGGGCGACCGGGTGATCATTGTGGACTCGAAGGTCCCGGACCTGGAGTTCCTAGCCGCCGTGGATTCCGAAGAGGAGGGCCGCCGCAATGCCGCCCTGGCGGAGCACGCCGCCAAGATGAAAACCACCATCAAGGCGTTGGCTGATCGGGATTATCCGGCCCAATTCAACAACGCGCTGGACCATGTGGTGCTGTTTGTTCCGGCCGAATCACTCTTCAGTGCTGCGCTGGAGGGGGACCGGGACCTCATCGTCTGGGCTGCCGAACGCCACATCCTCTTGGCGACACCCGCATCCCTCATCGCATTGCTGCGGAGCGTGGCGGTGAGTTGGCAGGTCCATGAGCAATCCCAGAATGCGCAACAAATCGCCGAGGCCGCTCAGACCCTCTATGAACGGGTCAACCGGTTCGTGGAACACTTCGAACGGATCCGAGATGGATTGGGCAAGGCCACCAAGGCCTATGATGACGCCGTGGGCAGCTACGAGCGCATGGTCCGCCCCAGCGGTGAGCGACTGGCCCGACTCGGTGGCGGCGTGGAATCGAAGACACTTCCGGAAATCCGACCTTTGGACAGCACGCTCCGGCTGCCTCCGGAAACACGTTAGGATTTATCAGGCAACGTGGAGCTCTTTCTGACCTGCAAACCAGGTTCCATTCCACAGCGTTTCGGGAGACTGACTGTCCCAAGCCCAAACTTGGGTATCAAACGCTGGGTGCGACCGGATCGGCCTGTAAAACCCGGGATGAAGTCTCTGATTTGAGCAACCAAAGCCGTCTGGGTGGCATGGGTTCTTGGTCGGTCAACCCCAGAAGAGCGATGGACAGCGCGGTGCAACCTCCCACCACCCAAGTCCGCCGTCCCGCCCGGAACTGGGCGATGGATTCGATCCGGTGCACGAGGGATCGAGGCGCAGCGGTCATGACCCCTGGCCAACCCACGGCTACCGCATTTCCACCATCGATCTCCGATCCTTGGAGACACTTCAACAACACCCGTCCATAGGGCCCCGGATGAACCCCGTCGGCCGACAATGCGTGAACATCACACGCTTCTTCGCGATCTTCACGCCACCGCTGCAAAACCCATCCCACCACCGGGTTGAACCAATGGAAGGCCCGAACCGCTTCCAGAACCCCATTGAGCCAAAGATCACCGCGCCGGAGGTGGGCCATCTCATGCAGGAACATCCACCGGATCTCCTCGACGGAAAACTGGCTCCCCAGATCCAACGGCACGAGTAGGCAGGGGTGAAGCAACCCAACCACACACGGATTGGCCACCTCAGGGGTTTGCCGGATGGGAACCCGAAGCAAGAATTTCGGCCCCGACTGCAAGGTCTGTTCCCAAAGCGCGATCAACCGGGAATCCACGGATTGGGATTGATTTATCCAACGCTGCACCCGGCTCCAATCCACAATGATCCCAGTGAGTCGCACAGCAACACCCGCAGCCCAGACCCCTAGGCCCCATCGCCATCCATCGATGGGAAACGACCAGGCATTGATGGGAGGTAACCAGGTGGCGGTGACGTTGAAGAGGCTCACTGGCGTTGAAATTTCCCAAGGCCAAACCAACCGTGCCAGCACCAGACTTCCCAACACCAACCGCCAATGGGGAGCCAAATGCCGCCGGAGAAGAAGCCGAACCCCCAGCACAAGTATTCCCAGCAGCGCAGCGTGGGCGGAACCGCTGAGAAGATCCCATCCAAGATTGCGAATAACCTCCGGACTCATGTCAGAACGTGTCCGACCGAGTGAGCAGGTTGCTTGCCTACCTGTTGACCCGACTCCAAATACGACTCTGAAGCTGGAAGCGCCTACTGGGACGAGTCCGATTCGAGAATCCGACGCAATTCATTCAACTGTGCTTGGGAGAGTTTCCGACTCTCCACATAGTGAGCCATCATACCGGTGAGGGATCCACCAAAGACGCGTTCGAGAAAAGAACGGGTGGCCGCGGCAACACACTCGGCCTCAGACACCGTGGCGCTGTAGTGATAAACCCGCCCAATGGCCTCATAACACAACGCCCCCTTGCGAACGAGTCGGTTGAGGAGGGTCTTGGCGGTGACAGCTCTCCAAGACGCGTCTTCCTTTTGGAGTTGGGCAATGACATCCGCCGAGGTCACCGGATGTCGTTTCCAGACAATCCGCATGATCTCCCATTCCGTCTCTGAGATCCGGGGCAAGGGCATGAGGTCTCCTACAAAAGATACCGCGAGTGGGGAACTCTCCAACCGCTACCCCTGCCCTTCAACGATGTCAATCGGTGTTTTGTTCCCAGTAAGAACAAACACCCAATCTGCCATCGAACCGCCTGCCCTGCATGAAAACGACTTCAGACCGTCATGATTTCCTTCTCCTTGACCACCAAATGCTGATCGACCTTGGCAATGAAGGAATCCGTCAACTTCTGGATATCGGCCTCTGCGGTCTTGATCGCATCCTCCGACACTCCTCCGTCATTCTTGGTCTTCTTCAAGGCCTCAATGGCCTGCCGCCGCTCGTTGCGGATGGCGACGCGTCCCTCTTCGGAGATGCGCTTACAAATCTTGACGAATTCCTGACGGCGTTCGGAGCTCAGGTCGGGCAGCACGATGCGGATGAACCGGCCCTGAGAGGCGGGATTGAGCCCCAACCCGGATGCCTGAATACCTTTCTCAACCGCCTTCATGTTGGACTGGTCGAAGGGTTGAACCATGAGCATGCGAGCCTCGGGCGCAGTGATGGTAGCCAATTCCTTGAGACGCATGTTGGAGCCGTAAGCCTCCACCATCACGTTCTCAATGAGGGAGGGCGTCGCCTTGCCGGTGCGGACCCCGGAAAACTGGTTCAAAACGTGGTCCTCGGTCTTCAGCATCTTCTCCTCGGCGTCGAAGAGCACTTCATCGATGGTCATGGCGATGGTTCTTTGGGTTCGGATCGGTTGGGGAAAGGGATTTGCAGAACAGAGTTCAAGCCACCACCTGGGTGCCGACTTTCTTGCCCAGCACCACGTTGCGCAGGTTGTGGGGTTTGAAGAAATCAAACACGACGATGGGCATCTTGTTGTCCATGCACAGAGCAAAGGCCGCGGCATCCATGACTTTGAGTTGCTTCTCGAGGGCGGTGGTGTAGCTGACTTGGTCGTAGCGCTTGGCGTCGGAGTGCTTCTTGGGATCCTTGTCGTAGATGCCATCCACCTTGGTGGCCTTGAGCACCACCTCGGCTCCGATTTCATTGGCCCGCAAAGCAGCCGCCGTGTCGGTCGAGAAGTAGGGATTGCCTGTTCCAGCCGCAAAGATGACCACACGCCCCTTCTCCAGATGGCGCACCGCCCGACGACGGATGAAGGGTTCAGCAATTTGAGTCATGTTGATGGCGCTCTGGACGCGGGTGGCGACCCCTTCCTTCTCCAGCGCATCTTGCAAAGCCAGCGCATTGATGACGGTGGCCAGCATGCCCATGTAGTCGCCCGTGGCTCGCTCGATACCCTTCTCGCTGCCTTGAAGCCCGCGGAAGATATTGCCACCTCCCACAACGATCACCACCTCGACTCCGAGTCGCTGCACTTCGGCCACCTGACAAGCCATGTCGTGGACCGCCAAGGGATCAATGCCCTGCCCCGCTCCACCCCCCAAGGCCTCACCACTCAGTTTGAGAAGGATTCGGCGGTAACGTGGTTGGGGTGCAGCAGCAGGTTTCTTCATCGGCGCCGGGTTCATAACAGCCGGACGATCCGGTCGTCAACGAGGTGGCGAACAGGGAGGCTCCTGAAGCGGGTTGTGAACCCCATGATCAGCCCTCGGATGAGACTCGCTCAAACCGTCGTCCAGGCAACTGTCGGATGAGCCGCTTGAGTTCGAGGCTGAACAGAGCCACCTGAACCCCGCTCGGAGGCAATCCGGACCCTCGGATGATCAAATCCACTTCCAAGGTCTCCCGACCGAGACAGTCCCACACCGCCTGCTCGGCCGCATTCAAGGTGATGGCCGGGAACTCCTGCTGCTGGGCTTCGCCCTCGGACCGATTGGATCCCGGAAACCGGTATTCGAACTCACTCAAGATGTCCTCGATACCCTCGCAGAGCTTGGCTCCTTTTTTGATGAGGTCGTGACACCCTTTACTGCGTGGGCTGTCGATGCGGCCGGGCACCGCAAAGACTTGTCGACCGTAGTCATTGGCCAGATTGGCTGTGATCAACGCACCACTCGACAAATTGGCTTCGACCACCACCGTTCCCAGGGTCATCCCGGCGACAATCCGGTTCCGTGACGGGAACGTGCCGCGATCGGCCGAGCGTCCGAAGGGAAAAGACGTCACCAAGGCACCGCACTCGGCAATGCGGCCGAAGAGATCCCTGTTTTCTACCGGAAAGACCCGGTCAATGCCCGTACCCAAGACCGCAACGGTCCGCCCTTGAGCGCTCAAGGAACCTTGATGGGCCGCCGTATCGGCCCCACGCGCGCCGCCACTGACGACGCTGACTCCAGTGAAAGCCAATTGATACCCCAGTTTGCGCGCCACTTCCATGCCGTAGGAGGTGGTCAGGCGGGAACCCACAACGGCCACCCCTTGCATGTCTTCCGGGGTCAAGCGCCCCTTCACATAGAGCACAGGAGGCGGATCGTAGATTTGTTTGAGGAGCGCCGGATACTCCGCTTCGGTGAACCCCAGCACCGTCACCCCGGACTCTTGGATCCGGCGCATTTCGCCCGCCAAATCCACTTCTGTCTCCCAGCGGGCGATACCCGCAGCGATCTGTTCGCCAACACCTGGCACCCGGTCCAACTCGGATTGCGAAGCCCTCAATACAGCCACGGGATCGCCCCCAAAATGGTCCAGAAGATGGCGCGTTCGGATCGGGCCGACGCCCGAGATGAGGTTCAGGGCCACCAGGGCCTCGATGGGTTCCATGGAAAACAAACCAGGTTTCTCCCTCCTGATTCGAACGACGGCTCGAGTTTCTTTCACGCAGTCGAGGTCCGTTTGCTCTTTCGCACAAAGCCGATCGATTGTTCCATTCTCCCTCGACGATGCTTCACCGAATCACCGTTTCTGAACTCGCTCACCGGATCCACCGGGGAGAAGTCTCCTCCCGCGAAGCCACCCAGGCCTGTCTCGACCAAATCGGGCGGGTGGATGGGCAGGTCAAAGCGTACCTGAGCTACGATGTCGCGCATGCCTTGGAACAGGCAGACGCAGCCGACCGCCTCCGCGCCTCGGGCTCGACCCACCCGGCCGAACAACCGCTTCTGGGAGTGCCCATCAGCCTGAAGGATGTCATCGCCCAGCGCGGGCAGCCGATGACCTGTGGCTCGCGCATCCTCGGAAACTTCGTCTCGCCCTACGACGCCACGGTCGTGCAACGGCTGAAGCAGGCAGGCGCGGTGGTTTTCGGACGTCTGAACCTGGACGAGTTCGCCATGGGCAGCTCGACCGAAAACTCATCCTTCTTCACCACGCTCAACCCGTGGGACACCACCCGCATTCCAGGAGGATCCTCCGGTGGCTGCGCTGCCAGCGTCGCCGCGCATGAATGCTTCGCCAGCGTCGGTTCCGATACGGGTGGATCCATACGACAACCGGCCGCGCTCTGCGGTGTAGTGGGCATCAAGCCCACCTACGGTCGGGTTTCCCGCTACGGCTTGACGGCCTTTGCGAGTTCGCTCGACCAAATTGGTCCGTTCACCAAAGACGTGACCGATGCCGCCCTGATGACTCAGGTACTCAGCGGCCACGACCCCATGGATTCGACCTCCATGCAGGAACCGGTTCCGGATTACCGGGCCGCATTTTCCGGATCGCTGAAGGGGCTTCGCATCGGCCTGCCCAAGGAATACATGATCGGCGGCATGCACCCGGAGGTGGATGCGTCGGTGCGTGCGGCCGTCCGGCAATTGGAGTCCCTCGGCGCCGAAATCGTCGAAGTCTCCCTGCCCCATACCGAGTACGCGGCCGCCACGTACTACATCATCGCGCCCGCCGAGGCTTCAGCCAACTTGGCTCGCTTCGATGGCATCCGCTATGGCGCACGGGTCGATGGGGCGACCCCCATGGAACTCAACAGCCGAACGCGCGGCCAGGGTTTTGGCCCCGAGGTCAAGCGGCGCATCATGCTCGGCACGTACGTGCTCAGCAGCGGCTACTACGACGCCTACTACATCCGGGCCCAGAAGGTCCGCACCCTCATCCGCAACGACTTCCTCAATGCCTTCGAGCAGGTCGACGCCCTGGTCACCCCGACCACTCCCGCACCGGCCTTCAAGGTCGGCGAGAAGTCCAATGACCCGTTGCAAATGTACCTCTGCGACGTGTTCACGATCTCCTGCAACTTGGCCGGCATTTGCGGACTGAGCCTGCCCTGCGGATTCGCTTCGGATCCGAAACTGCCCATCGGACTGCAATTGCTCGGCAAGCCCTTCGGCGAGTCCACCTTGTTCCGAATCGCCCACGCTTACGAGCAGAGCACTCCCTGGCACCGGGATTTGTCTCCGCTGGCCTGATCAGGAACGACTCAGCAGAATCGGTCGTGAGGGCTGCGCCTTCTTCCGCAACGCCCTCAATTTCCAAGCGGCGAATTCTCGCCGGCTAGGATTTACCAGCAGCAAGGGTTTGTCGCAGGTGGCGACCGGTGTGGGAAATGGGATCGGCGGCGATTTGCTCCGGGGTTCCCTCAGCCACCACAAGACCGCCACCGCCGCCGCCTTCGGGCCCCAGATCCACGACCCAATCCGCCTCGGCGATGAGGTCGAGGTTGTGTTCGATCACAATGACCGAATGGCCCGCATCCACCAGGCGTTGAAGCACGGCCACCAAGCGACGAACGTCCTGGATGTGCAGTCCCAGGGTTGGCTCTTCCAGAACGAAGAGGTCCCGGGGCAACGGTCGACCTGGCACCTTACGGGAAGAGATCAAATCCGCATTTTCCCGCTCCATCGCAGCAGACTTGAGCCCACTGAGCAAGTGGGTCACCAACTTGATCCGCTGAGCCTCGCCACCACTCAACGTCGGACTGATTTGACCCAACTGAAGGTATTCCAAACCGGTATCCCTCAGGGCCTCCAGAGGACGACGGAGACGGTGTTGGTGGGCGAAGAACTCGATGCCCTCCGCCACGGACAACTGCAACACCTCGGCGATCGACTTGCCTTGGTATCGAATCTCGAGCGTACCCGCATTGAAACGTTTTCCACCGCAGGCCTCGCAGTTCACCGAGGCCGTGGGCAGGAAGTTCATTTCCATCTTCACCACTCCTGCTCCTTCGCAATGGGGGCATCGACCTTGAGCCGAATTGAAACTGAAGCGCCCCGGACCATAGCCACGCATACGCGCTTCGGGCACCTGGGCGAACAAGGCGCGGATATCATCGAAAAATCCGACATAGGTCGCCGGAGTGGAACGAGGCGTGCGGCCAATGGGAGTCTGATCCACTTCGTGCACGGCACGCAGGGTTCCCAGGCCACTGACGCCGCCGGCCAAGCCTCGCGTTTTCTTTTCATCGTCACCGGCCAGAACCGCCCGAACGCCCGGCACCAAGCACTCCTTCACCAGCGTGCTCTTGCCCGACCCGCTCACCCCGGTCACCACAACCAAACGCCCCAAAGGAAAGGACACGGTTACATCCTTGAGGTTGTTCAACCGCGCTCGATGCACTGTCAACCATTCAAGCCCACCCCCAGAAGCGGCCGCCTTCGCCGCCTTGCTGCGCGACTTTCGCACGCCTGCCACTTCAACGGGACGACGCTCACCACGGGCTGGGCGCGGTGGGTGTTCTCGAAGGCAGTGACCCGTCACGGAATCCGGATGCTGCAGGAGATCCTGCAAGGTGCCCGCTGCGATGACCTGACCGCCCCGAACGCCCGCACCCGGTCCCAGGTCCAGGATCCAATCAGCGCGACGCATGGTGTCTTCATCATGCTCCACCACCACGAGGGAATTGCCCCGGGCACGCAGCTTTTCCAGGGCGTCCAGCAATTGGTGGTTGTCGCGGGCATGAAGTCCAATCGTGGGCTCATCAAGCACGTACAGCACTCCGCTGAGATTGGAACCCAATTGGGCGGCCAAGCGGATGCGCTGTCCTTCGCCACCACTCAGAGTCGTCACGCTGCGGCTCAATTGCAGGTAACCCAAACCCACTTCACCCAGGAACTTCAGGCGCTCACGAATCTCCGGCAAGATGTCGCGGGCAATCTCGGCGGCCCGACCCAACGGCCGAAGGGCGTCAAACCAAGCGCGGGCCTCCTCGACGGACCATCGCCCCATCTCCTCGACCGTCGGCTGACCGGCCGACGTTTCGCCCAGTGGCAATCGCACCGCACGCGCGACCGGATTGAGGCGGGCTCCCTGGCAAGACGGGCAGGTTTCGCGGGATTCGGCCCAACTGTACCAAGACTCCTCGACCGCATCGGCGTTGGCCCCGCGCTCCACATCGGGCAAATGGAACAACTCACCGAAACCGCGGCATTGCAGGCACCAGCCTTGGCTGGAGTTGTAGCTGAAGTTCTTGGGGTCCAGCGGCGGGAACGAACGTCGGCATTTCGGGCAACCCCGTTCGTCCGAATGAACAGTCAGGTGTCCCTTGTGATCGAGTGCGAATAGAGTGTGCTTGCCCACTTCAAGGGCTTGCTCGATGTGGCGAAAGCGAACCTCGGAGGCATCGCTTGCCCGAAAAACACCCGTCACCACTTCCACATCGTGCTCCTTGAAACGGTCGAGCCGGAAGTTCTCATCCGCAGGAACCAACCGGCCGTCGGCCCGCAATTCTGCATACCCCCGCTGGCGGGCCCATTCCGCCACCTCGCTGTGGAAGCCCTTGCGGTTTCGAATCACCGGGGCCAAGAGCGTCAACGGCCCTCGCCGCCGCGCCGCGTCATCCAGAGTGACCAATAATTCCTCACGGGTTTGCGTCTCTACGGGAACACCACAATCGGGGCACTGAAGCACCCCCAATCGGGCGTAAAGCAACCGGATGAAATGGTAGACCTCGGTCACGGTGGACACCGTGCTCTTGCCGCCACCGCGAGTGGTCCCCTGCTCGATGCTCACCGACGGAGGCAGGCCCGTGATGAGGTCCACCTCGGGTCGGGACATGGGATCGGCGAACTGGCGCGCGTAGGCGCTCATCGAGTCCAAAAATCGGCGCTGCCCTTCGGCAAAGAGGATATCGAAAGCAAGCGTGCTCTTGCCGGAACCGCTGACACCAGTCACCACCACAAATTTCCCGCGCGGAATATCCACGGAGATGTTCCGCAGATTATGCTCCCGCGCCCCTTGGATGCGGATGAACTCCGATGCTCCGGGAGACTTGTTCTGATCCTTCGCCACGCGCTGAGGATGGTCCTGCTTTGCTTCGTGGGCAAACGATGCCATGCGGATCCGTCCACCTATTCCAGAACGGAGACAAGACCCTCATCGAGCCAATTGAGCCACCAACTCCCGATCCGCCTCCGGAAAGGCGTAACCCGAAAGGTCTTTGGGTGAAACCCAAGCCACGGCCGCACAGTCGATGGCGCGCGGTTCCCCAGAAATCAACCCTGCCGCATAGAATCGCAGATGCACCGATTTCTCCGAATAATGGTGCACTGTCTCGTGCCGGAGTTCGCCCACGCTCACGGTGATGGCCAATTCCTCCTGCAACTCCCGGATCAGGCAGTCTTCCCAACTCTCACCTGCCTCCCGCTTGCCTCCGGGAAATTCCCACAACCCCGCCAAGTGGGAACCAGCCTTGCGCTGGGTGATGAGGATTTGTCCATCGCGCTCAACCAAACCAGCAGCCACTTCAATGACACGAGCGGCCATGACGATTTCAGCGGCCGATGCCGTAGTATTCGCGGTACCAGGCGACGAACCGCTCAATGCCCGCTTCAATCGGCGTGGCGGGCTTGAAACCCACCGCCTCAGTGAGGTCTTCCACATCGGCGTAGGTCGCCGGCACGTCACCGGCCTGCATGGGCAGCGAGCGCTTCTCCACGGTCTTTCCGATGGTCTTCTCCAGACAATCGATGACGTGGAGCAATTCAGCCGGCTGATTGTTGCCAATGTTGTAAATGCGGTAGGGCGCCGAACTGGTGCCCGGGTCGGGCTCAGCCCCGTTCCACTCGGGATTCACCGGAGCCACGCGGTCGCAGGTGCGCACCACGCCTTGGACGATGTCGTCGATGTAGGTGAAATCCCGCCGCATCTTCCCGTGGTTGAACACCTCGATGGGTTTGCCGGCCAGGATCGCCTTCGTGAAGAGGAACATGGCCATGTCCGGGCGTCCCCAGGGGCCGTACACCGTGAAGAATCGCAAACCCGTGGTCGGCAACCGGTACAAGTGACTGTACGTGTGCGCCATCAACTCGTTGGCCTTCTTGGTAGCGGCGTACAGGCTCAACGGATGATCCACCGTGTGGTGCACGCTGAAAGGCATGGTCGTGTTGGCGCCATACACCGACGAAGAAGAAGCATACACGAGGTGCTCCACCCCGTGGTGGCGACATCCCTCCAGAATGTTCATGAAGCCCACGAGGTTGGAATCCACGTAGGCGTGCGGATTTTGAATCGAATACCGCACACCGGCCTGCGCGGCCAAATGGATGACCCGCTGGGGTTTTTCCTGCGCGAAGAGCGCCTCCATGCCGGCACGATCCGACAAGTCCAACCGGTGAAAGCGAAATCCCGGGTGCAGTTGCAGTCGAGCCAGTCGAGCCTCCTTGAGGCTGACGTCGTAGTAGTCGTTGAGATTATCGAGTCCGATCACCTCATCACCCCGACCGAGCAGCAACTCGGCGGTGTGGAAACCAATGAATCCGGCCGCGCCGGTCACGAGGATTTTCATAAGCTGATTTGAACCGTCTTAAAACCGCTGAGCGGCCCGGCTTCAGCGACCGATGCTGCGATACAGGAAGCCCAGTTGCTTCATTTCCACCGGGTCCAACAAATTCCGGCCGTCGAAGACAATGGCCGTCGCCATGGACGACTTGATGCGAGCCCAGTCAAGGCGACCAAACTCCGACCACTCGGTGGCAATCACCAAGGCATCGCAGCCTGCCGCCACCGATTCCGCCTCGACAACATAATCCACGGCCGCACCCGCGGGAAAGAATGCCCGGGCTTTTTCCATGCCCTTGGGATCGTGCACCCGCAACCGCGCCCCGTCGGCCAGCATGCGATGACACAGGTCGATGGACGGCGAATTGCGCACGTCATCGGTGTTCTGCTTGAAGGTCAACCCCAACACACCGATGTGTTTTTCCTTCAGCACCCACAGCGTGTCGGTGATCTTTTGATGAAACCGCTCCATCTGCGTGGCGTTGATCCGCTGAACTTCTTTGAGCAGGCGGAAATCGTATCCCAATTGCTCGCTGATCTTGATGAAAGCACTCAGGTCCTTGGGAAAGCACGAGCCGCCGAAACCGAGACCGGCCTGCAGGAATCGCGTGCCGATGCGGGCATCCAGCCCCATGCCCCGGGTCACTTCCTGCACGTTGGCGCCACTGGCCTCGCAAATCACCGATAGCGCGTTGGCATAGCTGATCTTCAGCGCGAGGAAGGAATTGGCCGCATGCTTGATCAATTCGGCCGAATTGGCGTCGGTCACGATGATCGGCGCCCGGAAGGGCTCGTAGATTTCCCGCATCTTGGCGGCCGCCCGTTCACTGGAGGTCCCAACGACCACACGGTCGGGCTTCATCAAGTCGTCGATGGCAAAGCCTTCCCGCAAGAACTCCGGATTGCTCACCACATCGAAATCGGCATCGGTCTTCCGGTAGCGCTTGATGGTCTCAGCCACCTTCTCTGCGGTCTTCACCGGGACCGTGCTCTTGTCGACAATGACCCGGTAGCCCGTCAGGCACCCGGCGATTTCCCG
>JARXAF010000021.1 GCA_029865985.1 Verrucomicrobiota bacterium
CGCGGAGGTTTTCGTCTTGGATGCCGCTCGCACGGTTCAATTCCGAGGAGCCGTGGATGATCAGTACGGCCTGGGCTATTCCAAGGCTGCGCCCAACCAACGGTATCTGGTGTCTGCGCTCGAGTCGGTTCTCGCTGGCAAGGGAGTCGAAACGGCCTGCACTCGTGTTCCAGGTTGCGCTCTCGAATCGGCTGCGCCCGTGGCTGTTTCCGAGCCGGTGACTTACCACAACCGGATTTCCCGGATCTTGCAGCAGTCGTGTGTGCCGTGTCACCGAGAGGGAGGCATCGCTCCGTTCGCGTTGACCACGCCCGCCGAGGTGGCTGCGCATGCCGGCATGGTCCGCAAGCAGGTGACTCAAGGGGTCATGCCACCGTGGTTTGCCGCGCCGCCGACTCATGGCCCGAGCCCGTGGTTGAATGACCGCAGCCTCCCGGCCGCCGACAAGGCGGATTTGTTGGCATGGATGGACCGGGGCCGGCCCGAAGGAAATGCTTCCCATGCTCCCAAGCCGCGGACCTACCCCTCCGAATGGCAGTTGGGCGAGCCGGATGCCATTGTCCGGCTTCCGGAACCGGTGGACGTGGCCGCTTCGGGCGTCATGCCCTACGTCAACATCGAGGTGCCTACGGGATTCGACAGTGATCGATGGGTTCAGGGGTGGGAGATCCGCCCGTCGGCACGGGATGTGGTCCACCATGTCCTGGTGTACGTATTGCCGCCGGGCAAGGACGGGAAACCCCAGAAGAACCGCCGCATCGACGGAACGAGCAACTACCTCGCCGCCTACGCGCCGGGTTATCAGGCGGTTTCGTATCCGGAAGGATGGGCCAAATTCATCCCGGCCGGATCCACGCTGCATTTCCAACTGCATTACACTCCCAAGGGCAAGGCGACCCGCGACCAGAGCGCCCTGGGACTGAAGTTCTCCAAGGCACCGCCGAAGCATGAAGTGCGTGTCAGCGCCATCGCCGGCGCCATCGACATTCCGCCTGGCGACCCGGACTTCAAGGTGGAGGGGCAGCTCCCGGTGCCTCAGTCTGCGCGATTGATGTCCTTCATGCCGCACATGCATGTCCGCGGGAAGGCCTACCGGTATGAACTCGAACGGCCCGGGAGCGCGCCCAAGACCCTCCTGGATGTTCCACGTTATGATTTCAATTGGCAGTTGCTCTACCGATTGTCGGAGCACATCGACTTGCCGGCCGGCAGTGTTTTGAAGGGTACCGCCCGCTACGACAACAGCGCCGGCAATCCGGCCAATCCCGACCCGACCCGCCGAGTGCAATGGGGTGAGCAGACCGATGAGGAGATGATGCTCGGCTACATCGAATATTACCTACCCGAGGTGCCTCCCGGAACGCCGGTGAATCCGCGTCCTGCTGCGGGGCGTCGTGGGGGATCCAAGGCTTTTGATGCCCTGGATCGAAACCACGATGGCCGCATCACGCTCGATGAATCGCCCTCACCCGCCCAGTTCAAGGCGGCCGATGCGGATGGCAATGGCGAGGTGACTCGCGATGAATTAAAAACCTTTCTGCAGAAGTCGAACACTCGTGCTGCGGCAGCACCGTGAGAAGGGTCTAACGGCGGGAGGAAGGACCTTTCGACGATCCCGGCGTCGAGCGCCGGGGGGGCTTCTCAGCGGCTTGCTCTGCGGTTGTTCCCTGATGGAATTCAGGAAAGAGTGAAGGCGTTGTCACCCAATGAATGAATCGATGCCACCGCGCCGGGCCTCATGGTTCTCAAGAGGTGTGACAGTCTGGTTGAACACGGGAGGGTTTTCTGTTTTTCAACGGGTCGTTCCGCTGGCTGCCGTGGTTGCGATGCTGGCAATGATCGAGGCGGCCGAGCCGGCCGTTTCGGGGTCGCTCTTCACCCGCGCCCAGACGCATTGGGCCTTCCAACCTTTGTCAGCATCGGTGCCGGGTCGAGGGTCGGATCTTGCCTCTGATGAATCCCAGGTCAGCCCTTTGGACCGGTTTGTCGAAAAGCGCTTGCGGGCACAAGGCCTGTCCCCAAGCCGGCAGGCCGATGCGGCGACCCGTCTGCGTCGGATGGCGTTGGTGCTCACCGGATTGCCTCCGACGCCGGAAGATCTCGAGGCCTTTGTCGCTGACCAACGACCCGAGGCCACGGAGATTTGGTTGGAGGGGTTGCTGGCCTCCCGGGCCTATGGAGAGCGCTGGGCCCAGCACTGGCTGGATGCGGTTGGTTATGCCGATTCCAACGGATACTTCAATGCCGACTCGGATCGCCCGTTGGCCTACCGCTACCGCGACTACGTGATCCGGTCGATCAACCAGGACAAACCCTTCGACCGCTGGATCCGGGAGCAATTGGCCGGCGACGAAGTGGCGGGATGGAAGCCCGGCGATCCGGTGACTCCGGAGATTCGGGAGTTGCTGGAAGCGACCCATTTCCTGCGCAACGGTCAGGACGGTACCGGTGAATCGGACGGCAATCCGGACGAGGTCCGTGTGGACCGCTATTATGCGTTGGAAGCCTGCCAGCAAATCATCGGGTCGAGCTTGCTGGGACTGACGGTCCAGTGCGCCAAGTGCCACGACCACAAGTTCGAGCCCATCACCCAGAAGGACTATTATGCTTTGCAGGCGTTCTTCTACCCCGCCTTTCCCATCGAGGATTGGGTGAAGCCCAACGACCGGGTCATCGAGGCACCGCTGAGCGGTGAACACGAGGCCTGGTTGGCGGCCGAGCGTCGCTGGGAATCCGGCGAAGCCCAAGCCCATGTCGCATTGTCGAGCTGGATGGCCGAGCATCGACCCCCGCTGAAACCTCTGTGGGAAGACTCGTTCGATGGCCCGGGATCTCTCGGTGACCGTTGGTCCAACATCGTTCCCGGAGATGACCAACCCGCCGGTTCACCGCCTGTTTCCATCGGCGGTTCGGTGGGGCCCGCGGCGCGGATGAAGGAGGGCGTTCTGCAACTCATCGAAGGCGGCGGGTCCGGGGACCGGTGGTTGTCCACTCGCGAGCGGTTCACGTGGCAACCGCCGTTGGTGGGGGATTGGATCCAGGTCACTTTTGATCTGGTCGCATTGAAGACCGATGGCCAGGCCCAGGATTCCGATCGTATTGGTTATGTGCTGGCCACCCACGATTTCGCCGATCGCGGAACCTATTCCGGCGGCAACTTGCTCATCGACGGTCATCCCACCGGCGCCAGCACCGTGCACCTCGATTACCCCGGTGCGGACTCCAAGTCCATTGGCAGCATCGGTGGGCAAGGTTATCGGGCCGGGCACAATTATGGAGTCCGTATCACTCGTCTGGAGAAAGACCGATTCTCGCTCCAGCACTGGGTGGATGGGATGGCCGATGGCAAGCCGCTAACCTTATCAGCATCGGACCTGCCGACGGGCGGTTTTGCGTTTGAGTTGTGTTGTGGCCGCGGCTTTCAGGTCGATCAGGTGCGCATCAATACTTCTCCGCGTGTGGCAACCCCAGAACACGAGCGCTGGTTGGCCTACGAACGGGAACTGCAAACTCAAGTCCAGGATAGGGACCGGCAGTTGGCTGTTCTGCAGGCTCAGCGATTGACCAAACCGGGACGCATTGCGTGGGTCAGCGACGTGCGTCCGGAGTCACCCCCGGTGCCCTTGCTCAAACGCGGCAACCCCAAGACCCCGGGTGAGCCGGTCGAGCCGGCCTTTCCGGGGTTTCTGGATCGCGGGCAGAAACTCCCAGCGGCGATGCCTGTCCCTCACGGACGGACCACTGGCCGGCGATTGGCTTGGGCGCACTGGTTGACGGCACCGGGCACTCCTCAATCGGCTTTGCTGGCGCGTGTCACCGTCAACCGGATCTGGCAGCAGTGCTGGGGTGTCGGATTGGTGGAGACGTCAGAGAATCTCGGGCTGAGTGGTGCTTCTCCGACGCATCCGGAACTATTGGAATGGTTGGCGGCTGAATTTGTGAATTCAGGCTGGAGCCTGAAGCATCTCCACCGGCAGATCGTGCGTTCCCGGACATTCCAGCAATCCAGTGCGCCTCGCGCGGAGTCGATGTACGTTGATCCGGCCAATCGGGGATTGTGGCGGTTCCCCGTCCACCGGCTCGATGCCGAAGGGATTCGTGACCTGATGATCGCGGCCAGCGGGGTTTTGGATCCGAAATCCAGTGGTCCGTATGTTCCCACACCGCGCAACGGCGAAGGAGAGGTTTTGACCGATGAGTCCGCGCCGGGAGCACGGGCCCGTTCGGTGTATCTCCAACACCGCCGAACGCAGGTGCCCACCTGGTTGGCCAACTTCGATGCACCCTCGCTGGTGTTCAACTGTACCCGTCGGACCCGGACCACCATGCCACTGCAATCCCTGAGTTTGCTCAATTCGGAGTTCACGCTGCAGCGGGCCCGGGATTTGGTTCTCCGGCTCGATCGGGAATGCGGGGCTTCAGAGAAGGCGCGCATTCAGCGGGCCTTTTTGCTGGTTTGCAGTCGTGAGCCCGATGTTGCCGAGTGTTTGGCCTCGGAAGAGTTTCTGCGCCACCAGCAATCCCTGTATGCGGCCCATGCCGATTCCGAACAGAGGGCTTGGCGTGATTTCGCCCAGTCGCTCTTCACCCTCAACGATTGCCTCTACCTCCGATGAACCCCTCCATGGATTTCCTGTCGCGGCGTGGTTTTCTGGAGCGTTCGGCCGGAAGCCTGGGTTTCCTCGCGCTTCAACAGTTGTTGTCGAGGGACCCACTTCTGGCAGCCGGAGCCGTTGCGCCCGCGCACCGGCGTCCCAAGGCGAGGGCTGTCATCAGTCTCTTTCAACATGGCGGTCCGAGTCAGATGGACCTCTTCGACTACAAACCCGCGTTGAATCGTTGGAGTGGGCAACCGTATCCGGGCGGGGATCTCGAGGTTCACTTCGACAAGCAGGCGGGCAATGTGTTGGGGGCTCCCTATCAATTTCGCCCTCAGGGCCAGTGCGGCATGCATCTTTCAGAATTGCTGCCGCACACCGGATCCATCGCCGACGACATCACCTTGATTCGTTCCATGACCACCGGGTCGGTGGACCACGAATCCGCGTTGCGCATCATGCACACCGGTCGGTTTCTGGCAGGGCTGCCCTCGATGGGTTCCTGGGTGTTGTATGGTCTGGGTTCGGAGAATGAGAATTTGCCCGCGTACGTGGTGCTGTCCGATCCCGGGGGGCTCCCAGTCGATGGTGAGCGCAATTGGTCCTCCGGATTCCTTCCGGCGTTGTATCAGGGAACGCCCTTCCGCAGTGGCAAGACGCCGGTGTTTCATTTGCAAACCCCGGCCGGCATTTCCGCCGAGGCGCGGCGTCATCAATTGGACTTCATCACTCGTCTGAACCGGCATCAGTCCGAGCGCGATCCGGCCAATTCCGAATGGCAGGCACGGTTGGCCCAATTCGAGACCGCCGCCCGCATGCAAACCGCCGTGCCCGAGGTGATGGACTTGTCCGGGGAATCGGCAGCCACGCGACGGCTCTACGGCCTCGACAACCCGGTGACCGCTGAATACGGGCGGCGGTGCCTCATCGCTCGGCGGCTGGTCGAGCGGGGTGTGCGGTTCGTGCAGTTGTTCTTGAGCGGCCAGCCTTGGGACACTCACGACAAAAACGCTGAGCGGCTCAAGGGCCTCTGTGCCATGACCGACCAACCCAGTGCTGCATTGGTCCAGGACCTCAAGGCCCGTGGGTTGCTCGACGACACCATCGTGCTCTGGACCGGCGAATTCGGGCGTCTGCCGATCTCTCAGGGCAAAGACGGGCGCGATCACAATCGGCATGCGTTTTCTCTCTGGGTTGCGGGTGGCGGTTTCAAGGCGGGGCATGTCCACGGGGCGACCGACGAGTTCGGCTACAAGGCGGTTCAGGATGTGGTGAGTGTCCACGACTTCCATGCCACACTGTTGGGCCAATTGGGGTTGGATCACACCCGTCTGCATGTTCCCCACGAGGGACGCGAAGCGAGTCTTACCGATGCGGAGGTGACCGGTGCCAAGCCGGTGCCTTCACTCCTGGCTTGAGCGCTCAATTCTGAAGATCCCATCGTTGCGGGATTGTCCGCGGGCCGTACCGTAGGGCCAGCATGGCGTTTGAATCGTTCCGGGACTGGGTGGAGTTGCTCGAAAAAGCGGGTGAGTTGATCCGCATTTCGCATCCCGTCGCCACCGAGTTGGAGATCACAGAGATTGCCGACCGTGAGATGAAGAAACCGGGCGGCGGCAAGGCGTTGCTCTTCGAGAAACCCACGGTCCGGGGCGTTGTTTCCCCGTTCCCGGTGGCCATCAACACGCTCGGTTCCTGGAAGCGCATGGCCATGAGCATGAATGCCGCTTCGGTGGACGACGTGGCTGCTGAACTGGGTGGGCTCATGAAGGCCCGACCGCCGGCGTCCATGAAAGAGGCGTTGCGGCTCTTGTCGCTGGCCTTGGATTTGCGCCATGCGAAACCCAAGACGGTGAAGAGCGGCCCTTGCAAGGAGGTCATCCATCGATTTGATGCCCCAACCAGTCGCAGGGAGGCCTGGCCCGATGCGCCCGACTGGCGGAAGGGAACCGATCCGTTGCCGCCGACGCTGGCCGATCTGCCCATCCTCAAGTGCTGGCCGCTCGATGGGGGGCGTTTTGTCACGTTGCCGTGCGTGGTGACGCAAGATCCGGACACGGGGGCCCGCAATTTGGGCATGTACCGGATCCAGGTTTACGACGACCGGACGACGGGTGTGCACTGGCAGTTGCAAAAGGTCGCTGCGCGCCATGGCCGTCGCTATTACGAGACCGGTCAACGCATGCCCGTTGCCATCTTTCTTGGTGGCGATCCCATGTTCCCCTTCGCCGCCACGGCTCCGTTGCCCGATGGCTTGGATGAATTTCTGTTGGCGGGGTATTTGCGCAAAAAGGCCGTCGAACTGGTCAAGTGCGAGACCAACGACCTCGAGGTTCCGGCCAATGCCGACTTCGTCATCGAGGGGTATGTGGATCCGACGGAACCCCTGCGGATGGAAGGTCCCTTCGGCGATCACACTGGCTACTATACGCTGCCTGAGCCGTACCCGGTGTTCCATGTCACGGCCATCACCCATCGCAAGGATGCGGTGTATCCAGCTACCATTGTCGGCATTCCGCCGATGGAGGATTTCTACATCGGTGCGGCGTCGGTGAAGCTCTTCCTGCCAATCTTTCAGATGAACTTCCCGGAGATCGTGGACATCTCCCTGCCGGCGGAAGGCACCTTCCACAACTTGGTGGTGGTGAGCATCCGGAAGACCTATCCCATGCAGGCCTACAAGATCATGCACGGCCTCTGGGGCATGGGGCAGATGATGTTCTCGAAGTACATCATCGTGGTGGACGCCGAAGTGAACGTCCACGACACCCGCGAGGTACTCTTCCACCTCTTCGCCGACACCGATCCGCAGCGCGATACCTTGCTGACGCGTGGTCCGTCCGATGTGCTCGACCATGCGACCTCGCACATTGGCGTGGGCGGAAAAATGGGGTTCGACGCCACGCGTAAGGTGGCGGGCGAGGGGTTCGATCGTCCTTGGCCGCCGATCATCCAGATGGATGCGGCGGTGAAGGCGAAGGTCTCCTCGATGACGCCTCAGGGCTGAACTGCCTCGTTTCAACAGGGGTTGCTGTTGAACGTTTCCCGCGAATGGGTTGTGTGCGGCACGGACCGG